>JBDTUE010000057.1:0-20276 GCA_040007895.1 Saprospiraceae bacterium | reverse complement strand
CGTTGTACATCAAATTTATTTCCTTCTTCCTATTCCAAACTGATCTCCAGCACTTACAGCCTTTTTATCTCTGAAATCAATCTCAAGCATTTTTTCGCTTTGAACAGGAATGCCATTTTCATCTTGTAGTGTAAGGATTATTTTTTTGGTTTTTGGATCTATAACCTCTCCGGTAGATGGATATGCATAATCCCCGGCTTGAGTAAAAGTGATCCACCCCGGTTGATCCCGTAGGTCGATGCTTTCTTTTTGAATGGCCGGGCTATCTCCATCTAATGAGAATATATGTATTTTTTGATTGAATGCATCAGCAAGCCAAAGTTCGGTTTCATCTGGAGTGAGAGCTATGCCGTGACTCGGACATCCATGACGTTTGACTGGTCCCTTTTGATAACCATTTACTGTTACAGAATATATTTTATTTCCCTGCACGAGATCTCCCACTTCAAATCCTAATAGCTCATTGGCATTGACAAATACCCTGGTCTGAGCTCCATTGATTGTAAACGGACGAATGGAATTCACGAATGGTCCTACTTGTCTTTTTTGATTGATATCCTTCGTATTTACTACTGTCAGATAAGGTGATTTCAATCCTTCCAGGTATACTTCTTTTCCATTAGGGCCATAGATCGTATTATGTGATCCGGAATTGGGGCTTACAGTTTGTTTTAAATTTCCGGTTATGGCATCTAACACATACCAGTCTTCTTTTTCAAAACTCGGCACATAGATTTCTTTTCCATCCGGAGAGATGGACAATCGATCACATCCTTTATCAAATGATTTTTCCCACACTGATTTTTCAGTAAGAAGGCTAATACATTGGAGTTTATGAACAGTGGTGATATAGACACACTGAGTAGCCAGGCTTACATCAATACCTTTTACATTATCAGGTTTGTCATCTTCCATTAGCCCCTGGGTAACTATCCGCTTTATAAATTTGTGACCATTATCTATATCATACACTAATAGTCCATGTCCACCGTATTCGAGGTAGTTACGAACACCCGGTACAGCTACGTACAGATAACGATGTGGGTTCTTTATTCCCTGTTGGCTTGTAAATCCGAAGAACGAATACAGTAGAATATATAATTGAATTAAGGTCATGACTTATTTATTTTAATACAAAACTAATTATAATGATACAAATTGGATGGATTAGAATCTATGAATAGGAATCAATTTTTTACTTAATATAGTTAGGGTCCAATGATCATTTGGTACAAAATCAAGCATATTTAAATACCTCTGTGTATAAGGTCTCCTCAGTTTATTGTTTCGTTTGATTACCCCGGATGAGGAATGATATAAACAAGTGAAATAGTAGTTCCTTGAGTTATTGTCGATATGACGATTATTTCGGATTTAATTTCAGCGGACCTGTTCTTCATGGTAATGAGGCCATGTCCACTTTGTACATGATCGATATCGAAGCCGATACCATTATCTTTTATTGAGAAAAAAATACTTGTTGGAGTTGGTTTAATGGTGATTTCGAGTTCACTGGCCTGACTGTGTTTCACCGCATTGTTAATGGCTTCCTTGATAATCAGATATATATTTCTGGTGATTTTAGAAGGGAGATTAATAGCAGAGGAAATTTCTGAAACATTCTGGTGAACTTTTATATTCTTTGATTTAGCCATCCATACTATATATTCATCTATTTTTTCAATCAGCTTTTGAGGTGTATCCATTTCTGAACTAAATGCCCAAATCAAATCCCGGAGTGTATGATTCATTTCATTGGCCGATTGTTGTATGATGTTAGCTGATTGTTTGGCTTCCGTATATTTCCCTGAATCCAACAGATCATTGACCAGATGACTGTATAAAGTAATTCCGCTTAACGTTCCGCCCATATCATCATGCAATTCAGCAAGCAAAAAATAAAAACAGACTGTAAAACAGGACATCTTTTCTTCTGGTGATAACATACAAAGCTCCAAAAATCAAAAGTTGAAAAATCAATGCACCCTGGAAAAGTAAATAGAAAACTTCGAGTGCTTTATTTTGCATAGATATAAGAAAGAAAATGCTTGCAGAATAGGATTAAGATAATACACTTAGAGCTAACTGGTTTAATATTATGTAAAGAAGTAGAATACAGAAACCATCGTCTGTTGAAATTTCACCTTTGTCAGAAAATTATGGTCTTTGTTCTAAGAAGCGATTTTGAATTTTAATGTAATTTCACAACCTTGGTCCTGACGGGAAGCAATAATAAGATCTGCACAGATTTCTTTTGCCCTCACTTTCATGTTTTGCAAACCATTTCCCTTCTTTATTTTTAGAGTATCAAATCCCTTGCCATTATCCTTTAATACGATTTCCAATTCATCAAAGTTATTTTTAGCTTTTATATTCAGAATCGAAGCCTCACTATATTTAACTGCATTGTTGACGGCCTCCTTATAGATCAAATAAATATTTCGTTTTACTTTATCAGGAAGAAAAGAATTTGTCAAATGATCAGGAACATCAAAGTTTATTTGCATCTGCTTAATAGTACCCATTTTTCGGGTATATTCCTGCAAGCGTTCTAACAATTTCTCCAGAGAATCCTGATCCGGATTAATAAACCATACGATGTCATTGAGTTTATTAACCATATCCCGGGCTGATTGTTGTATGATTTCGAGGGACTGCCGTGCAAGGTCCATGTGATCCAGCTTCAATTGTTCATTCATTAAATACGAATACATGGATATTCCACTTAATGTGGCTCCTACCTCGTCGTGCAATTCGCCGGCAATACGATTTCTTTCCATGGAGATAGTTTTTTCTTCTGTGAGTTTAAGCTCAAGCATTTCGTTTTTTATTTTCATAAATCGTTCGGCAATGGCGAGCATAAAAAACAGCATTTCTATTAAGGTAAATAACCTCACTGTATATTGATGTATTTCAATTGGAAACAATAAAATTGTAAGCCAGCCTAAAAACAAACACAAGGATCCAAGAATTAGAAAACGGGTAATCCAATCATTCTGACTGGTTTTCCATATGGGATACAATAAACTCAATTGGATAATGCCCATGACCAGCCCACATGTATAAGCTAAAATATTGCTTCCATAGGGATAATATTTTAATAGAATGAAATCCAAAAGGAATATACCTGGAAGTACCAAAAATAAAGCATTTAGGAACTTGCGTATTCCCTGCCGGGATCGGATATTTAAAATTCCATTGATGAATAATAAATAGAACGTAAAGATGATCAGGGTAATGGGCACTTTGGTGACATGCCAGGATAAAAACTGGTGACTTATATCATATTGCGTATTCCAAAATTCAAGATCCCGCCAATAATAAAAAATAAATATGGACAGATATCCAATATACCAGATTAGAAACCGCTCTTTGATCCTGAAATAAAAATACAGCGAGGTCAGTAATAACATGACGATGATTCCTATGAAGAGGCCATTAAATAAAGTTGGCCATTGCACCTGTTTTAATTTATTGATGCAGTACCGGTCAGCCTGGTAAAGATAAAAATCTGAAGACTCTCCCGCTTCAATGATATTTACATTCATTAAGAAGGTATCGGTTTTGTAAGGGACTATCCGATCAGAAAATCCATTTCTTTCTTTAATTGAAAGTATGGAATTTGGATCCGATTGAGCAGCATGACCTAAGGATTTTAAGAGCTGCCAGGAGGGGCTTGTTTTTTTATAAACTTCTGTTGGTACGTGGAAGCTTTTTACAAAAAGGGGTATTTCGGCGCTTGATTTATTTTCAATTATAAATAACATCCAGATATCATAGAAGCCAATTTTGTATTTGGGAACTTCAATAATGGTTTCAAAATTTTTAAATTCTCCTTTCAGATAAAGTTTCCAGATGGAATCCCGGGATATATGATCTTTTACCGGCGTCTTGATAGCTAAACAAAATGGGTTTATTGAAGTAGCTAAAAATGTGTCATTTATTTGAATCTCACGTTGTCCAATCAATGGAGGTAAGAAAAGCAAAGAAAATAAAAAGGCTGAAAAGTCTTTTCTTTTAATCGAGATCATATGAATAGGGTTCAATCACAATTTTTGAGGAGGCCGTATTCAACGATCATTTTCATGTTGATGGATTCCGAAATGTTAATGTAATAACAAGCAAAAATGTCGGATAGCAAGTAATAAAACCTTATGGATTTGTCAAATTTGCCTCTTTGTTATAAGAAGTGATAGACAAGATTCGGAAGACCAATAGCACGCATTTATTCTGAAATAACCTTACGAGCTCAAAAACTATCGGATTTAGATTGCCCGGTCCGCGATGGATTATTGCTTCCGAATATACGTTGTTGTACTACTATTACTTCACTTTTACAAGCTACATGAAGCTTTTTATAGATCCCTTGACATGAGTGCGAACTGTCTCGTAACTAATGAAAGCTTTTTTAGCAATGTGATGAAAATCATCCCCATCGACCATCATCCGAAGTATTTCACTTTCCCGATCGCTCAACTGATAATCTTCCATTGTAGGTGGGACCAGGACTATGTTTTTTGCAGAGAAAAACCCCATTACCTTTTTTGCAACGGCGGTACTCAATGGAGCTCCACCATTAAACACTTCATTGATCGCTTCAATATATTTATGGGGTGGATCATTTTTGAGAATATAGCCTGAAGCCCCTGCGCACAACGCATTAAATATTTTATCATTATCTGAAAATACAGTCTGAATCAGGATTTTCACTTCAGGATACCTGGTTTTTATTTTTTACTTAGATCGATTCCGTTTAACCCTGGCATTTCAATATCCATTAAAATTACATCCGGACGGATACCTGAATATGGATGTCCCACTGATGACCATCAGGATAAGAGCCGCAACAGCTATAACCATTGGTGCCGTTAAGGATGGCAGTAAGGGCATCCCGTACCAACTTGTTATCTTCAAATATTGCTACTCATATTTCCATGGATTCATTACAAATGTGAGATATTTTTTCAAATCAAACTATACCACATCAGGTGATATTGCACTGCAAAGAAACTAAAACCCCAAGATTTTCTATTGATTCTAAAAATAGTTTAGCGCCTATTTCATTCGCTCTCTTTTGCATATTCTCCAGACCGTTGCCTCGTCGTACCATCACCGAATCAAACCCTTTCCCATTATCACCAATCGAAAATTTAAGTTTGCCTTCCATTTCTTTCACGGATAATTCCAGTATGGTGGCATTACTGTACTTAACAGCATTATTAATAGCTTCTTTACAAAACAGGTAGATATTGCGACGATGCTCTACAGGCAGTGAAATATCGGCGATCTTAGCGGGAAAATTAATCTTTACTTTCATGTCTTTAATAGCGGCCATTTGAATAGCATATTCCTCAAGTCTTGTGATCAGTTTCTCCAGGGAATCTTGTTCCGGGTTTATCAACCAAACGATATCACTCAGTTTGTCCACCATTTGTGTAGATGACTCCTGCATTATATTCAGGGACTTTTCAATTTCGGTGGTTTCTCCTTTTTTAATTTGTTCTTTGGTAAGATGACTATACATAGAAATCCCACTTAGCGTGGCCCCTACTTCATCATGCAATTCACCGCTGATACGGAGACGTTCTTTTAAAATCGCCTGATGATTTTGTAATTCTAATTCTGCTTTTTGTTTGGAATGGGCATCAGCAGCCAGTTTGTTTATTTTCATTTGATTGCGGAAATTATGAAATACAACAATGGAAAGGAATCCAAGCAGGACAAGTCCGGTCCAATAGAAATATTTTTGCTTTTTATGAACCTGTAGTTGGGTATCTGTAACAAACTGTTTTTGTTTTAATGAATCTTCTCTTTTATCATAATCATACTGCATTTGTAGCTGTATTATTTTTTTACTATTCGCATTATTAAAAAGACTATCACGATACTGTATAAACAATTTATAATAATTCAGTGCCTGCTTATAGTTGCCTCGAGCACTATCCAATATAGTCCAATTTTCATAGCTAAGTTTGATAAGCTCAGTTTTACCCATAACAGTTGAGATGTGTAATGCTTTATTTAAAAATTCCGCAGCTTTGTTATATTTTTTTTGATGGAGGTAAACTGACGCAATGTTATTATAAATCCATGGAATTTGCTCCCTGAATCCGGTCACTTCATAATTGTTTAACGCGGCGAAATCGTAATTCAATGCTGTATTATAATTTCCGAGATGATCATTAATAATTCCCAGGTTATTATAAATTTCCGCAAGATTAGAGTTATCCTTTGTGTGCTCTGTCAGCTTTAAAGCGGTGAAACAATGCTTCGATGCTTCCGAATAATTGTCCAGTTTAATATAAACCCAACCAATGGTGTTGTACGTGGTGGCAATATCTGACGTTCTTCCAAGTTCTTCAGATATTTTTAAAGAGGAATTGAAATACTTAAGGGCTTCGGGATAGTTCTCTTCTGTTGCAAGGAAAAGTCCAATATTATAGTTTGCGTCCCCAATGCCTAATTTGTCGCCGATTTGTTCCTTTATCTTTAATGAAAGTAATGTATTTTTCAAACCTTCAACATTATTCCCTTGTGATGATATGTTGTGACCAAGGATGAGATAAGCGCTGCTTATTTTTGCTAAAATATTTTTTAGGTCTTTTGTTGCAGCAGCAGCATGTAATTTGTTATATATGACCAAGGCATCGTTGCCGTATTTTATACCTTCATTAAATTTTCCCTGACTGGCAAAGAGTGCACTAATACGTAATTTTGAATCAGCCACTCCCATGTCAAAATTTAGTTTTGTTGCGAGTTCGAGAGCTTTATTGGCGAAATAAAGAGAAGTATCCGTATTGGTGTTTCTGAATTCTTTAGCAAGCGCATTCAAGTTATTTACTTTGGCACTATCTTCTTTTGAATGCTCAAGAGCAAAAATCAGGCTATCTGTTTTTTTACTTTGAGAAAAAACAATGGTAGTGTATAAAATAGATATGGTGACTACTACTATAAAAATCTTAAATTTCATTCTTTTCCTAATGTACTCAAATATTCATAAATTGGGGAGCTAGTCATACACACTGTCATAACTGTCGTGTGCCTGCCGGAAACCATCTGGTGATTTTGTATATTATAATTATTCACATTTAAGAATACTCGGGATCTTCAGTTGATACCTAAAAATAAAAAATCCCGATTTCTCCAGGAAATCGGGAAAGGGATAAATTTATTTTTAAATATTCTATTTTTTGCCCTGATTACACCCTGAAATATATTCATAATGGATAGTCCCATGATCATTATAATCAAGTGTGTTGCCGTTTTCGTCCTGGACATAATCTGCAATAAAGCTTGAATATTTTACATCCACCGGTAGATTGTCTTTTGTCTTATAGGAATCGAAGTGGTATAAATACGCCAGGTCACCTTCTGTTCCGTCCTCATTTATATTGTAGCCTTTGAACTGAATAATGAAATTTTTTGGTAATGTGTAATAACCGCCATCCGAACTTGTTCCAGGGTAACCAAGTGCTGCAGAGGAAAATGGTTGAATCACATTTTTATCTGCGGTCTGCTCTTCAATGAAAACCAGGACCCATTCATCCGTTGTACTGCGGAATCCAGACGAACCTCTTTTTACTTTTTGAAGTTCTACAAATGAATGAAGGATCTGCTCTTTCGTTTTGTTTTTAGAAATAGTATTGAATCCAATATGGTTGAAAGTCGATGAATGTTGAACAGAACTGAAAGCAGCTGTACTGAGAATATAGGTCTTTATTTTGCTTAAATTGTTTGCTTTCCATTCATACACATTGCGTACACCATTGCTCGTATAACTCTTTAGCAATCCCCCCGGCCCTATTTCAAATTCATCTTCAATGACTTCTCCATTGATTTCTGTTGTAACTCCGGTCCATTTACCCTCAGCATCATAATGATACGTACGATGCACCTCATCTCCATATTCTATGCCTTGTTCTGTAGAAATCATAAAATTATCATTATATGCCATGGTACGTTCATTGTCCCAAAGTACTTCGCCATTCTCTTCCACAGAGTCTGTCGTGGCTATCGCCCGACCTACTGGGTGTGAACAGCTATAGACATACTTTATTATCTGAATTCCATCGCTTTTAAATCCATCGGTAAGGGTATAATCCCAATGGTTTACAATCTCTGATAGTTTCCAGATCTTGTGATTATCATTACCCCTTTCTTCCAATAGGTTTTGTACGTCAGGATCTTCATTGACTTTAGAGCATCCGAAAATAAATACCATGCCAAATAAGGCAACATAAATTAGTTTTTTCATAGAAATGTATTTAGAGTGAAATTTTTTCAATTCTGTTTAAAAGATTATTTTTTTTCAGTTTTTTAGAAGTCGTACAAAAGTCGGCCATTTGTAAAATGTCCGGAATACCCCAATGAGGTAATTTTTATTTAATTTATAAGGGATATTAAGTAGTGTAAGAAAACTTAAAAATGTTCACAAGACCCGATATAAACTAAAAAATAATTTAATCTGAGATCTATCTGGAAATAAATCCAGAAACATTACCTTCCTTATTTTTATTTCAGCATAGACAATCAGAAGATAATAAGTTGGACCCTGGACAAAGGTCAGACTCCAAGCGATGAACAATTATTATTTTTGAATCAAAATTTTAATAATTTCATCAAATGAATTCTTCTCGTGCTCAAGACCTTTCAGCTCATTATTCTATCGATGACACTGCAGTCCAATTTTTCAAAAAACACGGTTATATTAAATTGAAAAATGTTCTTCATCCGGATACGATTCATTTTTATAATCAGCTTATTTCATCTGAAGTAAACAGGCTCAATACCCAGCATCTTCCCATGGAGCAAAGGGACACCTACGCCAAAGCTTTTCTACAGATTATGAATATCTGGGTGCAATCCTCCGGAGTGAAAGAATTTGTTTTCAGCAAAAAACTAGCAGGTATTGCGGCTGATTTATTAGAAACTGATGGTGTTCGATTGTATCATGACCAGGCTTTATACAAAGAACCTGGTGGAGGTCAAACACCTTGGCATGCTGATCAATACTATTGGCCGTTGGAAACGGATCGATCAGTTACTGTATGGATTCCTTTGCAAGCTACTCCTTTGGAGATGGGTCCCCTTGAGTTTAGTGCAGGAAGTTTTAATCTGTCTACCGGTAGAAATAAAAAGATCAGCGATGAGAGTCAGGAACTATTGAAGTCAACTTTAAAGTCAGAGGGATACCCTCATATCATAGAATCATTTGATATTGGAGAAGTTAGTTATCATATGGGGTGGTTATTTCATAGAGCCGGACCGAATAAAACAAACTCGATGCGGAGTGTGATGACTATGATCTATATTGATAAAGAAATGAGACTAAAGACGCCTGAAAATGAAAATCAACAGGCAGACTGGGATACCTGGTGTCCGGGAGCTGTACCGGGCGAAATCATAGATAGTCCTATCAACCCGGTTCTTTTTGAAAGATAAGAGGTGACAGTTATATTTAATAAATGCTTAATGCGTATATAACTGCCTTTTAACTATTTCAGACTTTAACGCAACCTTTATGAGTCCTTTGTGTTTTATATTCTCAAAACACAGATAAATAAATATAAAAAATTAATAATTTGATCACGCGATGGTCATTATATATTTAACTTTGACGTTTCGATTCCAATCCAGAGTATGAGTGATAGCATCAAACACGAATGTGGCCTGGCGGTCCTTCGATTAAAAAAACCACTCGAATTTTACCATGAAAAGTATGGGACAGCTTTATATGGAGTCTACCGGATGCAATTGCTTATGCAAAAAATGCGTAACCGGGGCCAGGATGGTGCAGGAATAGTTACTATCAAACTGGATGCCGAACCTGGCAAACGTTACATCAGCCGAAAACGAAGCAATAGCGTCAATTATCTTCAGGATTTATTCAATGATGTTTTTAATAATTTCAGAGGATTAAAACCGTCCTTACTGAATGATCCTGCATGGCTTCAAAAGCATATGCCGTATACCGGGGAGTTATTGATGGGACATTTACGGTATGGTACACATGGTGCCAATACTATCGAGACAGTACATCCTTTTCTTAGGCAAAACAATTGGATCAGCCGCAACCTGGTGCTTGCAGGAAATTTTAACCTGACGAATGTTGAAGAATTGTTTGCTGAATTAGTCTCTTTTGGTCAATATCCAAAAGAGAAATCCGATACAGTAACTATTCTTGAAAAAATAGGCCACTTCCTGGATGATGAAGTGCAGCGTCTTTTTAACTGGTATAAACCGGATGGTTATACTAATGAAGAAATCAATCAATTTATTTTTGATAATCTGGATCTGCAAAGATTACTCCGACGAGCCTGCAAAAAATTTGATGGCGGATATGTGATGGGTGGTCTGATCGGGCATGGAGATGCATTTATTATTCGTGATCCCAATGGCATCCGACCTGCATATTGGTATGAAGATGATGAAGTGGTGGCCATGGCATCTGAAAGACCTGCAATACAAACGGCGTTGACCGTTTCAGCTAAATATGTAAAAGAGCTAGAACCCGGACATGCGTTGATCATTCGACGGAATGGCCATGTTACCGAAGTTCCATTCATAGATCAACCGGCCCCACGTAAAGCTTGCTCCTTTGAACGAATTTATTTTTCTAAAGGAACAGACAGGGATATTTATCTCGAACGGAAAAAACTTGGTGAACAATTAGTAGTACCAACTTTAGAAAAAGTCAATTACGATTTTGAAAATACTGTATTTTCTTTCGTACCAAATACTTCAGAGACTGCTTTCTTTGGTTTCATCGAAGGTTTGCAAAAAAGCATTGACGAATATAAACGCAAAAAACTTCTTGCTGAACCCAACCTGACTGAAGATAAAATCAATGAAATCATGAATTGGCGACCCCGGATAGAAAAACTGGTCGTCAAAGATGAAAAATTACGAACGTTTATTGCCGACGAGGAGATTCGTGCTGAAATGGTTGGTTATGTATATGATGTAACATATGGCATCGTAAGAAATAAAATCGATACCCTGGTCTTGATAGATGATAGTATTGTACGAGGCACTACTTTGAGAAATAGTATCCTTCGGAACCTGGCCAGGCTCAAACCTAAAAAAATAATTATTCTTTCATCCTGCCCTCAGATCAGGTACCCGGATTGTTACGGAATAGATATGTCAAAAATGTCTGAGTTCGTGGCCTTCCAGGCCCTTGTGGAATTATTGAAAAAGGCAAATAAAGAATACCTTTTAGATGAAACCTACCAACGCTGCAAAGCACAGGAAAAATTACCTAAAGAAGAAGTCAGCAACGAAGTAAAAGCTTTATATAAAGAATTTACTCCTGAAGAAATATCGGCTGAAATCGCAAAAATCGTAAAACCCTCCGACCTGGATTTAGAGATCGATGTTTTATATCAAAGTCTTGAAGGGCTTCATGCTGCATGTCCTAATCATACCGGTGATTGGTATTTTTCCGGTGATTATCCTACTCCCGGTGGTAATAAAGTAGCTAACCGCGCTTTTACCAATTATATGGAGAGAATTAATGAAAGAGCTTACGCTTAATGTACAACGTGCAACGTACGATATTACAACGTACAATTTTACGATGGACAATGTTCCGATTTATGATATTATGATGTACAATGTACAATGTACAATGTTATAATATTTATCTTTTTCAACATGCAATGTTTCAATGACGCAATGCATAAAGTGGTGAAACACCTCTTACATTAAAACATCGTACATCGTACATCATTCATCGTACATTATTGGTATATTCCAAGAGATCCACTTTTACCTATTTGATAGAAACTAAAGTGACATTGTTTATATCATTAGCCCATACACATCAGCGTTGAAGCGTACTCTACATTGAAACATCTTACGTCGTAGATCGTACATCATTCATAGATTCCATTCCCCTTGCTTCCCATATAGCCGCCCCATTTTACAGGCTTTTTTACTTTAATAGGTGTAGCGATTCTTTTGATGCGCATACCGAGAAAAACAAGTAGGTCATTGGAAGGGCTATAAAATTGGCTATGCACGATATCCAGGTAACCATCATGATCAAGATCTCCGATATACGGAGTGGAAAAAATATTTTTAAATCCATTTAATGTCTCAATAGTCTGAACCTGGTGATTCTTGAAATTAATGGCTACAAGTTTATTTGTAATATTCAATCCGATACTGTCTACATAACCTCTTTCACAATCATATTCATTGATACTGATAATGACTTCATCTAGTCCATCCTGATTGAGATCATACGCAACAGGAGATGAAAATCCCGCACACCCCAATGTGTTTTCATAGGCAATTTTGCCCGATTGGCCATCAATCAGTATCTGTAATGATCCCTGGCTTTTGGGCCATATACCTTTGCTCACAAATGTAAAAAAATCAGGAGTATCATCGCCGGTGAACTGACCTACTGCAAAACTATTGCTGGACTCCGTCCCGGGAATATTCAACTTCCAGATAGGTTTAAATGTCTTACCATCTATGGCAGAAATATCACTATTGTGAGAAATAGATATAATATCAAGGTATTGATCGTGATTGATATCTGCAAGGACCGGCGGAGCAATAAAACCCTGAGTGGTATTACTTGAAGCCAGAATAGTAGCCTTATTTAATGATCCATTCTTAAAATCGGATAACGATGCAGCATACAGATGTCCGTTGAAGGTCTCGCCACCACTGCCAAAAATAATCCATTGTTTTCCATCGGGTTGTTCCATAAAGACCGGTGACATATAAGATTCCTTTCCATCGGGCATTGTATCGGCAGCGAGTACTTTACCGGTTTTACTGTCAAATAACATAAGTACGCCGGGATACCTGTGAATACTATCCTGAGGTTTTGCACTGTGATTACCTCCATTCTGAATCAATAGGTCTTTCATGCCATCACCGTTTTGATCGGGAACCAGGACGCTATTAAAAAAATTATACTTGGCATATTTAAGGATTGGATCTATGGTATCGACTGGTAGATAAACCCAGAGGATTTTGCCATTCTTTCCATCGATTGCCCTTAGATAAGACCATCGGCCACCGATGATGACATCATCCGTTTTATCTCCATTAATATCTATAATACTAGCAGATCCATAAACCTGATCATGCGCATCCATTTGCCAAAGGACTTCCCCTGATTTGCCATCCAATGCTATCACACCCATATCAGTAGGTTGATATTCGTTTTTACAGGCACCTAATACCAGGTCATCTGTTCCATCATGATTGATATCGATCGGCCTCGGAGATGATTGAGAACCAATACCGGGAAAACTTTTGTCCCATACAATGGTAGGAATATGTTGCTTGCAAGAACTTATAACCAGCATCAGAATCAGAGAGAAAAACAAAGCCTTAATCCATTTCATCGCGCGCAAAGATAACTTTATACGGTTCAAAACATTCCTATCATTATACAAACTTTCTAAGAATCAATATATCCTGGAATGCAAGAGGATGATAGGCAATGGTATTTCGGCCGTCGCTCCACTTCCCTTTAAACTCATGAGTGATTTGAAGATGGTGATCATTTAATAAATTCATTAAATAAGCCCGTTGATATGCGACATTAGCCGACTTCACCTTAGTATCCATTAGTGCATGACGGTGATCAGGATGGTGAGGGAATTGCAGGACACCTTTGTCTTTATTCATACCAGCTAAGCTCTCGGGATCCAAAATAAAAAAAGTAAGGACGGCACGTCCACCGGACTTTAATACCCGATTTAATTCCTTTATATAATTTTCTAATTCATCAGGTATCATATGAGTAAAGACGGAAATAGCACAGGCAAAATCAAATTGATCTGTTTTGTATGGGAATGTAAAATTGGTTGCTGATTTTCCACCACTTTTATAGAGATCATTAAACAAATCGATAAACTGGAAATGAAAATTGGAATGTACAGGGCTTATATTTTTTTGACACCAGTCGACTCCAAGTTTTACGGCATCAAATCCCTCATAGTTTCCTTTTAGAAATTTAGTCAATCCTATCGCTATTCTTCCGATACCACTGCCGATATCCAGGACTGATTGTTCGGGTAATAGTCCTGCTTGATCGATAAATAATTGTTTCCATTCCAATCCCTGGTGAATAAAATTTCCACGACCGGTATAGATAGAACCCAATGGTGGAATGAGTTGATGTTTGTTCGTTGAAAAGACATCAAGAGGTAAATAGATCAATCTGCGAACAAAGAATCGTAAGCCCGGAGGTAGAAGATAATAAAGCTTCCTAAGCATTTAATGTAGTAGTGAGATGACTATAAATCTATAACTGTGGTGCACCCTATTTCAAATATTAGAATCCATCAGAACCTGCCATACTCCGGATTCATTTTTTTGCCATACGATCATATACTTGCCGGCATAGTTTCCCGAACATTGACCTATTTCAAAAACTGTTTTTTCATTTACCATTTCTGAAAGGATCGGTTTAAGCATCAAATGATAGTTTCCGTTATTCATATAACTATATTCCATCGTGATGGCTTTTCTGCCGATCACCATAGGTTTGTGATTATAATACAAGGCATTTGGGGTATACATTCTTTCTATTAAAATGGAAGCATTGTGCTGATTGCAAAGCTTCATCCATTCTTCACGGGCTTTATTTATTTCATTGGTCACAGATCCGGATGACCCTGAAGGTTCGATAAATTCTAATTCAATCTTCTTTTCCTTGTCGGAAATATGCCAGATATGCAAATAGTTATAGGCCTTTTGATTAGTCGAATAGATTTTTCCTATTTCATAGACTTTTGTTTGACTGGCTTGTGTCCTGAGCAGGACTTTCAGGGAGTCAATGTGCAATGGATTGTTTTTATAGAATGTATTAATTACAGTATTTCCGGATAAGACTTCTCCTTTAGTATTTACTTTCATCGCGTTTGGCAAATAGATGTTTTTTAATTCATCTGTATTTGAATTAATCAACGTTGCCCATGGAGTAATTTCTTTTTTTAAAATAGCTATTTCGAATGGATCGATCGATATTAAATCGGGTTGAGGTTTATTTTTTGCGATACAAGATATACTCAGGATCGTTATCCAAACTGGAATGAATAGAAATGAGTTAAGAAAAGCAAGAATATTCAGTCGTATCATGGGTTTGTTTTAGTGATAGAATCTTAAATGATAGAGATTTGGAAAATCTAATTTTAATAAAGATGAAATAAACTTTTGTTTGAATAATATATGATCATGTTGTTTATTTCGATTAGCATTCAAAATTAAAACATTCTCTATTATAACCCCAAAAGTTTTGTAGATAATAATGGAATAATCAATTGAAGTGTGCTTAATTTCCGAATATCTGACAATGTATTGTCTTAATATTCCGTTAAGGCTACATATTTTTAGTATATGAATACCAGGTCAACCGCTCATTATGCCGGCATACTATATTTAATTTGCCTTCCTTTTTTTATTCATGCCGGACCAGCGGCCACTACATATCATATTAAGGTGGATCAGTTTGGTTATTTGCCTTCCTCAAAAAAAGTAGCAGTCATTGCTGATCCGCAGGTCGGTTTCAATGCTGCTGAAGCTTTTTCGCCAGGTACCGGTGCTAATCAATACCAGGTGAGACGATGGGACAATGATGCCGTAGTTTATACAGGAACTATTACTAGCTGGCACAGCGGAGCTACACATACACAATCCGGTGACAGAGGTTGGTGGTTTGACTTTAGTTCCCTGGTTACAGTGGGGTCTTATTATATATATGATCTTACAAATAATATTGGCTCATTCAGGTTTGATATCAATACCAATGTATACGATGAAGTTTTGAAACAAGCTATGCGGATGTATTTTTATCAACGAATCAATTTTGCAAAACAAGTTCCGTACACCGACGCTAAATGGGCAGATGGCGCATGTTTTGAAGGGGCTAATCAGGATAAAGCAGCTACAAGTCGATTTGCTAAAGGCAATTTAAGTACTGCAAAAGATTTGCGGGGCGGTTGGATGGATGCCGGTGATAAAAATAAATACACCACGTTTGCAGCGAGTGCTGTAATACAATTGGCAGAAGCATATCGCATGAATCCAGCCGTATTTAAAGACAATTATAATATTCCTGAATCGGGCAATGGAATTCCCGATATCCTGGATGAACTTAAATATGAACTTGATTTTTTAAAACGAATGCAGGATGCAACCGGTACCAATGGATTTTTGCTAAAAGTAGGCAACGATAATTATAATGAAATCAATCCACCGAGTGCCGATACCCGCCCCCGGTATTATCTCCCGGAATGTACGGCCGGTACGATATCAGGTATGGCGATGTTTGCTGTGGCTGGTGCAGCTTTAAAAAATGTAAGCGTATTAAATACATATGGCCTGGATCTCATTGCACGTGCTGAAGCCGCCTGGGCAAGAGCTAAAATTACTACCGGCAATTTTACTTCCTTTCAATTGGACTGTGATGATGGTGATATCAAATCCGGTGATGCGGATAATAACGCTGAAGAACAGTTTGGCCAGGCGTTTGTAGCATCTGTTTATCTCTATGAACACACAGGTAAAGCGGAATATAAAACTTTTGCTGAGGCAAATTATATCAATGTTAATCCATATAAAATCAATTGGTGGGGACCGTATTGGATACCACAACAACTGGCTTTATTGAGATTAACCACATTACCCGGGATAAGCAGTGGAGTGGTTAATAATATTCGAAATCAGAAAGCATCGATGAATTATTTGTATTCAATCAATGATTATAATGCAGGGACTGATCTTTACCGGTCCCATATGGGTGATGATACCTATCACTGGGGACATAATCAAACGCACACGAATGCAGGTAATCAAAACCTTGACTACATCAGTTTTAATCTCAATACAGCTAACCATGCTTTGTATAAAGAAACAGCCGAACAATATCTACATTGGATGCATGGAGCGAATCCACTTGGTATGGTGATGCTCTCCAATATGTATGCTTATGGAGCTGAAAAATCAGTGAATGAAATCTATCATACCTGGTTTAACGATGGTACTGTCTGGGATAATGCACTTACTTCAACCAATGGCCCTGCACCAGGTTATGTACCTGGTGGGCCGAATAAAAGTTATTCAGGTACAGTAAGTGGTATCACCAGTCAGCCACCACAGAAAGCGTATAAAGACTGGAATACAGGTTATCCTGAAAACTCCTGGGAGATCACAGAACCTGCTATTTATTCACAAGCATCTTATATCATGTTGTTGGCCCGGTTAATGACAGTTAGTGCAGTAGATGGTCAGTCTCCCACGGTGCCTGCGAATCTTACGATCACCAATATCAGTACGAACAGTATTTCACTGAGCTGGTCTGCATCAACGGATAATGTAGGAGTGACAGCATATGAAATATATCAAAATAATACACTGATCAACTCAAACATTACCGGAACGACATTTCAGGTGACTGGACTGACTTGCGCGACTGCTTATTCTTATTATTTGAAGGCAAAGGATGCTGCAGGCAATGCTTCAGACCCTAGTAATACTGTGACTGGTACAACGAATACCTGTACCGTATTGACCAATAAAATAATATATGCTGATGCATTGAGTTCAGAGTGGGTTGATGTATCTGTCAATACCAACCGAAATTATAATAATACGAGCCCGGTTCAGTCGGGTAGCAAATCATTACGTGTTGATTATGCATCCAATGGAATATTATCGTTCAGTAAATCCTCAGCTGCAACTACTACAGCGAATACTCAAGTCCGGTTTTGGGTATATAATAATGGAAACAACAGTATTAAAGTATCTACCCAGAGTGCAGATAATAGTGGCAATAGTCTTGAGATTACTACCCGGCCGGCCAAACGACGATGGGTCGAAATCGTAATCAATTTATCACAACTCGGGAATCCTACACTGATAAAGAGAGTACTTATTAAAAATGCTACTGCATCTTCGACGACCATGTACTTCGATCAAATACAATTGAAGAATATCCTGCAACCATCTTCTATCCAGGCTTTAGCTTTTAATCCGGCTTCGGATCCTTTTCATTCCAGTCTGACTTTAGATATTTATCCTAATCCAGCTGTGCAGTCAGCTACTCTCGAAATCTCCAGGCCAATCTCGCTAACGGCAACCCCTACTCAAATAGAATTATTTGATATGACTGGACGGATATTGAAAACAAAAACTTTATTGAATGCGTCTGGAAATTCCCGGGAAGAATTAGATTTAAATGGATTAAGTGCGGGTACGTATGTCATCCGGGTAAGATATGGCCAGGAGCTGATAAGCAAAAGACTGTTGATCAGGAATTAAGAATGAATTAAACTAAAAAGTATAAATTTATTTTTTTGAAACCTTTATTCTTTTTTTATAAGCAGCAAGAGCAGCCTTAATTAATTTTTTTATTGCCAATGACTTTATCTGTTTTTCGGACGTGATATTGACATACCTTGATATTTTGCCTGTACCTTCCAATAACTGATCCGGATCTGGCAAATCAATACCCCGGTTAAATCCCAGCTTCAATCCTTTTTTTGAAGGAATGATAACGCAAAGCAATTCAATATATTTTCGCCCGTAACTGTAAGCAATCATCCTGGCAGGAATATCTACCTGCTCAATAATATCAGGGAGATTGGCAAGAAGAGTTTCACGAAGAAGGAAAGCCTGAATAGTTATTGGTTCATTATACTGTGATAAAAAAGATTCGACAGGTTCGTTTTTCATCTTGTTTGTAATGTCCCGGGCTATGAATAGACTTTATAGAATAAATGATTACAGAATGAATAAAGTGAACACATTATGGAATCGCGGATTGAAGCCCATTCAAATCTTTGCGAACTGATTATTCTGACTTCAATGAGGCTTCACCGATACTCCAGGTCCCCAATGCTTCTCCACCTATTCCTATAATATCTAATTTAAGTACGCGCTCATTCCTTTTGCCAAAGACACTTATCCTGCCATAGTTTTGTTTTTGATCTACTCCTATTATACGATAGGGATTATTTTTCTCAGCACCGGAAAAAACATGAGTACCCGATGTTAAAGGTGAGATGGTAATATCGTATAAGGAATATGAACCCGGCCGGTCTACTTTGATGACTTCACTGTGGTGACGATCCCCGGATAGAAAAACTACTCCATTTACTTTTTGATCCATCAGGAATTTCATCAGTTCATTATATTCAATTCGGAAATCAGGGAAACGTTCGTAGGTAGATATCGGATTGAGAACCTGGTTGCCAAACATAATGAGTTTAAATGTAGCCGTACTGAAAGCCAATGCATTTTTAAGCCATAACATCTGTTGTTTACCAAGCATTATTTTTTCAGGATTAATCTTACCGTCCACTGAATCGATGAGATTGTCAGAACTTCTAAACCACCGGCCATCGAGCATAAAAATATCTACGTCGGCCCAGCTGTTCATCGTATATATTCCCTGGCCCTGATCTCCATACGATGGATTACAGAAATAATTCATAAACACTTTGCGACTTTCATCTTTGAGGATATAACTCATTCCTACATCATTGGGTCCATAATCATGATCATCCCACATGGCCCATTGAGGCATAGCTTTTAAAAAGGGTTGCAGTTCGGGCATCCTACGGGCAAACTGAGCACGATACCAAAGTCCCCATTTGCTATAATAATCTACTTCCCGGGTATACCATTCATCGCCAGTCCATAACATAAAAGCAGACTTTTCTTTTGACATCGTATTGAATATGGATGGATCACCACCATACGGAGTTCCAGGCCGGTCATAGACTGGTTCATTACCATAATGACAGGAGCCAACCAGGAAAGTAAAATCTGGAGCTGGTTTGCGAAATTGCCAGAGATCTTTAGTCTTAAATGTCCCTTTAGCAGCTGATGATCTTCCGTTGATCGTAAAAAAATATTCATACTCCGTATTGAAGTCAAGGCCTCCAACCTGGATTTGAATCGGATTGAATTCATTACCCAATTCACCTTTGTATACTTTAGTATTGGATTTAATGGTAATAGGGTCACCGACTTTTCTATAATGGACACTGACAGATTTAACCTCCGGACCTACTTCTAGCCACAGTATAGCATCACGATATTCTACAGGACCTAGCATGGGTCCGGAAATAATCCCGGATGATTGGCTGTATATACATTGTGTAGAAAATAAAAACAGAAAGAATATGATTTTTTTCATCTATTAAGAATTTTGGTAAAAATACAAAAGGAATTAAGATTAGGTAGGAGGTAGGAGGTAGGAGGTAGGAGGTAGGAGGTAGGAGGTAGGAGGTAGGAGGTAG
>JBDTUE010000056.1:0-20342 GCA_040007895.1 Saprospiraceae bacterium | reverse complement strand
CATAATTCATTCATTTTCAATCATCAGATAGTTCATTGAATTTCTAATGAACTATATGGATTAAACGTTTCTGGAAAGAAAAACACAAATTCGTTTAGGGATTTTTTACTTTTAATTGACTATCAATTAAACACCATTATTTGGAATGATATAATGGAGTACAAGACCTTAAATGATGAACAACTGGTTGTTTTCTTAAAAAGCGACAATGCCATGGCTTTTGAAGAAATCTATAACCGTTATTGGTATAAATTGTTTGGAGTGGCGTATCATCAAACCGGCACCAAAGAAGAAGCAGAAGAGTTTGTCCATGATTTGTTTGAGAGCCTCTGGAATAAACGTCAGGTAAACATCATTCGGCATTTGAGCTCATATTTAGTGGTTTCGATCAAACACCGGACGACCAACTATATTAAATCTCAAATTACACACCGCAAGTTTCAGGAATATTTAATTTTCAACGAAATTCAACAATCCTATAGCACTGAAGAAATTATAAATTTTACGGATCTATCAAAAGCAGTAGAAGAGGCGATGAAAAAACTTCCGGAAAAAAGCAGCGAAATATTCAAATTAAGTCGCTTTGAAAATCAATCGGTAAAACAAATTGCCTCGCAGATGAAGTTATCTGAAAAAGCGGTTGAATACCACCTGACCAAATCATTAAAAGTATTAAAAGAAGAACTCAAGGGTTTTCATTCCGACAATTAATTAAAAAACATTTCACCCGTTTACGGTCCTTGGAGCCAAAAACAACAAACATTGGTTATTAGATGAATCAACATGAATTCGACAAATTATTAGAAAAATATCTGACTGGAGCATGCAACGCCGAACAGGAAAAACTAATCCGGGATTGGCAGGAAAACCAACTCAGGAACAGTCCATTGGAATTAGAACCAGAAGAAAAAAATAAAATTCAAAGCCGCCTTTGGAAAAAAATTGCCGGACATACTGTAGCTAAAACGACCAGCCATTCACTATCCAGGTCCCGCTATTTTTTGCTAAAAGGGAGTATTGCCGCTTCCCTGCTTATAGTGATCGCGTGTGCTTATTTTTTATTCTTATCCAAAGAAAATCGTGTCCAGATGGCCGTGCAACAGATCGCTTCCTCTGGTGATATTGAAGTAAAAAACACCTCAAAAACCTCCAGGGAAATCATGCTGGAAGATGGAACTATCGTGCTGTTAAAAGAGAAAAGCAGCGTAAGTTATCCTGAACATTTTGGAGATAAGACCCGGAATATTTATTTAAAAGGAGAAGCTTTTTTTAAAATTAAACGAAACCCCTCACTTCCCTTCCTGGTGCATACAGGAGAATTGGTTACCGAAGTGTTGGGTACTATGTTTAATGTCAAATCGTATGAAGAATCAAACGCCATTGAAGTCTCTGTAGTTTCCGGAAGGGTTTCGGTCTATGAAGCCAGTGACAAACCATCCAATAAACGAAATGGAGTCATCCTGACACCCAACCAAAAAATGGTATTCGATAAGAAATCCAAAAAACTGACTTCCGGTATTGTCGAAAATCCTTTGGCCATCATACCACCCACCACTAAAATCCAATTTATTTTTGAAGAAACTCCTATAAAAGAAGTGTTGGAAAAACTCAGCACGGCCTATGGACTTGAAATTGTAGTAGAAAACCATGATTTGTACCGGTGTGTTTTGAATGCCGATTTAAACGATCTTTCCCTGACCACTCAACTTGACCTCATCTGTAAATCAGTCAATGCAAATTATGAACAAAGAGGAACGGGCATTTTTATAAACGGTAAAGGATGTAAATAAATTAAATCAATAATTGCTAAATATAAAAATGAAACCGGCAAATAGAATAAAAACCTTTTTTAAATAAACTCATATAAACACGTATCAGGAAGAGCAAATGAAGAAAAATAAAAACCGATAATGTTAGTAGCATTATCGGCTTCGCAAAACAGAAACCTCGCCTGTGATCAACTGGTTGAATGAGGCCTTCTGTTTTTTAAAAATATAAAACTCGAAAATATGAATAAAACCTTACTTAGCAATCAGTTTTTGCTCAAAACAATGCGAATAACTTTTACTCAAATCTTGCTGTTGGCTCTTTTTTGCGGACTGTCTTATGGTCACGATGCCTATGCGCAAGATGTACTGAAATCAAGCGTTTCTCTGCACTTCGAAGCATTGGAAATCAAAAATGTCTTGAATCAAATTGAAAAACAAGCGGATGTAAAATTCGTCTACAGTCCCAATATGATTCGTTCCAATCAAAAGGTTTCCATGAATTCCAATGCAAAGTTGTCAGCAGTGCTGGATGAATTGCTGACACCACTGCAAGTATCGTACGAAGTGGTTGGTTCCCGGATTTTACTGCGACAGCAGAATAAAAAAGATCTGCTCATGCAATCCTTGCCCTTATCCAGTATCCAAAAGATCGAATATTTTGGACCTAAAATTACCGGCAAAATAACCGATGCAGAGGCCCGGGATGGTTTGCCTGGCGTCAGCGTCATGATTAAAGGTACCGCCCAAGGCACGGTATCAGATAATAATGGTGACTACACTATTGAAATTCCAGATGAACAGGCCATCCTGATTTTCAGATATGTGGGTTATGTAACTCAGGAATTATCGGTAGGCGCGCAATCCATCGTTAATGTTAGTCTGCAAATTGATGTCAATGAATTAAACGAAATAGTGGTGGTCGGATATGGCAGCCAAAAGAAAGCAAACGTGACCAGTTCAGTTTCTTCGTTTAATGCAAAAGATCTGGATCAAAGACCTCTCGCCAGAGTTGATCAGGCCTTGATTGGACAATTGGCCGGGGTTACTGTCAAACAAACCAGTGGATCACCCGGCAAAGGGTTTAGTGTTCAAATCAGGGGATCGGGCTCTATTTCAGCGAGCAACGAACCGCTTTATGTCATTGATGGCTTCCCTCTTGAAACCTCCGGACAAAATGCGGCCGGCGGATTTAATACCGGAAACCCATTAGACAATATCAACCCAAATGATATAGAATCCATTCAGGTATTGAAAGACGCGGCAGCAGCTGCTATTTATGGCTCAAGAGCGGCGAATGGAGTAGTGCTGATCACTACGAAAAAAGGTCAGGAAGGCAAACCCAAAATTTCGTTTAATACCTATGGCGGCATTACCAAAGCTGTTCGACTTTTGGATATGCTCAATGCAGAAGAATGGATTGACCGTTCTACTGAGATTATCAACGCGACCTGGGTAGCCTCTGGCGCAAACCGGACAGCCGGTCAGACCACAGAGGAAAGAAGACAAGTGCTTAAATTGGCACCGGGAGCTATAAATGCTAACCTAATGCTTGATGATCGTTGGTCCCAGCCGGGTCATCCGGGGCTCGTTTTTATTGATTGGCAAAAAGAAGCATTCAGAACAGGTGCAGTCAAAAACTACCAATTATCTGCCAGTGGAGGCACCAATTTTGTAAACTATTATATTTCCGGAAATTTATTAGATCAGGATGGTATCGTAGACAATACGGATTTTAAAAATTATTCCGTAAGAGCAAACGTCGAAGTCAACGCAAGTAAAAGACTAAAATTCGGTCTCAATATTGCTCCATCGAATTCGGTGAGCAACGATCCTAGCGTAGAAGGAAAAGATGCCATCATTCACCTGATCGCCAGCATGCCACCTGTACAGGAAGCAGTAAACGGTGGACTGGACGCGAATATCGGAGCAAACGGGGTGTATTCCTGGAGTGGTACCAGAAACAGTCCATTGCGCCAATTGCAAAACAATATTGGCTTAAGCAAAAACTTCAGAAACCTTTTTTCTGCTTTTGTGGAGTATGAATTATTGAACGATTTAAATTTCAGGTCAACCATTAACCTGGACAATACCAGCAATACCTTTAAAAGATACAGCCCTGATTTTGTAAACGGCAGTCAGGCCGCTCGTTTAACTGCTCCCGGAACATCAACTTCAGGAAGGTTTACCGGCTTTGGCAGACAAACTTTTGTAAATGAAAATACACTGACCTTCCATAAAACGATCAAGAACAATCATGATATTTCTGCCCTGGCCGGATATGCATACAACGTGACCAAATTTGATGCGTTTTCTATAACTTCTTCCGGAGGATACAGCAGCAGTGTAATTACTACGCTCAATGCAGCATCTGCCATTTCAGGTACGGCCAACAATTTTACTACCGAAACTCAGAACGTGCTGCTTTCATATTTTGGAAGACTACAATATGGATACAAAGGAAGATACCTGCTGTCAGCCAGTGTGCGAAGAGATGGTTCATCCCGGTTTGGAACCAATGAAAAATGGGGTTTATTTCCATCGGTATCCCTGGGTTGGAGGTTATCAGAAGAGAACTTTATAAAAAACATCAATATTATAAGCGACTTGAAATTACGCGCCAGTTGGGGTGAAGCCGGAAATTATAACATTGGGGATTACAGCAGTATATCTACCCTGGGGTTTTATAATTATGCACTTGGAAATGCCCAGGCCAGTGGACAAGCGCCCAATCGTATAGCCAATCCTGATCTTACCTGGGAAAAATCTAGAACCATAGATGTGGGCATAGATTTTGGATTTTTCAGAAATCGATTTGTGGGTTCCTTTGACTACTATACCAAAACCAATACCGACTTATTGTTGAATGTCCCTGTGCCACAAACTACCGGCTTTGCTACTTCGCTGACCAATATCGGGGAGGTTTTAAATAAAGGCTGGGAGTTGGAATTGACCTCACACAATATTCCAGGCACCGGATTAAAATGGAACACTTCTATAAATTTAAGCCACAACGAAAACAAGGTTGTGCATTTAGGCCCCAATGATTCACCGATTTTAATTCCATCTTCTTTTGACATCCCGCATAGCATTTTACAAGTAGGCGATCCCATGTATGCCATCAATGTCGTCCGGCAAACAGGGATACTCAGCAAGACGGATATTGAAAACAAAGTAGCCTTATTTGGCACACAACAAGAAGGAGATCCCAAATATTTCGATGCGAATGGGGATAATAAAATTGATGCTAATGACCGCGTTATTGTTGGTAAGCCAAATCCGGATTATATATGGGGTATCACCAACAACTGGAAATATAAAGGATTTGATCTTACGGTATTGGTTCAGGGACAAATGGGGGGGTCTATTTATTCTCTGTTTGGCCGTGCAGTAGACAGGACAGGACAGGGTTATGGAGACAATGCACTGGGTCTTTATAGGGACCGGTGGCGCTCTGCATCTGACCCGGGTGATGGGGTACGGGGAAAGGCATACTCCACTTTTGGCAGAATTAAAAATACAGATTGGCTTTGGTCGTCCGATTATTGGAGCGTTAGAAACATCACCTTTGGTTATGACTTAGGGCGATTGATTAATACTAAACAATTACAAGGAGCCAGAGTGTATGCAACAGCTGAAAATTGGTTTGGCGCGGACAAATACAAAGGAGGCTGGAATCCCGATGCGATCAATACCAATTTAAGCGGGGACAATAACTTTCCTCAAGGGGGAGATTACGGTGGTTTACCATTGGCGCGCTCCATTATTTTTGGTTTAAACCTTACTTTTTAACCATTAAAGAAAAATGAAAATGAAACGTAAATATATTTTTCTTCCGATCATACTACTTTGCCTGTTGAATTGTACCAAAGAATTGGAACAAACCCCTATATCCAACGCCACGACGCTTACTTTCTATCAGTCTACCAATGATTTTAATCAGGGATTAAATGCGGTATATTCTTCACTGCGTGGTTATCCCGACCGGATATTAAATTTATCTGAAACGCGGTCCGACAATGTCTATGGTGTATCGGATGGTGGTGTTCGGGACTGGGAAGGGGTAAACAGTTTTCACAATACCCTTGCTTCCAACCCCTATATAGCAGAGGCCTGGAGCGCCAACTACAGTGGAATTTTCCGCGCAAATAATTACCTGGAACAATTACAAAAAAACGGAAGTGTCATTACAGACGCGGCCTTAAAAACTCGTTTTGAGGCAGAGGCCAGGTTTCTAAGAGCATTTATGTATTTCGATTTGGTGCGAACGTTTGGTAAGGTACCGCTGATCGATAAAGTCGTTTCACAAAATGAAGCTCTGGCTATTTCAAGAAGCTCCACGACAGAAGTATATTCATTGATTATTGCAGATCTGCAATTTGCAGCACAAAACCTTTCAGCCTCCTATACGGCAACCAACGCAGGCAGAATCACCAACTTTGCGGCCAAAGGTTTATTGGCGTTGGTATATATGACCCGGTCTGGAGCAACGTATAATATTGATGGACCCGGCACCGCTTCCAATGAATGGAATACAGCCCTGGGCTTGTTGAATGATATCATTAACAGCAACAAGTTTTCGTTGCAACCTACCTATCCGGATGTTTTTTCCTATACTAAAGAAGGCAACCCGGAAGTCATCATGGACATTCAATTTATCAGCGGAGGGCTTGGCCTGGGTAGTGGATTTCCCATTGCATTGGTACCAGATCCGTATTTGACTTCAAAAGGACTTCCCCAGGGTGGCAGTATCCGTCCAATTTCAAATGATTTAGTGAATTCATACGAGGCTGCGGATACCAGGAAGGCATTTACTATATTCCTGAATGGATTTACCTCCAATGGAGTGTTGGACGATCGTCCATTTTATATCAAATATCTCGATGTCACCAAAAAAGGCAATGATCGTTTAGATTGGCCAGTTAATTTTATAGTATTGCGTTATGCAGATATTCTATTATTAAAAGCCGAGTGTATATTGCAAGGGGCTACGGGTGGCGGGACGGCAGCGGATGCCCTCGCCCTGGTAAATCAGGTAAGAAAAAGGGCAGGATTGCCGGATGCGACCAGCATTACCTTGGCCGGTTTATTTACAGAACGGCGCAAAGAATTTGCTGCAGAAGGTACGCGCTGGTATGACTTGGTGCGCTCCGGTCAGGTAGATAAAATAATCAATGCCTGGATTCCGGTGGAGGATGTAATGAAACAAATGCGGCCATTCAATACAAACTTTATCATTTATCCAATTCCTCAGTCGGAAATGGATGTCAAACAAGGCCTATACACCCAAAACGCAGGTTACTAAATCCTTGCTACAATCGAACCCGTGCCTGGTCTACAAAATAAGGAGGCCAGGCACGGTGTTTTATAACGAAAGCATTCATTGAAAAAAGGTATGAACAGCAAGAAAGAGCCACTAAAAAAATGAAAAAATATCCGTGTTAATAAACTCTATTTGTAGTTTACTTCACTTAAATAAACAATAGTAATAAACAATAGTCGATAGTATAATTAACTACAATTAACCAAACTTGCCATTCTATGAAAAAACTTTCCTTCTTGTTCATTTTATCCTTCCTTTTTTGCAAAAATGAACTTTATTCACAGACAAAAGAACTGATCCTATCAGCCATCAAAGGGAAAACAAGCAGACCAGATACCTTACAGATTCCGGGAAACCCTACTCCTGCCGACATACAAATTTCAGGAGAACGGGCAAGCTTTTTTAAAGTAGAGTTGATTCATCAGAATAAAAATGTGTTGATCACCTTTCAACCAGCAGGAGATTTTACCGGCATTGCTCAAGCAACATTAAAAATCAAAACAGAGCTTTTCCGGTTAACCGGATTGAGCACCAATGGACTGGAGGGAGAAAATGAAGCATCGTTATCTCAAATCGTGGATGCCCTTGGTTATCAAATAAACATTGGTTGGACAACGTTGGCAAAGCATTGGCGACCGGAATTACAAGGAGATGAGTTACCACCAGCAATCTTCAAAAAAGCAGGAGCAGGAAAAGTAGAAATGATTCCTTTGGCCAGATATTCGCCGGATTTTTTATTGAATTTTGGATATTACACTCCTTCTGGTCAGGGACCTGAACAATCTCATGTAGGGGTGCTTGCCAAAGCCAACCAATTTCCTGAGCATCAAATCTTATTTCCCGGATTAGCATCTGGCAAAAAGGAGTTTGACCCCCACGAAAAGACCTTCGGCTTTTATGCTATCAGTCCCAGTCATACTGCGTATTCAGAAGATATTTGGAACATTCTCTTTTATCCATCCCATGCCACACACGCAGTAAGAGTATATCCGGTGAAGGACAAAACAGGAAATATAATTAAAAACAACTATTTGGTTTGTTTTGAGGAAGCGGCTAATGGTGATTACAATGATTATGTATTTCTTTTGAAAAACATTCAGCCGGTGTTTTTAAAAGACCAATTTTCTATACTGTTTAATGGAAACAACTTTGACGGTTGGTATACCTGGTTGGAAAAGCAAGGAAAAAATAATGACCCCAATAAAGTGTTTACTGTAGAAAAAGATGGAATTATTCATGACACTGGTCAAGAACTTGGGTATATCATGACCCAAAAAAGATATAATAATTACCATTTTTCTTTGGAATTTAAATGGGGACTAAAGAGATGGCCTCCGCGGGAAAACAATAAACGAGATAGCGGCATATGTTATCATGTGCCCGATGATGCCGAAGATAATATATGGCCCAGTTCAATTGAATGTCAGATTCAGGAAGGAGACGTTGGTGATTTTTGGTTGCTTGATAACGCCACCATTCAGGTAGATGGCAAACAAAACGCGCCCTCAGCACATACACAAATCATAAAGAAAAAAGATGCTGAAAAACCGACGGGTGAATGGAATACGGTGGAGGTATTTTCTTTCAATGGCAAATGTGTACACATCGTCAACGGCGTCGTGGTAAATTATGGAGAAAACGCCAGTGTGGTAGGAGGGAGAATCCTATTGCAATCGGAGTATGCTGAAATATATTACCGGAATATTAAAATACGGGAATTAAAATAACAATTGCGGTGAGCCAGGGAAAGGAATTCTGTACTTTAAAGGATATATTGGAGATGGGAGAGTTGTGGAATGAGGAGTGAAGTAAATAAAGCTTACAGGCTAAAAGAACTATTGAAATAAATATATAACCAGGCCTATATAAAACCATCACTTAACGATTTAAAAGTGTGGATGAGAAAGGCAGTACGATCAAAAATTATCCCAATTATTAAGTTTGTAAATACAATGAAAAGTCATTAGTCAGGAATTAAGGAATTCTTTTATAAACAATACACAAATGCTTTTGCAGAACAATTAAATTCTACTATCCAAGCCATTAAAAGAATTGCCATAGGTTACCGAAATACTTATAATTTCCAAATAATGATTTATTTTAAACTAGGAAGGTTGAAATTTACTACCCACATAAAACAGCGAAGATTCATTTTTTGTCAAATCTACTATAAACAATGATTTTGATCTTTTTTCGAATAATTTAAATGAAAGAGTCATAAAGTTGTTTGAATATTTCTTCCGAGTAGTCAGCCAATTCTTTGAAGAAATCTTCATCTTTCTGAATTTCTGAAAAATCTTTACCGGCAGCTTCTCTTTTATTTGTCTTGTCTGTTAAATGCCCATTTAGAATAATTGCTTTAATTCTCTTCTTTTCGAATTCGTTCAATTGTGAAATATCCAATTTCTTAATCCGACCTAAAACAGCAGGTCTAAAATCTATTTTCTCGTCGTCTTCTTCAATTAATAATCTATGAGCAGCACCTTCAACTTCATCATAGTCCATGGAAGAAAAAGCTATGTCAATAATTTCGTTTGTCTTCGGTTTTGGAGTAAGCAGCATTAAATTGTAATATCGGCCAGTGTCTCTGTCAATCATATATTTTAACCAATGCTTTCCGGTTTTTAGGTCTACATATTTTTCGGTCCACTGATAATTAGTAGACACAAGAAGTGTTAGTTCTTTCAGGAAATTGGAGGCATTTCCCATTATTCCGAAAAACCTTTTACCTGTCATGCACGAAGGATATCTGGTCAGAAGAAAATTCGAGCTCAAATTCTTTCACATGCTTTGCTTCAGGAAATAAATTATGAATAAAGTTGAGAACCCTATAGGAAATATTTTGGTCGAAGAGTACTCTCACGAAGCAATCCTTATTTTATGTTCTCTGTCCGCTGCGTATGCAAGAGATGCTTTAATGTCGTCTTCAGTAAGTTCTGGATAATCACTAACAATTTCCATTGAAGTCATTCCAGAAGACAACCAACCCAGAATGTCATATACAGTTATTCTCATTCCTCTTATACAAGGTTTTCCGAAACGGACTTTTGGATCAATGGTTATAAATTCTGAATAATGTTTCATGTTGCTAAATTACAAAATGTCGCCATCAACTGGGAAACAGTGATATTATCATTTTAATTTTACAACGATTGTTCGTTTGACTGGATCAATTTCAATCCAGTCCATAGTTTCAATACTTGGAATGCAATCAATCAATTCGTTTCCTCTTGCATATCGTCGTAAAGAATACTTTCCAAAATGAATCGTCATTTCATAATCACTTTGTCCGTCTTTGCCGATCCAGGCTTCGGTTACAATTTTTCTGGTATTATTAACATTCTTTTTTTCTAATTGATTTTCTAGTATTGGTGTCCAGGAAACACCGTCGCACCAAAACCCCTTTATATCTTGTCGTCCTGATTTTTCAAACGTCTCACCCAAATGGTATTCTAAACGAGTGCAAAATTCCTCGTTAAAAGATGTATTATTAGTTACCGTTTTGTCTAGCATTTAGATGCAAAGATGTTAGAAAGACAAAATTAAGATATAATATTTTTATTAATAAAAAAGGCTAAATGAGTTGAGAGAAGAATACAGGTTAAGGTTAAGAGGGTTTCCACGCTTGGGCTGCTCATAACCTCATCCTCTACCTTTTCAATATTGGCTTGGCTATTGCAGGGATCAGAAGCAATTGACAGATTCCGAATTGTCCGTTTTAAATAGAATTTTGTAAACACCGACTTAACAATAGCTATTGAAAAAAAATCTGTATTTTTTATTTCTTGATCTTGTAGCTTCAATATGGAAAAACTCATATTTTATCTCCAGTTCCAACCACCGGGAAGAAAATCCATACGATTTCATTGAATGTATTGAAAAAATAATAGGTAATATAGGCTTGTTAGATATTACGTTTTTAACCTGGATTGCCTATATCTTTCAATTGGAGATACAACTGTTTTGTTTAAAATAATAGCAAAAACAATGGTTATAATTCCTATAACCCAATCTTTCTTTAAAAAATCAAATAAGGAAGCTTGGCTACTGATGGCTCCACAAATCGTAATTATGAGCATGTGAGAAATATAGACGGGATAGGACAATTCCCCTATTTTATTGTCTATTTTGTTGTTTTTTAGAAAATTAAATAAAAATGGAACGGATAAAATAATTGTCGTAAAATAAATCATTTCTTTCATAGGAAACGAGCACCAACTAATATTTATGGAAGGGAAATACTTGTATAAAGTAATAAAAACAAGAGTAAATGCCAGCATAAATAAATAAAAATAATTTGAAACAGACTTGTTTTTCAACAATATGTAAATACGGTATGACAAATATCCTGATAAAAAAAACATAATTTCTGTAGGGAAAAACCTGGCAGTCCATGGATCGTTTTGTAATAAATAAAAATTGAACAGGATAAATCGTAATAAGAGGGATAAAATGATTAATGTGATCACTATTTTTAATCCCCTTTTCAAAATAAATGGTGCTATCAGATAAAAACTAAGCTCAAGCGCAAGCGTCCATGCCTGTGGAACAAACAAAAATTTATATAATAGGGGGGAAGTATTCCAGAAATTGCTTGTGAAGAATAGATTGCCGCTTTCAGAACTTATTCCCAAAAACAATACTGCAGCTTGCCCGAAGATTACAAGATTCGTCAATATTAAATAAGTAAGTGACCATACATTGGATTTGACTGATAAATAGTGTTCGAAAATTGGAAAGGAATGACCGTTGGACACTATTGAAATGCAAATGCATGCTAAGACGGTAATTAATAATACGATCCAGTAAACAGGAAATATTCTAATCAACCTGTTTGTAATAAAGAGCCGATAAGAATTGTTTGCACCAATATATTTTTCATTAATAATTAGTGACATATAAAACCCCGAAATGATGTAGAACGATTGGACTGCAATTTTTCCACCTACAAATGTATTACTACCGCTATGAGCTGCTACAACGGAAAGCGCTAATAATAGTCTAACTATTCCCATTTTAAGATATGAAATGTTAAATTCAAAATTTTGAGTACCGCCATTTGGTGTCAACTTTATTGCTAAATATCGAGACTTAGTTATTTAAAAGTCTTTAAAACCCACAAACCAGTAAACGATGCCAAATTTATAAATAAATGTCCAAAGATTATTCTAGTGCCCGGAGTTATTCGCCGGTTTGACTACAAACTGAATGGTTAAACATAAAACTGAAAGTAATCCAGCCTGATGGTAGACTGGTTCGTCTTCACATATTGCCTAACTATCTGTTGGCAGCTGCAGTTGTATAGCTAAAGACAGAGATTTTCAACTAAAACATAACCTATTGATTTAAGCCACTGCCATTTACTCAATCAAAGTTACTTTAGAATCAACTCTGTGTTTGCAGGAACCCCGATTTATAAATGTAAGGGGCATATTATAAAATGAAGCTGCGATATCAATTATTCATTTATTTGAAGCTAATATCGATGGAGACTGACGTAGTTCAAAGGTGTCCATTCTACTTTGAATGATTATTTATTAACCATTTTGCGTCTATTCATGCCATCTCGTGCCAATTTATGTCAAACCAAATAACTCTATTGCATTTGATATACTTGCTATCTTATATTCGTAATATAAATATTCGAATACATGACATTAGGTTTTACGAACATTTTATTTCCAATTATTTAGGATAGATTTTAATTATCATTTAATAAAGTGATTAAAATCATATAGAATTGTTTGTTGATCAGTAGATCATTTTGGCTTGGATTTTATTTATTATTAATTTGATAAATGCGTTGGTAGGTAAACTAATAATTTATTCTGACAATACCTGATTTTAATTATTTAAAATATTATAAAAAACATAAATACTTGGATTCATTTTAAATTAATGTTATGAAAAAAATATGTGTATTATTTATTTTATTTATTTATTTCGAAATAAATGGACAAGCTGTGTGGACTAAAACTACATTGATTGATAAATTTCAAATTGAGTGTTTAGCATCCATTAATGGAGATTTGTATGTGGGACTGGGAGGTGGAGGTGTTTATAAATCTTCGGACGAAGGAACTACCTGGACAGAAATAAATAATGGCATCGGCAAGAAATATATAACGTCAATAATCAGTAAAGGCGGTAAAATCTATATAGCGAGTTATGGTGAAGGAGTTTTTATTTCGGAGAATAAGGGCCTATCCTGGATTGAAATGGCAACTGCTCCGGGGAGTAAATATATTTTCAGCCTCATAGCTTCAGGACAAAATGTATTGGCTGCCACCTGGGATGGTATTTATTATTCGTCAGATGAAAAAAAATGGACGAAAGCAATTATTAGCGGCAATCGGAAACACAATATTTCCCTGAGCTTCTATGAATCGAAAAAAAACCTGATTGCAGGATCCGGTCAATATGTATTTACCAGTAAGGATAATGGAAAATCATGGGAAAGTGTCAGTGCAAGCTCCTTATTTGATATTGTGTCATTTGCAGAACAAGGAAATGCATTATTTATTGGCACTTCGGGAGATGGTCTGTATCAATCGTTGGATGATGGCAAAAACTGGATTAAAAAAGGAAATAACAAATCGGAAAGTGAACTTCAAAATGTCCCCGCCATCATTGTTGATTCACTGAATATTGTAGCTGGTTCACCAAATAAAGGAGTCATAAATGACGGAAGTAAAATGAATCAGGGGTATTCTGGCTTAAGTATAAAAAGCCTGATTAAGCATAAAGGTTTTTATTTCGCAGGAACTCCAACTGCAGGGTTATGGAAATTTGCTGTGAACAGTAAATTACAGGAGATTGAAACACGAGGTTTATTTGAATTAACAAGTGCAATATATCCGAATCCATGGTCAGTCAATTCAAAACTGGAATATACTATTAATCAAAAAGCAGATGTACATATTGATCTGATTCACCCCGGTGGAAAAGTAATTAAACAATTCCATTTTTTGGCTCAACCTCGTGGAGCTTATGAGGTAGAATTGAATGACCTGGACTTAAGCAGCGGAATATATTTCCTAAGAATTAAAGTGAATGATTTAATTCAGCTTAAAAAACTCTTCAGAGTACGTTAATAATTGTTTTTAATTTTAAAAAGTAACACCCCATGACTAAAAATAGATACATAATCATCCTTCTATGGGTATTTAATTTATCAGCGAATCGAATGAATGGACAAGGAGATTCGCCTGGTGATTATAAATTCAGAGCGACCACGTTTCTTCAAAGCAGACTAACTACTCCCGGATCCCCTGAAGCTGCCTCATTGGGAAAGTATGGGGATTACAAAATAAATACATTTACTGGCTTACCAAGTATTTCTATTCCGTTATATGCAGTCCAGGGTTCAGAGTTAAACATGTCATTTAGTTTAAACTATGATGGAGGTGGCATTAAAGTGGAACAATTACCTACCTGGGTTGGATCAGGATGGAATTTAAATGGTGGCGGTGTAATTACACGATCTGTAAAGGGTGACCCGGATTTAAAAGCAAATTATTTTAATTATAATAATCTCATTAACCAAAATTCGAATACTCCATACTTAAATCTATTTACTGAAAATGATTTCCTGTTAAAAGTAGCTACAAAAGAAATTGAAACTCAGCCGGACATTTTTTATTTAAATGCCGGTGGACAAAGCGCTAAATTTTATTTTAAAGCAGATCACTCTATTGTCATGTCTGAAGCAAAAGATCTGTTGATTACACCGTATTTAAATAGTAGTACGGGTAGTCTGGATAGTTTTTATGTCAAAGATGCCATGGGAGTCACATTTATTTTTAATATCCCTGAATCCACAACTTTATATTATAATACAGATTATGGTACCCTGTCAAGATTTATAAGTCAACTTAATTTTAATTCTTCCTGGTATTTGTCAAAGATCATTAATGCTAATCTTACAGAGTCCATAGAATTCAATTACTTCACTGAATCATCAATATATAATCCCAATCAATATGTAAACCCTAATAATTTTAAATCTATAACGTATTCTCACGGATTCCAGAGCGGAGGTACAGGTTGTCCGAATGATCCATTGTGTCCTTATGGAGAATCTCCAACGGAAAATTTTGGTGCACCGACTGGAACTACAATTGCGAACAGGAGGTTTTTAAATGAAGTTATTCTTAAAAAAGGGTCAAGCCTGGTAGAGAGATTAAAGTTTTCTTCAAGTTTGAATGTACTTGCCGGTGGTGGACGGAAATTGGATACCTTATCTTGTTGGAAGGGTCCCAATGCTAATTCACGGATACTGAATCAGATATTTCTGTATGATAACAGTACGAATAGATTGACATTAACCCAAATTCAGGAAAAAAGCCCCGGTGGTATTTTTAAGGAACCATACACATTTGCCTATTATTCTACTACATTACCTGGTTTCACTTCTAATGCCATAGATCACTGGGGCTATTTTAATAATGCTTTATCCAATTCCAATTTAATTCCTGCAATACTTTGCGGTGGGGTTAATGCAAATTTAAATTTTCCCAATTGCCAGGGAATGAATAATCCTGCTATCGGTGCTGATCGCAGCCCAAATGAAGTCTATTCGAAAGCAGGAATACTTACTAGAATTAAATTCCCGACAAAGGGATATACAGAATTTGTATGGGAGGGAAATAGGGCAATCGCACCTGATTTGATTTGTGGTGACAATATAGCTGAAAGATTAGTAGGTGGACTTAGAATTAAGGAAGTCAATAATTATACGGACTTGGATCAACTATTAACAAGTAAAAAGTATACTTACAAATTTTCAAATGGAATCTGCAGCGGCAAATTATTTTATCAGCCCAAATATCATAGTTCTTCAACGTTTACTAAATATGCGGTTCCTTTAACAGAGCTTTGTAATCCGAATGCACTTAATGGTACAAGGTATGATTATACGTTTAGTTCTTCCTCTACAGTACCTCTGGGTGCCATTCAGGGTGGTTTAGTAGGTTATTCACGAGTTGAAGAATCATTTATAGGTAAAACAGTATATAACTATAAAAATTATATTCCGGCTTTTATCACCTGGGGGCTACTGGAGGATCTTGATATTCAGGATTTGGGTCAGCTTGCATGGGTAGAGGAATTTAATAGCACAGGTCAGAAAGTACATTCTATGGGATATAAATATTCTTTAGATGTAAATGAAATAAGGCGACAGGGATCATTTTATGGATTATTAGTTGAGCCGCTGGATCAACAAGATAATAAAGTAAAACTTTGTTTTAATGGATCTTCTTATTCCTGGAAATTAAACAGTGATCCGGGTATTTGTCAACAGGCAGGATACTATCCTAGCAAATTTATTCGGAGACATTATAAAATTTCACAAGATTGGGTCTACTCGAAAGAAGTGTCAGATACACTATTTTATTATACCGAGGCAGGAACTCTATTAGGTAGTGTACCCAAATTGATTAGTAATAATTATAACAATATCAATGTAACCATTCCGACTGAAGTGGTAATAACAAATAGTGATGATAAGATTTATAAAAAGGTTACAAAATTCCCACATGATGTTAGTAATTCTGCTCTAATATCTAAAAACATAATTGCAGTTCCTCTTCAAATTGAAAATTATGCAGGGTCGTCCCTTTTATATAGATCACGGATTGACTATAATACATTTTCGACTAATGGACTTCCGGGAGTAGGGGGGACTTGGTTATTACCCTTTAAATTTTATGAACAATATTCAGGAGGGACTGATATTCTCAGAGAGAGCATTGATAAATATGATATTTCAGGAACTGAACTTCAGGAAGGACATAAGGAATTTGATCAGCCAATTACTTTAATTTATAGTCACAATAATCTTTTGCTTGCCGCTAAAATCCAAAATGCAAATAAAGATGAATGTGCTTTTACCGGATTTGAAACGACAGATGCAATACAAGGAGGATGGTCTATTGGAACCATTGGAAATATACAACCTGATGTTGATTCTAAAACTGGAATTGGTCAATATACGGGGTCAGGAATAATAACTAAAAGCAGTTTATATGCGGGTAAATATATTTTAAGTTATTGGTTAAAGAACCAAACAACAGCTTTATCTAACAGTGGTAGTATAGGCATCACGATAAATAATACGTTAGTGGGGGATCAGGATCCTTCGGGTTGGAGATTTGTTCAGCAACAGCTGACTGCCGTCAATGGTGCTTATCTGACTATCAACGCGATTGCGGGAACCTCTTTAGATGAGTTGCGATTTTTTCCTTTTGACGGACTAATGACCACATATACGTACGATCGAAATTCAAGAATGTTATCAGGAATTTCAAATGAAAATAGCCTTCCTGTCAAATTTGAATATGATGGACTTCTGAGATTGACAGGTATTCGCAATTTTGATAATAACTACCTTAAAACAGTGGAGTATAATTTCAAGACTTCGACTTTAGGGAGTATTAATAATATAAAATCCAGAGAGGTATTGCAGGATGGAATCACCAGTGCTGCAAATGTCAATTTGCTTTCAGGAGCAAACGTAAAACGAATATTTGAATATTATGATGATTTGGGTCGCCCTTTACAAAGTATTGGAGTGGGGCAATCAGCAACCTCATTAGATGCAATTAAGCATCATGTCTATGACAACTATGGAAGAGAAATTGATAAATTTTTACCATTTACTTTTAGTAATCCTACTCCAGGTGCTTACCGAAGTGATGCACTAAGTCTTCAATCAGGTTTTTATGCTTCTGAAGGCGCTTTTGCTAAACAAAATGTTGAGTACGAAAATGCTCCTTTAAACAGAGTTTTAAAAGAGACTCCTGAGGGAAGTGCTTTTAATGCTAATCCAATGAAGTATAGTTATAGTACGAATGTTGGATCAGAAGTTAAAAATTTTGAGTCTAATACCTATTATCCACCAAATACATTAAATAAAGTTTCAAAGTCAGATGAAAACGGAAACATAACCACTACCTATTTTGATAAACTCGGACTTAAAGTAATGGAATCTGTATCCGGAGTTAAAACATATTTTTTATATGATGGTATCCAGAATATTATTCAGATCATCCAACCTGAAGGAGCAGAACTTTCCGGTGTTGCATCAGATCCTTTAATACAGAAGTATAGTTTTTTATATACTTATGATTTATTAAATAGGATTTCTTCAAAAAAAGTGCCGGGTAGCGGAGTACATAATTTTATTTATGATCGGCTTGACCGCGAAGTATTGCGAATCGATCCTAATGGAAATAAACTTTATACCAAGTATGATATTTTAGGTAGAGTGGTACTCACAGGAAAATTTACAGGAACTACACAAATTTCAAATAGTGAGCTATTATTTGAAACGCCTTTAAATTCATTAGTATACCCCTATTATTCCAATAATCAGGCATTTCCTACCACACTTAATACGGAGATATTAACTATTCAGCATTACGATGATTATGACTGGGATGATAATTATACAAATGAAGTATCTTTTACACCCACTCCAGCTTTAGGGTATGCACTTTCTAATTATGCATTTGTCCGTGGAAAATTAACAGGTGGTCGTAAAGGAATTTTAAGCCCTAATGGAGGTTTAGCGGGATACGTGGAGGACTATACATTTTATGACCAATTTGGCCGGGAGATACAGCATAAAAATACACATCACTTAGGGAATACAGATATATCCTGGAAGCAATATGATTTTACAGGACAGGTTTTAAAAAACAGGTTAATACATAATTCCTCTTTTGCGACCAATTTAATCATTAATCAGAGATTTACATATGATCATGCAAACAGGTTAATCAATGCATATCATCAGATTGGGGATGTCCTAGCAGATGAAAAACTCATATCCACACAATCGTATAATGAACGCGATGAACTTGTAACAAAGACTTTGGGCAATAGCCTTCAAACTCTTGATTATACTTATAATATTCGAAAATGGCTTACTAAGATTAATGATCCTGCTGTAAGCAATTCGGATCTTTTTTCAATGAGGCTATATTACAACGATCCTCAGTCAGTAATGGCTGTACCAGGTCAATTCAACGGTAATATTGCTATGGCTGAGTGGCGTACCGGAGCTAACTGGGCTATCAATGGAGGTTCCAGGGCATTGGCTGCATACGGTTATGCTTATGACGGACTCAACCGACTTACAAATGCTAAATATTCTGATTATATCGGCAATTATGGATCTACCAATGCGAATAGATACAATGTTGCAAATACTTATGATAAGAATGGCAATATACTGTCTATGGTCAGGTCAGGACTTGCTTCTTTTAATAATTACAATGTTATCGACAACCTTGCCTATACCTATGATCAGACTAATCCTAATCAGTTAAGCTCTATATCTGATGCAACCGCTGTCACTCAGGGATTCAGATCCGGGTCTTCAGGCGCTTATACCTACGATGCAAATGGAAATATGGTATCAGATGCCTCGAAAGGAATTTTAGGTATTTCCTATAATCATCTCAATCTTCCTTATAAGTTTATTTTTTCAAATGGATCTGCGATTGAAATTAAATATGACGCTTCTGGTGTAAAATTATCCAAAATCACTAGACAGGGTTCAGTTCAAATTTCCCAACAAGATTATGTAGGAGCTATCGAATATCATAACTCCAAACTACAATCCATTTATCATTCCGAGGGCAGGGTATCCTATTGTGATGCCACACAATCTCTATCCATTACAGCTCCTATCAATGGGGATACTAAATCCTTTAAATCGGGCAGCATTATTGGTGATAATGTGATCAGTGGAAATGCTGATGTAAATTTTCTGGCATCTGGGAATATACAATACTTACCGGGATTTCAGGTAGAACTAGGTAGCAAACTTACTTCTGCTATAGCATCTCCTTCATGTAAGGCAAATGGATATAGTTATGAATATGTGCTCCGGGATCACCTGGGTAATGGGAGGATCTATTTTACAGATTATAACAATAATGGAATTATAGAAGAAAGTAATGAAGAGATTCTGCAAGAGGCACATTACGATCCTTGGGGTTATTCACTGGGCGGTAATTGGATAAATAATAGTGCTACTGATAATCAGCATTTGTACAATGGAAAGGAATTGAATGAGGACTTTGGACTTGGATTGTATGATTATGGAGCGAGGTGGTATGATGCGGAGATTGGGAGAATGACATCCGTTGATGCTAAGGCAGATCATCCACATCAGGTAAATAAATCTCCCTACGCCTATTCATGGAACAATCCTGTAAATCTAATAGACCCTGACGGAAATT
>JBDTUE010000055.1:0-20375 GCA_040007895.1 Saprospiraceae bacterium | reverse complement strand
TGGGAATCCTGTTTTTCTTTTAGAAGATACCCGGTCGATATTTATCGAATGATTTGTACCCGCTGTAATATTATGAATGGAAAGTTTTATGGATGCAAATTCACTGTTTGAATTTGATTTGTCCAGGAAAGAAACAGCGATCTGATGGTCATCCAACCATATGATATCCAGTCTTCCAAGAGTAAACTGCGTTTTGATTTCAATAGGATCTGAAAACGTATTGCCACCATCGGTGGAATAGGTCATCTGAACTTTGGGTATTTTATTGATTTCAGTATACCAGGTGATGGCTACTTTATTACCTAAAGCAGCAATAGCCGGGCCATTAACAGGGCATCCGTTGATTTTCCAATGATCATCATGAATGGCTTTGGGATTGGTCCAATGGCCCTCTTCATACCTTGTATAGTAGATATCTCTGATTTCATCCTCACTTCTGTTGCGATATACGAGCATGGGTCCTTTGGGTGTCATACATGCGTCTGTCTGACAACAATCACATACCCTGTCATCGATCAACAACCGATCTGCAATTTTCCCATCAAAATCGATCATCGCAGATCGCAATTGCATCGCGGTAGATGAACCATGATGGGAATGGTCATCCGGCTTTTCTACAGGGCTGGAGCTTTCTGCATCGCCTCCGTCCAACCATATTGAAAGTATTTTATCAAAGCTATAAGGAACCTGGCTTACAAATCCATGTTCAGCGGGCGAATGATGATGCAGACTGTCTATAGTCCTGAAGCGATCACCTCCATCCCTGGCCAAAGCCAGTCTTATATCGTAATGCTCCGGATCCGAAGTATCTTCTACTATCAGGTATTGAGCTAAAATACTTAACTCACTGCTTGGAAAAGTAGCTATCGACGGGAAGTCTGCCCAATTGACAATCCAGTTTTTACCCGAAGCAACCTGGATAGGCTTGCTCCATGCATCATGATCCATTCTTGAAAACAATAAGGATGTGGTTGAATCTTTTTGATATTGAATCCAGCTTAGAAATAAATTTCCCTGGGGAGAAAGATAAAAATTGGGAGTCTCAGCATAGCCTTTATATGGAACAGGGATGGATTGAATTTTAAAATCAACAGATTTCTGACAGCTAACAAAATAAAGAGCAAAGATTAAAAGAATCAGCTTCGGAAACATAGTTCGAAGATACTGTGATCGAACTTAAATGGTTGGGTAATTACATTTCAATGATTTAAAATTCCTTTGTTTTGCCAGGTGAAATAATAAATAAAAAAAACCTCTAAAAACCATAAGGTGTTTAGAGGTCAAAAAGAAAATCTGGATAAAAGGATTAAATACTTAGTCTGATATTTAAAAAGGTATTATAAATTAAAATTTAAATATAGCGGATACGCCAAATGTCGTTTGGGAATCTGTGGTTCCATCTGCATCATTATATAAATCTACATGACCATTTACATTATTCTTACCGGTAGAACTATCAAGCCTCAATTCGGGCTTTAGTAACAGACTTCCATTAGCCAGGGTAAATGTACCTGTGAACGTAAGAGATGTATTGTTTCCACCGAGATAACGTACTCCGTAATAGTCATTGTATTGTTCGACGCGTGTACCGATAGAAAATTTATCAGAAGCGGCGATATTAAAATAACCTGCTATACCGCTAAAAGTAGGGCTGTCTTTTTCACCTTTGGTAATAGCTTTGAATTTTGTTTTTAAATCACTGGCTGTTGCATTAAAAGATCCTGCTGCAGCATTAATACCGATGGTGGCTTTTCCTACGACATACGATGCAGTAAGATCATATATTGATGAACTAAATCCTTCCGGTTTAGGTGAGCCTGATACCGCACTTGCAATGGTAGCTGATCCTGCTTTATCTCCTTTGCCCGTCAGGTAATTAAGATAAATGGAAAGTCCCTGAACAGGGAAAAAAGATAATTGTGCGATAGGTGACTTGAATCCATTGTTGTCATCAAAAGAATCCCAGGTATTTACCAATCCCACCATAAAACCAAATTTATCCGATACAGCGTAGTTCATTTTTAAGCCGGTATGGAAGAAAGGCCCGTTGTTAAAAAGATTGGATAAAGAATAATTATAATTGATAGATGATTCAATCACTTCATAACCGATATGAGTTCCAAACTGGCCAAGAGTAAAAGATAATTTGTCAGTTGGTTTATACACACCATAAAGTTGCTTCACACCAAACACACCACCGCCTAATGATCCGGAGGAGTATGTATTAGAGGTAAACGAGGCCAGTGTGAGCAAAGAAGCATTAGGACCAGCCACCAGGTCAGCGACTACTTCAAATTGATGATTGGTATAATCAAACTTTCCCTGGATGACACCAAGTGAAAATTGATTGTTATTTATATCAAACGCCCTGGAACCTGCAGCAGGTCCCCAAAGTTTAGCGCCTACCCCCGGGCTATTAAAGGATACATTATAGTAAGCATCGAGATATCCTGAAATGACAAGTTTAGGTTTAGCTAGTGAATCAGTCTGTGATTGTACAGAAAAAGCACAGAGGATAAAGCCCATCAATACAAAAGTTTTGTTCAATAATTTCATATCTTATTTATTTGTTATGCGCCAAAGATATGTTGCGGTGATGAGGTGGAAAATCGAAAATCTAAGTCCTATTGTAATTTTCAGATTTTAAATTAATTGTTCATTTTATGCCATTTTATAGACTAAAACTTGAATAATAGGCCTTAGGAAGTCTAAAAATTAGTAAAAATTAGCTCGAAATGTTCATTTTAATGAAAAAAAGGATTTTTTTGTTAATATTGAAATGCAGATAAATTGATGCCGTTTTATTATCGTATTTAAACTTTAAAAATAGTGATGCAGATCCCTTAAGTATAGTTTGAACAATATGTATTATTTTCATCATTCGATAATTTTTAAAACAACAGCATGAAGAAAAATAAATCACGAAGGACATTTATCCGGCAAATCGGAGCAGGTTCTCTGGCGCTCACGGGCATGTGGAATACAGCTACTGCAGATGAATATTATGAGCAGCATATTTTGCCACAATACCGGTTTCATACTGCCAATGATACCATTCGAATAGGAGTGATCGGTACGGGTATCCAGGGGAATTCGGATTTAAAAGCAGCCCTCAAAGTTCCCGGAGCCGAGTTGGCTGGTGCCTGCGATTTGTATACAGGAAGATTGACGCGAATGAAAGAAGTATATGGCCAGGACCTTTATACTACGCGCGATTATCGTGAATTACTTAACCGCAAGGATATCGATGCTGTGATCATTGCGACCAGCGACCATTGGCATAGTAAAATATCAATCGATGCGTTGAAAGCAGGCAAACACGTCTATTGTGAAAAACCTATGGTTCATAAAGTAGAGCAAGGTTTAGAAGTAATCAAAACACAAAAAGCCACAGGTAAAGTCATGCAGGTGGGAAGTCAACCGATCAGTGGTGTTGATTTTGCAAAGGCTCGGGAGATCTATCAATCAGGTACTATTGGCAAACTTAATTGCATTGAGACCAGCAATGACAGGCAAAGTGCCATCGGTGCATGGCAATACACTATACCATCTGATCAGTCAACACAAACAGTAGATTGGGATAAATATGTGTCAAACATGACTCAAAAACCTGCCTACGATCCTAATAAATTTTTTAGATGGCGTAATTACAGAGATTTTGGTACCGGTATGGCAGGTGATCTTTATGTACATCTGATCACAGGCATTCATTTTGTAACCGGATCAATGGGACCATCCAGAATTCTATCTTCGGGTCAACTCTGTTACTGGAAAGATGGAAGGGATGTACCGGATGTATTGACTACTATTTTGGATTATTCCGAGACTCCTCAGCATCCGGCTTTCCAGGTTATGCTCAGAGTAAACTTTGTTAGTGGTGCAGGTGGAAGTGGTGGAACAAAATTTATTGGTAGCGAAGGAGTGATGACCAAAACAGGTGGTGGCGTTAAGGTCAACCATAGTATTATGCCTAAAGCTCCCGGTATGGGTGGATATGATTCCTTGTTTACTTTTCCACAAGAGATGCAGGATAAAATGATGGCAGAGTATAATGCGAAGTGGTCTGATGAGGACAAAGCGAAAACCACAAGGCCGGCTATAGAATTTACAGTTCCTGAAGGACATGATGCCCATGTCAATCATTTCGCCAATTTTTTTGAAACCATCAGGAATAATAAACCCAATATCGAAGATCCTACTTTTGCATTCCGTGCTGCAGGACCCTGTCTGGCTGCCAATGAAAGTTATTTTAAAAAGAAAATCATAAAATGGGATCCTGTTCAGATGAAACTGATCAGCTAATTCGTTTTACGCCTACATGATTTCGAGATATAGCGTGTTGCTAAAGTATTTTGCATTGGTATTCTTATTGTTTGCAGGCTTGGAGTGTACCAAAACCGATGAAGAAGTATTGTTCAAAATGGAATATGATCAATACCTCGCAGTACCCGCCGGATTGAATACCATAGAAACGTATTCTTTCATCCTAAAAGATCTATCCACAAACTATAAGACTTTATTGGGCACATTTAATGTCAGCGACTCTACCATTAAAGCTATTAAACCGGGCTCTATTCGCCTTGCAGACGAATTGAATCAATTGGATTTTAGTAAAATTGAAAAAATTTCTTTGTTAGTCAGTAAACCAAACTTTCAAACCGAATTGGAAATAGGGTACCTGGAGACCGTGCCTTTAACTTCCACCAGTGTGTTACAATTATTCCCCACCCTGGTCAATGCCAAAGACATTCTTTCAGGTACCACTTTTAATCTTAAGCTTAAAGTCAAATTGAGAAGTTTCCTGACTTCTAATACCAATATCCGCCTTCGATTTACAATGAATACATTTAGTAAATAGTACTATTTACTTCGGCCAAGCCACCATCCCACTACTCCGCCGACCAGAGCAACCATTATAGCACTTGCGAAAATGTCTACAATGGTCCCTTTAAAGTTCATAATATTGGAAGTACCCAACATTACAAAATCAAAACTTAGGGCCATTAAAAAACCTATCAAGGCTCCTGCTTGTGCCCCACCTGAAAAAGTGCGGATATTGGCCCATACATCGAAGATATAAGCTAACAAGAAAGCACCTGCCAGGTTGCCAATGAAAATATGAATCATGTTTGTTGAACTCATTTCGGTTTTCATAACACCGGTTGCAGACCCGGCATTTGCAGCCATGAAATTCATCAGCGCCATGCCATAAATTAAATAACCGAGAAGAAATGCAACAACGCCACCGATCAAGGCAGCGATAAAAGTTTTACTAGTCATAATAATAAAGATTTAAGGTTTTTAAAGGAATGAATTTAATTAAAAAAATTGAAATTTTAACTATCGTTAAATGATAAATTAATTGCGTTTCCAAGCACTTTTCTGATTGGTAATTCTTCTGTCTATATTTGCGCCACATTTGTACAGACTATTTCATGAAAGTAACTGATTACTTCGCACGGGCGAATGGCAATACCCTCATATCCTTCGAAATACTACCTCCAATGAAAGGCGGAAGTATAGATTCTATCTTCGATATCCTGGATCCATTGATGGAATTCAGACCTCCCTTTGTAGATGTTACATATCACCGCGAAGATTTTGTATATCGAAAAACTACTGAAGGTTTTTTTGAAAAAGTGGCAATGACCAAAAGGCCCGGTACAGTAGTGATTTCTCAGGCGATTCAAAACCGGTATGGAGTCGATACAGTACCACATATGTTGTGTGGTGGATTTACCAAAGAAGAGACAGAAGATGCATTGATCGATATGGCTTATGCTAAGATTAATAATGTACTTGCATTGCGTGGTGATGCCCGCAAGTTTGAAGGCACTTTCATTCCAGAGCCTGGCGGACATAATTATGCCATAGATCTGATCAGGCAGATTAAAGACCTCAATGCTGGTAAATATATTGATAGTGATATTATCGATGGAGCCAAATCAAATTTTTGTATAGGAATTGCTGGTTATCCTGAAAAACACTTCGAAGCATCCAGTATGGAAAGTGATATTCATCATCTCAAAGAGAAAATAGATGCAGGTGGTGAATACATCGTCACTCAGATGTTTTTTGAAAATAAAGCTTATTTTGATTTTGTTGATCAATGCCGGAAAAATAATATTCATGTACCCATCGTGCCGGGACTTAAACCATTGACCCGAAAGACACAACTTAAAAGTCTTCCATCCGCATTTTTCATTCATTTACCGGATGACCTGGTAAAAGCGGTTGAAAAAGCTAAAAACAATGAAGCAGTTAAACAAATTGGAATCGAATGGTGTATCGCTCAGAGTAAAGAACTGAAAGCAGCCCACGTACCATCCTTACATTATTATACCATGGGCGATAGTGAAACCACGAGAAAGATTGCTGAAAGTATTTTTTGAAAATGTACGAAGTATTGCTCATAGCTCATGCTCGTAGCTGATAGCTCTTAATGACTTACTAGTACCTTACCATCATACACCTTATTTTTTGATGTTACCTTGTAATAATACATTCCCGCAGGTAAGGAAGTAACGTCGATATAAAACAAAGATTGATTAATATTTTTTTGTTGAAGTAAGATTTGTCCATGGAGATTGATCATGCTAATTGTAGTAGCATGATCTGTCGGATTTACTTCAAACCATACATAACTGTCACTGGGGTTAGGGAAAACCCGAATCGACTCAACTGTTTTTTGCTCTTTTACTGGTGTAGTTAAAAGTGTTTTTGCGAGTTGATACGCTTTGTATACATTCAGAATGCCATATCCATATATGTTATTGGGATAACTCATGATACTATCTGTACTGCATAATCCATTTACGGGTTTTTGATCAGCGCTCTGTTTCAGAATATTTTCTATTAAACTTACTTTGCCGGCGAGTGAAGGGAACGCAGAGATCAATAAAGCTACAGCACCAGCTACATGAGGTCCAGACATACTAGTCCCACTAAAAAATGCAAATCCTCCGTTGCGAATAGTAGATAGAACCGTCTGACCAGGAGCCGTTAGATCAGGTTTCAATCTGAAACTACTATCCACTCTTACCGGTCCTTTGCTGCTAAAGCCGGTAATCTCATCTGCCATATTAATCGCTCCTACAGTAAAGGATGATTCGAATATAGCAGGTGCATCATTGATAGAACTGCATCCAAGTCCACCGGAATTTCCGGCAGATACAGTTACAAAAACGCCCGCTGCTTTAAGGTTTTTTATGGCCTGTTCCATAGTCTTGAAATTGGATGGATTGCAACCTTCTTCGGCGGGGCAGCCCCAGCTATTATTAATGACATGAGGGGCTTTTTTGGGATCTGGATTTTTGTTTGTAAGATCTGTTGGGGCCAGGAAAAACTGAAAGCATTCTATATAGGAAGCCGGGCTCCCCCAATCCCTTTCCATACACCTGCAGGCAATCCATTTTGCCTCAGGAGCTACACCGATCATATTATCAGTAGCTGCCATCGTGCCCATGGTATGTGTTCCGTGATTGTTATCATCACAAGGTCCTAAAGTATCTAAGCCGCAGGGATTATTATATTTATTAGTAGTACTGTCGTGATTAAGTGGACTCAGGCTATGAATAGCATCATGCCAATTGTAATTATCATCCTGAAGTGTACTGGATAAGGTACCCCTGTAACTATTTTTAATTAAAGGATGTAGTTGAACACCGGTATCTTCTCCACCAATCACTGCACCTTTTCCTTTGATCCCCAATGACCAGAGGCTGTCTGCTCTGATTCGGAGTATTCCCCATTCAATGGCAAGTGGTGATCTTGATTCCAGGGGGCTCAACGAAAGATTAGTTGCTTTGATTGGCTGTTGAAGTGAATACACTGAATTGTATTCTATCCGGTCTACTTCCGTCCGGGAAGATAAATAATTGATGAGCGATGCATCGGCATGAGGTATGTGAATAGCATTGACTATAAAAAATGATTGAAAATCAATATGATCTTTTTGTAGTTGAGATAGGATCAACCGTTGACTTTGGTCGGAATACGTTTTTAATCTTTCAAAAACAAATTGCCCCATCTGTTCTTTCGTGTCAAACTGTGTGGTGATTTGGGCCAGGTTCTGATAAGGAGATTTTAATATACAAAGGATATCGGCATAACCTTTCGTTTTTAAAGATTGGTCTACCAAAGGATCTATACTTACAGGACCACCGGATAAAAACCGGCTTAATAGAACAAAAAGATAAATCATTATTGTACTAACGAAAAATAGGACGAGATTATATCATCTTCTAAAAAGTATAAACAAATATAAAATCCGTAAATCTTCTACTTTATATCCGTAAAAGGAATATTGGCGACCCGGTAACTCCGCCAATCTTTAAAATCAAAATGCCACCATTCAAATTCAAAAACGGAAAAACCTTCCGATTCCATAGCCGCTCTGAGTATCTCCCTCATTTTTCGCTGTAATTCAGTGCCGCCTGTATAGTTTGGGTATGATCGCTCACTCATTTCATCGTATAGGCCCGGCATTTCGATTTCTTTACCGGTTGATAAATCAAACATGGACAGGTCTACTGCGCAGCCCCTATTGTGTCTGGATCCTTCTTTTGGATCAGCTACGAATATCCTTTTTTCCGGTGGCGTTATATCCCAAAACAATTTTGTAATGGCCCAGGGTCTGTATCCATCAAAAATCAATAATCCATAACCCTGTTCATGTAATTTCTTATTTGCCTTTGCCAGAGCTGTAGCTGCATCCCTCTGCATGAATGCGCGGGCTTCAGGATATACCGGCTTCCCGACAAAATTATTCGTAGTAGCGTACCGGATATCGAGTTTTAAGGTAGGGTCAACATGAATTAATTCTACCAGGTCGGCGGGTTTGAATATTCCATTTTCTTTTGGTGGTTGTAATGCACAATAGGTAAACTGTGAACTGATAAACAACAGGATTAAAATATTTTTCATTGGTAATTTCTAAGCTGAAATTTACGCAGACTATTTTTATGGACGTTATTAAAATTCAGGAAACTATATGATATGATTAAAATCGATCATACGGGATAACCAGTGTTGACTGATCTTTCTAACAATTGCGAAATGGAGTTTTATATATGGCTTGCAATTAAGTAAATGATAGCACCCATAAAAGCGGAAATAGGAATAGTCAATATCCAGGCCCATAACAAACTAATGGTTACACCCCATCGCACTGCACTTACCCGTTTGATCATACCTACTCCAATGATACTTCCCGTAATGGTGTGGGTAGTACTTACAGGAATTCCATATTTGCCGGTTAACCAAAGCATGATAGCTCCACCTGTCTCTGCTGCAAATCCTTCAAAGGGAGTCAGTTTAGTGACTTTGTGCCCCATAGTCTTGACGATTCTCCATCCACCCATCATGGTTCCCAATCCGATAGCGATATAACAACATAAGGGAACCCAACTCGGAATGGAATGCAGATCAGTGATCTGATGTTCAGCTACTAAGGCTACTGCAATAATGCCAACTACTTTTTGAGCATCATTGCCGCCATGCATCAGACTGAATAATGCTGCTGAAGCCACTTGTAGTTTTCGAAAGACTCCATCCACTTGTGTGGGACTTCGGTGACGGCTCAAATACAACATCAAGAGTGAAATAAAATATGAAATGATCATACCAAATAATGGAGCCAAAACAATAAAAATCAAAATAGTGCTGATCTTGTCAAAAGAAATGGCATCAAAAGACCCTGCATGGGCAATGCCGGCACCGGCAAATCCACCAATCAGTGTATGAGAAGAACTACTGGGTATTCCTAACCACCAGGTCAGCAGGTTCCATATAATAGCAGCACATAATCCGGACATGATTACTATCAGGGTAATGTGTTCTTTGTGCACTGTCTTAGCTACCGTATCCGCAACTTTTAGTTCAAATAACCAATACGCGACGAAATTAAGCGTACCGGCCATGAGTACTGCCTGCAAAGGGGTAAGCACCCTCGTCGATACAACTGTAGCAATTGAATTCGCAGCATCATGAAAGCCATTAACAAAATCAAATATTAATGCACATACGATGATGACGATAAGCATAGTGGACATGGTAGCTATGCTTAAGAGTTTTTGATTAATATACTTTCAATGACATTAGCAGTATCGAGGCAAAAATCAACTGCTTTCTCGAGGTTAGCAAGGATTTCTTTTTTCTTAATTAATTGAATAGCATCTTTTTCGTTTTGGAAAAGATCGCCGATAGCTGCATTATGAATATTGTCAGCATGTTTTTCTATTTCATCAATCCTCCCGATAGCCTCGCGGACTCTTGCTGGATCTTTGATATTTTCAAGGCCAACCATAGCTGCTACGATTTCTGCAACGGCAGCTTTGACCAAAGCAGCCAACTGTATCATAGAGTCACTGACTTCATTCATTTGATATAGCTTCACTCTTTTAGCAGTGCCATCCATCGTATCTAGTACGGTATCAATTGCAGAAGCTAATTCGTGAATATCTTCCCGATCAAAAGGAGTAATAAAATTGGCGCTAAGATCACTGAATATAGTATGAGTGATATGATCACCCTTCGTCTCTAAAAAATGCATCTGACCTGCAAGCTCTAAACGTTCTTCAAAATCTAATTTAGAAATGATTCTGGTTAACAGGTGAGTAGCTTCTACCAGATTAGCACAGGCTTCGTGAAAAGAAGTAAAAAACTTGGTATTCTTAGGGACCAGGAAAGTGAGTATTTTATTTATATTCATACAGTTGGGTTAAAAGCGAGGGTTAAAAATAGTCAGAGAATGTTAATTCAATATTAATTTTATAAATAATTGAATATCAGTTAATTAATAGCGCAATAATTCTTGATATTTAAAAGGAGCATTCGTTGCCCTAAAGATAAATCGCAAAGGTTTTTTTTAAATCCTTTTTTATAGGATGTATTCAATATGACTTTACATTAAGGATACAATTTCTTTATTTAAACTTTATCTGGACAATACGATCAGAATACATAAGAGCAATAGGTTTGCCTCATAAAAAAATGACTAATTCAGTTTTATGAAAAATCTATTCTTCTCTCTCATTTTTATTTGTTCACTGGTACAAGGATTTGCCCAAATGCAAATTCATGGTATTGTAAAAGCCTCCACAGATAGGCAAGGTCTGATTGGAGCCAGCATTTTGGAAAAAGGAACTTCAAATGGTATAGTTACTGACGCCGACGGAAAATTTGAATTGAAAGTACATGAAGGTGCGACATTGGATATTACCTATATCGGGTTTGAAACGAAATCCATATTAATTAAAGATGCCGCTCCTCTTGAAATCTTGCTGGATGAAGCAGTGAATGCTTTGAATGAAATCGTAGTTACATCGCTAGGTATAGAAAAAGAAAAATCAAAGGTGGGATTTGCTGTCCAGACTATAAAAGGGTCTGAACTGATTAAAGCCCGCGAACCTAATCCAGTCAATTCATTGGTGGGTAAAGTTGCCGGACTTACCATTGGAGCAAGTGCTGAAATATTAGGTGCTCCCCAGGTATTGCTAAGAGGATCGTCCAATATATTATATGTGGTAGATGGAGTTCCCATCCAATCAGACACCTGGAATATCAGCCCGGATGATGTCGAGTCTATCACTGTGCTTAAGGGGCCTAATGCATCTGCTTTGTATGGATCAAGAGGCCAGTTTGGAGCTATTCAAATCACCACCAAAAGAGGAACCAAAGATGCGAGGGGATTCTCCATTGAATTCAATTCATCCAATATGATTGAAAATGGATTTCTGACGATTCCTAAAGTGCAGGACGAATATGGTCCCGGTGATCATGGCCGTTATGCATTTAAAGATGGTAGAGGAGGAGGACTCAATGATGGAGACTATGATATATGGGGTCCTAAATTTGAAGGTCAATTAATTCCTCAATACGATAGTCCCGTAGATCCTGTGACCGGTATCAGACAAGGTACACCCTGGGTTAACAGGGGCAAGGATAATTTGAGCCGATTTTTGAGATCTGGCTTATTATCGACTAACAATATTGCTATCTCAGCTGGAAATGAAAAATATGATTTGCGATTTTCCGGTACACAGATCTATCAAAAAGGTATCGTACCAAATACTAAATTAAACGGAAGCAATTTTAGTGTAACCAGCGGTTTGAATTTTAATAAAAAATTGAGATTTGAATCTTCCATCAACTATAGTCGTCAATATACTCCTAACATTCCTGATGTAGAATATGGACCTAACAGTATGATCTATAATATGGTCATCTGGGGTGGCGCAGACTGGGATGTGGATCAGTTGCGCAATTATTGGCAGGAAGGCAAAGAAGGATTGCAACAGATCTATGCAGAATATCAACGATATAACAATCCATGGTTCCAGGCGTATGAATGGACCAGGGCACACTATAAAAATGATATCTACGGAACCGCCGGACTTACCTATAAATTTGATGACCATTTAAGTGTAGTAGCACGCACACAAATCACGGGATATGATTTATTCAGATCCGAAAAATTCCCATATAGTGCCACATCGTATGGAAGGGAAGCAGCAAAAGGTGATTATAGAGAAGACAATCGCAATTTATTTGAAAACAATTCAGATATATTGGCTACCTATAAAAACGCTGTGGGTGACTTTTCTTTTAATCTTTCGGTTGGAGGAAGCGCAAGGAATTTTAAATACAATTCGAACTATGCATCTACGGATTATCTAAATGTTCCGGGATGGTATAATTTGAATAATTCACTCAATCCCAAAAGAGTATTCAATTATAACTCAGATATGAAAATATTATCTGCATATTCATTCTTAGACTTAGGGTATAAAAATTTTATTAATCTTTCACTGACAGGAAGAATGGATAAAAACTCTACGCTTCCGGTCAATAACAATTCATTTTTCTATCCCTCTGCTTCATTAAGTTTTGTATTGAGCGAAGCTATTAAATTACCTAAATATCTTCCCTATATCAAACTCAGGACATCTTATGCGAATGTAGGAAGTGGATTGACTCAAACGAACATTGGTCCGGCTGACCGGGCTGCAGGTGCAGATATCACAGGGTATGGAATAGATTATAACACTCCTTATGGGGGTCCTGATTTTAGTAAGAGTGCTGCTTATAGTGTGGCAAACAGGTATAATAGTCAACCTTCTGCTTCGTTTGCTAATTTTATCGCAAACCCTGATCTGCAACCAAGTTTTAGTTCATCCTGGGAAGCGGGAACCGATATCCGGTTTTTACAAAACAGATTAGGTGTTGATTTTACGTACTTCAAAAGCATCAATGGTCCCGGTATTTTTAATTTGCCTATTTCAGAAGCTTCAGGATATAATAGTTTAATTCAGAATGGTATTAAATCAGAAAAAAGTGGAGTTGAAATTACACTGACCGGATCGCCGATTAAGAATAATAAATTCGAATGGAATGTATTGGCGAACTGGTCTACATACAAAGATGTGTTAACCGAAATTTATCCGGGAGTTAATACTTTAAATCAATTCCTCAAAGTAGGCGATCGTTTAGATAAATTTTATTCAACTAAAGTTTATCGAACCCAGGAAGGGCAAATCATTAATGATGGAGGAGGACGACCTATCATCAACCCCGTCCCTCAATATATGGGAAACCTGAACTCCGACTGGGCATGGGGATTGAATAATACTTTCAGATATAAAAACCTCTCTGCTAATTTCCAATTTGATGGAAGAGTAGGAGGAGCAATCGTCAACTATATTCAACGACAGACATTCAGAGGTGGAAGAAATATTGAAACGATAGAAGGAAAAATGGGAGCAGCAAGACTGCAGGACAATCTAGGAATAAAATCATGGACAGGAGAAGGTGTACAGCTAACCGGAGGAATTATTAAAACCGATGCGAATGGTAACATTACGAATTATAATGAATTACAATTTAAAACGAATGGTACCGCTACCTTTTTACAGGATTATATCAGCCGATGGTATTCCACGGATGAAGCAAATCTAATAAGCAGGACATTTGTCAAATTGAGAGAAGTCTCTCTAACGTATAATATTCCCAATTCCGTATTTAAAAATTCATTCTTCCAGGCTGCGACCATTTCACTGATCGGAAGAAATATTCTATATTTTTCTGACGCACGCAATAGCGATGTGGATGTAGATCAGTTTGCTGCAGGCCAGGGATCTTCAAGTTTACAAACTCCAACAACCAGAAGGTATGGAGTTAATTTAAACATCAAATTTTAAAATCATTTCTCATTAATCGCTTAACTGATATGAAAAATCTAAAATATATTTTTGCTCTTTTTATTTTATTCTCATCCGCATGTTCAACGGATGATTTTGCAGAATTGAATACGGATCCCAACAGGCCTACTTCTGCTCCTGCCTCACTTATATTGAATGGCGCACTGGTAGATTTATATGAAAGTCCCTGGAGTCTTACACACCGGTGGAATCAATATTGGGTATGTAATTACAATTATTACGGTACTAATGAATACAGCTGGACCACGAACAGTTTTGATTTTAATCCATTGAAGAATATAGTAAAAATGGTAGAAGAAAATTCAAAAGCAAATCCTGATCCTGTAAATGTCTATTCTGCAATGGGCAAATTTTTAAAAGCATATTATGGTTATCGAATGACTATGAAGTTTGGAGACATTCCTTTTGCAGAAGCATTACAAGGTGCAAAACTGACCGAACCTAAATATGATGCTCAAAAACAAGTATTTGCTCAAATCCTGACTTTACTAGATGATGCCAACAATGAATTTGGAACATTGATTGCAAAGGGTAAAAAAACTATCGATGGTGATATTTACTTCGGTGGTGATGTGACCAAATGGCAAAAAGTAGTCAATGCATTTAAATTAAGAGTATTGGTTCAACTCAGTAAAAGGATAAATGAATCAGACCTGCGCATAAAAGAAAGATTTGCTGAAGTCCTCAACAATCCTTCTAAATTTCCGATACTATCTGGGATTAATGATGACCTCGCCTACACCTATATCAGTGGGATCAATAATTATCCGTTGAATCCGGGGAATGAAGGATTCGATAAAAGACGTTACAATATGTCTGCTACTCATTTAAATAAACTGGTAGAGTTAAAAGACCCAAGAACTTTTATAGTAGCAGATCCTGCAGAAGCCCGGATTGCCGGAGGTATGAAGCCTTCTGATTTTGGAGCATTTGTAGGAGCAGATCCTGGTGAGAGCCTGGATGATATGTCTTTCAAAATGAATAAAGGTGAATATTCTGCAATTAATCAAAAAAGATATTATGGGTCATTTGGTGGCCCGGAAAACGGTGTACAAATTGGGTATATCGAAATGGCGTTTAATATCGCCGAAGGAATTAATCTCGGATGGAGCAATGGTGATGCGAATGCCACAGCTGCCTGGTATAATAAAGGTATTCGTGCATCTCTGGACTACTTTGGAATAAAAGATCCTGTCGTGATGGATAGTTACCTCACTCAAGCAATAATCCAATACAATGGAAATTCCGCTGAAGGTTTGAATCAGATCTTAACTCAGAAATACCTGGGTATGTTTATGCAATCTGGTTTTGAACCTTATTACAATTGGCGGCGAACTGGTATCCCTAAATTTACAACTGGTATTGGTACCGGCAATAGTGGAGTGATTCCATTTAGATTTCAATATCCTGCCGCAGAGCGAACAGCCAACAAATCCAATTATGATGCAGCTCTTGCTTCACAATTTGGCGGCAAGGATGATATAAATGCAAAAATGTGGATCATTAAATAAATATTCATTGAGTTCTTTTTAGTACATAACCAAGTGTTTCCGGGTCGGTGACTCATGCCTTAAGTCACCGGCCTTTTTTTAAAAAATGAATAAATAAAAAAGTATGATAGATCAAAAAGTAAATCATAGAACCCGGATCAATGAGTTATTCTACCTGTTGACCTCTAAAGGTTCCGGAGCTTATTTTGCGGAACCTGTCACACAATTAGAGCATGCACTTCAAGCAGCCTATCATGCTAAAATTAATTCCGATGACGAAGATGTGATCCTGGCTGCATTATTACATGACGTAGGACATTTGCTGGAATCCGGAGATCATGAAAGCGGACATGAAAATCATTCTCACCTTGGACACCAGGATCATGACAAACTTGGAGGAACGTTTTTGAAAAAACTTGGCTTTGGTAAAAACATTATTGACATGGTAGAAAATCATGTGCAGGCTAAAAGGTACCTGGTCACTACAGATCCTGATTACAGATCAAAATTATCCGATGCGAGCAAACAGACACTGATCCTTCAAGGAGGTCCGATGTGGCCACAAGAGGTAGAAAAATTTGAATCTCAACAACATTTTGATGAAATGATTTTAATCCGCATTTGTGATGAAATGGCGAAGGAACCAGGTAAATGTGTGGATGGATTAGAATCTTACCGGGATTTACTGGAAAGACACCTCACCCGAAATCAAGAAAACTACAAATATGAAACAAGTCATTAAATTATTTATCTTATTAGTATGTAGTACTCATTCCCTGAATATAAAAAGTCAAACTTCAAGTCCTAATCTTATCATCGTTACCACGGATGGTCTTCGATGGCAGGAGATCTTTACTGGTCTTGATGAAAATTTATTAGGTGAATCAATTGGTGATTCCGAGAAAAGTTTGGTTCCAACCAAACCGGTGTCCAGGGAAGAGCTAATGCCATTTACCTGGAATACATTTGTAAAACATGGTAATTTATTTGGCAACAGGGATCATGAAAATTATGTAAACACGAAGAATTTTCACAGGTTTTCATACCCTGGATATAGTGAGATATTCTGCGGTACTTTTGACCCATTTGTAAATAGTAATGAAAAAAAATACAATAAGAATGTTTCGGTTCTGGAAGAATTTAATCACTATAACTTGTATAGAAATCACATAGCAGTTTTTACCTCCTGGGAATTATTCCCTTATATTTTAAATCAACCGAGATCAGGTTTAAGGATCGATGCGGGAAGTATTCAGGCTAATAAAGACTTTACTTTGTCCTCACTCCACAGTCCAGCAAAAATTGATCCCGATCCATCGGCCACTCCCAAAAGTGAGACACGATCAGATGATCTTACCTGGCAAACGGCCATGGAATATACTAAAGTCAATCACCCGAAGATTCTGTACATTTCATTAGATGATACTGACCATTACGGACACGAAGGTGATTATGATGCGTATGCAGGAGCGATAAGCCAATTTGACAAGTATCTTGAAGAGATGTGGAATCTTATTCAATCCGATCCTTTTTATAAAGACAATACTTATTTTTTGATTACTACGGATCATGGCCGGGGTACAAGTCCTACTTCCTGGAAGAAACATGGTTTCCTGCCTCTCCGATCAGGCGAAATATGGTATATGGAATACGGACCAGGAATTCTGGCGAAAGGTGAGGTTACTGAACCAATGCAACAATATCAGGCTTCGTTCGCTTATAAAATGGCCGGTTATTTAAATCTAAATTTTACTCCTCATAAACTACCCCTGGAGCAAGAACCAAAGTCAGAAGTATTATTTGTAAGCGCAAAAGAATAAAGTCCGTTTCAATAATTTTATATTTTGGCAAGTTCTTTTTCCATTACACCAAAGGACAATGTCATGCCCAGTCCTCCAAATCCATTGTGTAAAGTAGTATACTCGTTGATAGGATGAATAAGATAAGGATCAATACCCTTAAGTTTAAAATAAGTGCCTTTCCAATTGGATTGAATACGTTCATCGGCTAATTTGCAGAATGTGCGGAGGTAATTAAGTATCTTATCATTAATGGATTGAATAATAAACGGGTCAAAATGTAAACCATATTCATGACTGTCTCCGAGCGTGACTTCTCCGGATTCATATTGTGCGGCCATTACATGAATGCCATGTTTTAATAAGTCCGGATAATCGTATTGAAACCGCTCTAATAAAGTTCCCAGGGATTTCATTTCTTTAAAAGCAGGATAATGACTTAACGTTAATCCTCCACATAAGGAAGGTCCCAATTTAAATCCATCCGGTTGAATCCCTGTACGCATCATTTGTAATTCACAAAGCATCCCAAATTGTTCTAAAATCCCCGGACACAACATTGCTATATCACTGCCGGAACAAATAAATATTTTATCTGCCTGCCAGCTTCCTGTCGGCCCAATGCATATATTATCTTGTATGGTATGAACAGGAGAATTAAAATGAAAAGCACAATTTGGTAAGGATTGAAGCCATTGAATCAATTTGTATATCGCATCTCTTGGGTCTACTAAACATTCTTCCGGACTGTGCATCCCGCCTAATAACCCTTCTGGATTTACAGGTTCAGATTTGGTCCTTACTTCCATCGGTGTTAGCCATTGGATATTTCTACCGACATGATTTTTTTCAATAAATTCAAGAAGAACATTTTTTTCATCCTGGTGGTAAGCAAGAAACAACGAACCATTTTTCTGCAGTTCAAAGCCGGCTTCTTTACTCAATAGATTCCAGATCTCTTTTGATCTTAAAGCCAGTTGATACTTTTCTCCGGATGGTTGTCCGATGGGCCATATCATCCCGAAATTGCGAATGGAAGCCCCAACAGGCTGCATGTTTTTCTCCAATACGGTAACATGAAAACCCTTTTGTAATAAAGTGTATGCTGTAGCAATGCCTATAATACCAGATCCTATTACAATCGCCGTTTTACTCATGATGTGGAATTAATTTTTGACCAATAAAATAAGAATACAGTACCAATATCAAGCCGACGAATCCTAACACATAGATTAACCGGATATAAAAATCTATATAGGAAAAATGAATGGATACCCACTCTTTTAATAATAGCATGATCAGTACACTACCATATCCGAATGCATCCATCCAATACATAATAAACCCTGCATTACTTCTGGACTTAATGACAGCAATCAATCGATCAGCAAGGATACAATTAAACGGGATATAACCGGCGAAAACTCCTACGCCGAGCATCATGTACCAGGTCAGTCCTGAAATCAGATGCAGCTTATATAAAAGAGATGTCAGAAGGATTACTGCGAATGCGCCCATCATAATCAGGTGAATAAACGAAATCGCTTTCCGGTGATCCTTGACCAGAACAAAACTACCCAACAGTAATAAAATGAATACAGTGATAATTAATTCCCCACGGGCAATCATCCAGATATTTGAAATATGCATTTCAATAAATAATTCATTGGTAAAATTGTCCCGAAAGTCCCTCAAAGCAGTATAAAAAATGTAAACCAGGGTTAATGGAATCAAAATGCCCGCCCATTGAACGATGATTTGTTTTCGGCCCGATGAGTTCATAGGCATACGGACACTGCGCTGACTGATGTCCTCTTCCGTTGGAGGAGGTATTGCGTTGAGAAAAAAAATGAGGATGACAAATGGAATAATAAATAATGCTCCGGTGACAAATGGCATCCAATGATCCGATACATTACTTTTTAATAAAAACCCTCCGACACTTTTGACAAATCCGGATGAAAAAATGAAACTACTCGCTAATACTACCCCCATGATATCGGTCGATCTTCTCCCTTCGAGGTAACTAAACACGATACCCCAGACTAATCCTAGTGGTAATCCATTTAAGAATAAAATAAAAATACTATATGGTGGAGGAATCAATGCAAACAGAAATAAGGTACACCACGCAATCCCGATGATAATCAATAGAAATGGCAATCTTTTGGCATGAGTCAGTTCACTGATAATTTTTATACCCAATATTTTACTCAGCGCATATCCCATCAACTGTGCGCTTACCAACCATATTTTGTAATGAATTCCAAAGTAGGAGAGCTCGTCGAAGGTGAGCATGGTAAAGGGTTTTCTGAAAGCGTACATGGCACAATAAACACCCATGGCAGCTAAAGCTGCTTTTAATTCATCCGGATACTTTTTTATTAAATTAAATGGTCGCATTATAGTTCAGCACGATTGAAGTTGCTTCCCTGATATTGGCTACCAGATGGGTGTGCTCATATTGTTTCATTATTTTGAGAGGAAAGTTTTTTGAATAAATCCCGATGTTTAAGGCGCATTCAGCTTGTTTTCCTTCCATTAAATCAGATGGGGTATCACCTATCTTAGCTACCTGGGCATTGTTGAGTACCCTGGTTCTTTTTTTTAGCATTTCTATCATAAATGGGTGAGGTCTGCCTGCTTCAACCTGATCCGACGATATACAGGCATCTACGAGATCTTCCCAATGAAGAGCTTTAATAATTGTGTTCATGATTTCTTTTCCAAAACCGGTATTGAGTGCGATTTTGATATCCTGTGATTTTATTTTTTTCAATGATGCAGTAGCGTAAGCTGCCGGCTTGGAATGGTGGACATAAAACTCAATCATGCTTTTATTGAATACAGTGTAAATCGTCTCGGTC
>JBDTUE010000054.1:0-20491 GCA_040007895.1 Saprospiraceae bacterium | reverse complement strand
TTTAATTCTACGTGGTTTGTCCTTTTTAAAACACAAGCTCAAATACAAAACCAAAAACAACAAATAAACCCACGCCCCCACTTCAACACTTCCCCACATTCCAACACTTCAACTATTTCTTTCCTCCTCACCACCAACGCCTCGTCATCTTCGCCCATTTGGGATCTACCGGTTTGGTTTCATTCTTCGCAGGATGTGTTCTATTATCCTCTTCTTTATCAGTATTTATATTGACTGCCCGGCCGATAGCAGCAGACCCCCAGCGATTGCGGATATGATCGAGTTCGTTGAGTAGATTCATATCTTCTTCTTTATCATCAAAAAGATTGATCTGGTAATGGCCATGTACAAGTCCGCTGTATTTGACTCCGATGAGGCGGATCATCTGTCTTCGTTCATATAGTTTTTCAAACAGATCATAGACATGTCTTAGCAGGATACGATCATTGGCCGTATAAGCTATCCGGATCTGTCGTGTATAGGTATTGAAGTCTGCATACCGGATCTTGACGGTGACGATAGAGCAGAGTTTTTGTGATTGTCGCAGGTCGAAGCCCAGTTTTTCTACCATTCCGAGCATGATGTTTTTGATCTTGCGCAGATCGAGGGTATCCTGGCCAAAGGTCTGTTCGTGAGAGATAGATTTTGCTTCGCTATAAGGTTGCACGGGTGTGGGGTCGAAAGCATTGGCGCGCTCCCATAGGATGCGGCCGGTCTTGCCAAATTCACGCTCGAGGAGACGGGGGGGAATCTCACTCAATACTCTCAGTGTGCGCACACCCATGAAACTTAGTTTTTTATACGTGGCTTCGCCGATACCGGGCATCTTGGAAGTGGAAAGCGGTGCCAGAAAATCTTTTTCAGTGCCTTTGAGTATTTCTTTGGCACCGTTGGGTTTGGCTTCATTAGTACCGATTTTGGACACAGTTTTATTGACGGAGAGTGCAAAGGATATAGGCAGGCCGATCTTGCGTATCAGTTTATCCTTCAGCTCGAGGCTCCATTGATAACAGCCAAAGTATCGATCCATACCACTGAGATCGAGGTAAAACTCATCGATAGAGGCTTTCTCCATACAAGGTGCTTCGCCTTCAATCAGTTCCGTCACCTGCCGGGAAAATTCACTATAGAGATCCATATCACCACGAAGGATGATAGCATCCGGACATAGTCTTCGCGCCATCTTCATCGGCATAGCCGAGTGTACTCCATATCGACGGGCTTCATAACTACAACTGGCTACTACTCCCCGGTCTCCGCTCCCGCCGATAAGCAGTGGCAAGCCTTTAAGAGCACTATTGCGATGCACCTCCACCGATACAAAGAAGGAGTCGAGATCCATATGGAGAATAGCACGATCGTACATGGTCTAAAATTACGACAAATATAGGTCGGAATTTATGACAACGGTATTGTTTTTTTGGACCACTAAGGGCACTAAGGAAAAGGATATCCCTATCTTTGCCGCCATGTCTATGCCCCTTGGCTTTCCCCCACAACTGGAAAATGCTCCCAAAAAAGGATTTAAAGAAAGCGTTCAATCTTTAAACCTGCTAATCCCGTTTTTCAAAACTATCTGGAAGACATCTCCCAGTCTTACTTTTTGGAATGTCATATTGAGGCTTGTCAAATCGGCTGTTCCGGTCAGTCAACTATATATCGGAAAGCTAATCATTGATAATATAGTACAGCACATTAATAATAAGGGTGAGGATAAACATAGCCTGTGGGTACTCATTGGATTGGAATTTGGAATTACACTCGCTTCGGAATTAATCAGCCGGTTGATCAATCTTACAGATTCTTTACTGGGAGATTTGTATGGAAATATGTCATCGGTAGAACTGATGAATAAAGCAGCTACTATTGATCTGAGCATGTATGAAAATGCTGAGTTTTACGATAAACTGGAAAGAGCCAGAAGACAAACTACCGGCAGGGTAGTGCTGATGTCAATGGTACTAAGCCAACTACAGGATATCATTACGATCGTATTTTTATCAGCAGGATTGATTGCTTTCGAACCCTGGTTGATTTTGTTGTTGATTGTAGCGGTATTACCATCGTTTATCAGTGAAGCGTATTTTTCCAGGTTCAGTTATTCATTGGTAAGAAGCTGGACGCCGCAACGAAGAGAGTTGGATTATCTCCGGTATATCGGTGCCAGTGTAGAGACAGCGAAAGAAATAAAAGTATTTGGACTCGATCATTTTTTATCCAAACGCTTTGGAAAGATCGCCAATGAATATTATGAAGTAAACAAAGCCCTCGCGATAAAAAGAACATTCTGGGGACTCTTATTACAAGTCATTAGTGTAACAGCGTACTACGGTGCATATGTATTAATCATCATCCGCACCTTAGCGGGAGGATTAACGATAGGAGGACTTACATTTCTCTCCGGTTCATTCAACAGGTTGCAAAATCAATTGCAGACTATATTATCCACCTTTACACGGATCACAGAGTCCGCTTTGTATTTGCAGGACTATTATGATTTTCTTGCTATCACACCATTGATCATGGACCATCCTGATTCAAAGCCGGCACCTGCCAGGATCAATAAGGGATTAAGATTTGAGAATGTAGGTTTTCATTATCCCGGTACAGAGATATGGGCTTTGAGGAATCTCAGTTTTACCTTAGAATCCGGAGAAAAACTTGCCCTGGTAGGTGAAAACGGAAGCGGTAAAACCACCCTTGTAAAACTTATTGCAAGGATGTATGATCCTTCTGAAGGCACTATATACCTGGATGATGTAGATATAAAGGAATTCAGCCTTCACTCGTATCGTCAATTGATCGGTGTAATCTTTCAGGATTATGTCCGGTTCAATTTTAATGCAGATGAAAACATAGCAATTGGTAAAATAGAAGATGTCCTTGAAGAAGAAAAAATAAAATCAGCAGCACATCTGAGCCTTGCGGATGCTTTGATAGAAACGTTGCCTGCAAAGTATAAACAGATGTTGGGTAAACGGTTTGCAGATGGTGTGGATCTCAGTGGTGGCGAATGGCAAAAGATAGCGCTCGCACGTGCCTATATGCGCGATGCATCTATCGTAATTCTGGATGAACCTACTGCATCATTGGATGCACGGGCAGAATATGAAGTGTTCAAACGATTTTCAGAATTGACTTCCGGCAAAACTGCAGTGATCATCTCTCATCGGTTCAGTACGGTGCGAATGGCTGACAGGATATTAGTATTAAAGAAAGGCAGGATGCTTGAGATAGGTAGTCATAAACAATTATTGGAGAATAATGGATTGTATCATGAATTGTTTATGCTGCAAGCTCAGGGATATCAATAGATTCCAAAATAGATTTAATAGCTGTCAAATAGCCGAACTCATTCTATCACAACTTTAATCTGGAAAATGTGTAAAAAATCACGTTTTGGGCACTTAAAGTGTGATTTATTTAGTGGAGGAACTCATTTTTACAATTTTACCAGACCAACAGATTTGTAGATATCGCTTTGAATTATCAAAAAAAATTATCCTAAATATTAGAAGTAAACATTATTAAAAAAGCACTTAATTTAACAATCACTTCTACAAAATTATTCTCTTAAGTTTAAGTTATCCTGAATCAATTAATAAATGGAATTAATTAATGCGCTCAATACCTATCCAAGGTTACACATATTCATCCCGTTGATGTACACCATATGGGAAGATCAGATGGTATCCGACGCTGAGCAAGATCTCGTGATCCAATATGTGAGCACCCAGGAATGGTTGACGGATGAAGAAAAGTCCATATTGCTTAAATGGGTAAGACCAGGTCCCAATTTCAAACCGATTCCTTTGGATTTTATGATTAATGAAGTTCGTTCAGCATTGGTCAAAGACCAGACTCCGGTAGATATCGGTTTGATTGGTCTTGGATTGAAACTCTATGCGAAAAAAACAAATAAGTCATCTGCATCATTTAACAGTGCCGCATTAAAACACCAGGATATTCTGAATGTGTTGAATCATGAGGTGTTGTATCTGTTCTATCCGGAATGGAGGAACACTCAATCTCAGCAAGCCAATACCGTTAATACCTTCGATATCGAGACTATGACGCAGATATTGGATGGTGATCATTCCACATTGATCAGGGAGATAAAAGATCTGATACGAACAGGCACTTTTGTACACGATGACCATAGCAATGTTCCAGCATATAGAAATGCAGTGTATCGATGGTGTCAGATCCTGGCGAATAAAGGATACGGAGCTCTTGCATATCCTCCAGCTTATGGAGGTCGTGATGATATGAGCGCTTACTATACGGTGATGGAAACCATTAGTTATGCGGACCTCAGTCTCGCGATCAAGTATGGAGTGCAGTTTGGTTTATTTGGGATGAGCATTATGGCTTTGGGAACAGACAAACATCACAGGGCGTATATGAAAAATATAGGTTCGTTAGTATTGCCAGGATGTTTTGCTATGACCGAGACCGGACATGGATCAAATGTAAAGGGCCTCGAAACTACCGCTACGTATCAACAGGAAACAAGGACATTTATCATCAACACGCCACATCCTCCTGCACAAAAAGATTATATAGGAAATGCAGCAATGCATGGACAAATGGCAACGGTATTTGCTAAACTCGTGTTGAACGGTAAAGATTATGGTGTAAGTGCATTCGTAGTGCCGATCAGAGATAGTGAAGGCAATATCATGTCGGGTATATCTATAGAAGATTGTGGTAAAAAAATGGGACTTAATGGTGTAGATAATGGTAGAATCAGGTTTGACCAGGTGACGATTCCATACGATGCCTTACTCGATCGGTTTGCTTCAATTTCAGAAACAGGAGAATTTCAAAGTGCTATCACCAATGAAAACAGGAGATTTTTTACTATGCTGGGCACCTTAGTCGGTGGACGCATCGGAGTACCCCGGTCAGGATTATCAGCTGCAAAGACCGGATTGACTATAGCCATCAAATATGGAGATCATCGAAAACAATTCGGACCTGAACAAGGCGCAGAGATCTCCATCTTAAATTATAGAATGCATCAGCGCAGATTGATTCCTCATCTCGCCAAAGCATATGCTTGCCATTTTGCCTTGCAGTATATGACCCAACGGTTTGTAAATCGTAAAGAAGCTGAAATGCAGGAGATCGAAGCTATGGCGGCAGGTATTAAAGCATACGCTACCTGGAATACTACAACGACACTTCAGGAATGTCGTGAATGCCTTGGTGGTAAAGGATACCTGGTTGAAAATCGAATGTTTGATCTTAAAAACGATACAGACATTTATACTACGTTTGAAGGAGATAATACGGTATTGTTACAACTGGTTGCCAAAAGCAGATTGACTGAATTCAAACAGTCTTTTCATAACATCAATTTTATAGGAGTCATTAATTATGTAGCCGGTCAGGCAGTTACTAATATCACTCAGAAAAACCCATTGGCTGTCCGCAAGACAGATGAAGATCATTTGTTGGATCAGGAATTTCATCTTGCCGCATTTAAATACAGGGAGCAGGATTTATTATCTTCCGCGGCAAAAAGATTACAGAAGCTTATTAAAGAAGGAATGGACTCATTCGATGCATTTAATGTAGGTCAGCATCATTTGATTCAGGCAGCTCAGGCGTATATCGATCGTATCATTCTTAGCCAGTTTTATCTTGCCGTTGAAAAAATTAAAGATCCGGCTTGTAAAAATGTTTTATTAAAGCTGGTGCAGTTATTTGCGTTACACACGATAGAAAACAACAATGGCTGGTATCTCGAATCCGGTTATATGGAAGGTGTAAAAACAAAAGCAATCCGTAAAATGGTAAATCAACTGTGCTGGAACATACGACAAGACGCAGTGCCATTGGTAAATGCCTTTGATATTCCCATCAATTGTTTAGGAGAGATAAATAAGCTATAAATTTATTTTGGTACTTCTTAATGCTGAGCACCAATATTATTATCAGAAAATATATCTTTGTCATCAAGCACCAAGAGCTTAGCATCGCCATGAAACTTATAGTCCTTATAACGATTACGCTTATTTATGTATGACCTCATTGGTGATGTGCATGGACATGCAAAAGAATTAAAACAACTATTACATAAATTGGAATACGAACCTAAAAAAGGATTGTACCAACATGCTACCCGCAAAGCCATCTTTGTAGGTGATCTTATCAATCGTGGTCCTGATACCAAAGAAGTACTTGAAATCGTGCGACCGATGGTACAATCGGGTTTTGCTAAAGCGATCCTGGGAAATCATGAATTAAACCTCATGGCTTTTTATTGCCTCGACGATTTTAATAAACCCCTGCACAATCACAGTATCCGGAATATCATGCAATTATTGCCTGTGCTGGAAAGTTTTAAAAATTCAGAAGCTGAAATGCATGAATACATTGACTGGATGTTTTCGTTGCCCTTGTTTTTAGAGTTTGAAGATTTCAGAGTAGTCCACGCTTGCTGGCATCAGGATAGTATAAATTTTGTTAGAAAAAATTTCCCTAATAAAAAATTCAACAGGGAGCTATTGATTAAATCCTATCAGTCCCGTGGATCAGAATTTAAAGCAGTGCATATATTGCTTAAAGGAGTGGAAGTACCGTTACCACGAAATAAAAAAGTAGTAGACGCAGAATCTGTGCGACGAGGGTTTATACGGGTAAAATGGTGGGAAAATCACCTGGGTAAAACGTATAAACAAATCAGTGCTCAATCTAAAGGCAAACTTCCTGATTATAAAATTCCCAATAACCTCATCAATATAGATGTTACGTATCCACAGGATGCACCACCCGTATTTATTGGACACTACAGTATGAACAGGACACCGGCATTGTTAAAACCCAATGTTTGTTGCCTGGATTTTGATGTCATCAAATCAGGTCATATTACTGCCTATCGATGGAATGGAGAATCCAAACTGTCCGGCAAAAACTTTATTCAAAACTAACACGATTGAGTTCTTCTTCACCTACTGTTGAATTTTATCAAATTCGAATTGCAGAATTTGACAAAGTCATCCAATCAAAAACCCGTCGCGGCATACTCATCAGCAGAATCAGGTTGCTTATTTTCCTGATCGCTGTGACCTGGACCTGGTATTGGTGGAATCAGTTTTTGATATTAGGAATAGGATTAATGATATTACTTGGATTGTTTTTTTTCCTGGTAAGAGTATCCAGTGCTTTAGATGCTGAATTAAACCATCTTCTTCATTTATCTACAATCAATAAAGAAGAAATCAAAATTTTATCCGGTCATTATCATCACAGGAAAACCGGGGCTGCCTATTTATCCGCTTTTGATCCTATGATCAATAATATGACTCAGGATCTTGATGTATTTGGTCCTGGATCTTTGTATCAGTATATGCACAGGACAAAATCTGAACAAGGATCTGATCAATTCGCATTGTCTCTGGTACATTCCTTTAGTATTGATCAAATCAACCAAAGACAAGATGCCATCCGGGAACTGAGCCCTATGATAGAATGGCGTCAACGATTGATGGCCCGACAAATGGATAAGCCGGTGAGCCAAGAAACCCAAAAGACACTTCACGATTGGATTATAGATCCCCGATTTAAATCGTTATCTCAAACCTGGTATTGGATCGTAATAATTTTTCCGTTAATTACTATTTCTATTACCATACTTTATGTCCTCGATAAGATGCCGGGCAATGTTTATGTTTTTTTCGGTCTTATCCTTTTCGGATTCCTTGGTTTTATTGGAAGTTTGGCCAGCCGTTGGTTTAAGCCATTGCAGCATATAAAAAGCGAATTAGATACTTTACTTCCGTGTATTCAAACGATAGAAAGCCAGGTTTTTCATTCTTCATGGATTAAAGAAAATCAATCTAAAATTATTTTACCCACGACAGCATCAGACTCAATCGCTGCATTAAATAAAATCATTAACCGGTTTGATTACCGGCTCAACCCGATTGTATTTATTCCTTTAAATTTTTTTACTTGCTGGGACCTTCAACAAATCATTGCATTAAACCGATGGAAGCAACAGTTTAAAGGCAATATTGATTTGTGGTTTGAATGCCTCGCGGAAATGGAGTCGCTTTCATCCTACGCCACTACAGCATTTAATCATCCTTCATGGATATATCCTTTGATTACGGATGGCTGGTTTACTTTTGAAACCAAAGGCCTTGCTCACCCATTGCTTTCCGTTGAAAAAGCAGTCACGAATGATTTTTCATTGATGGAGCCTAACCGGATGGCCCTGATTACAGGATCCAATATGGCAGGTAAAAGTACATTCCTTAGGTCCATAGGATCTAATATCATACTGGCCGGCGCAGGAGCTCCGGTGCATGCGCAATATTTTAAGATAAGTCCGGGCATGGTATTGACGTCCATGCGTATTTCAGATAACCTCCAGGAGGAAACCTCTACTTTCTATGCAGAATTGAAAAAAATAAAAATCATTGTTGACGCAGTCAATGCAAAACAACATGTAATCATCCTGATCGATGAGATGCTACGAGGAACCAATATGGAGGACCGCCATATTGGCTCACATGGACTTGTGAAACAGTTGATAAATCATCATGCTGTAGGAGTGATCGCTTCCCATGATGCCACATTGAGCAGTTTTAAAGAACAATACCCCTCTATCGTACAGACGTATTATTTTGATTCCATTCTCGAAAGTGATGAAATTAAGTTTGATTATAAACTCAAGCCTGGTGTGTGCACTTCTGCCAATGCAAGTTATTTAATGAAAAAAATGGGAATAGAGATTTAGAAAGTGTTTTTGTACTTTGCGATAAATACTTTTTAAGGAAATGAAAAATTATGCATTTACAATATTTATTTTTTTTGCAGTACTTGCAGCATATTTTTTTCCAACGGTATTCACAGAGATAGGTGGTATAAAAACCACAACATTAATTCTTCCTTTTCTCCAGGTGATCATGTTTGGAATGGGGACTACCATGACGAAAGATGATTTTCTAGGAGTACTTAAAAACCCAAAAGGAGTTGTTATCGGTTTGATATGCCAGTTTGCAATCATGCCATTTGTAGGTTTTACCCTCACAAAAATATTTAGCTTTCCTCCTGAGATCTCAGCAGGTATTATTCTTATCGGTAGCAGCCCCAGTGGCTTAGCTTCTAATGTAATGGCTTATATCGCTAAAGCCAACGTCGCACTGAGTATTACCATTACTGCATTTGCTACCCTGTTAGCACCCGTCCTTACTCCCTTTTTTATGAAAGTATTAGGCGGAGGATATGTAGAAATTGATTTTTTAAAAATGATGTGGGATATCACTAAAATAGTCATACTTCCTATAGTACTGGGATTTGCCATTAATACCTATTTAAAAGTATTGGCTAGCAAACTACAGCTGATATTACCGCTCATATCCATGTTTGGTATTGCCACGGTACTTGTAATTACTACGGCTGCAGGACATGAATCCCTTACTACCGTCGGAGGCATGTTATTGATCGCCGTACTGTTACACAATCTGGTTGGTTATACTTTTGGTTATTTTAGTTCCAAATTAATATTCAAACTTCCGGAACAGGATTGTCGCACCGTCGCCATTGAAGTAGGATTACAAAATGCAGGTTTAGCATCCGGTCTTGCATTTAAAATGGGTAAAATTGCTACGGTTGGATTAGCTGCTGCATTATTCGGACCACTAATGAATATTACCGGTTCGATTCTGGCCAGTTATTGGAGCGGTAAAGTTCCTAACGAAAAAATTAAACAACAGTTAGCTTAAATAGCTATTCGCAGGATTTATTAACTAGTGAAAGGCTTAATGATTTAAGTTTAGTCGTATCACTTGCGGATAAGGTTAGTTGATAACTTACACCATTCGGACAGATGCATGACTGGCATACGGCGCCGGTATAAATAGGGTTGGGTACCAATACTGTCCCCGATATACCCTGATCCTTTAAATATGCCTGAATAGATCTGGCTTTCTCCTCCAATGTAGTAGCATTTTTCACATAAGTATTGTATGGATCTGTAGCGCATTGTCTTTCAACTAAAGTAAAACAAGCATATTCGATGGCATCATTTTGTTTGTTACAGGAAAACAAACCACAGAGTATAAAGAAAAACAACAGATTTTTCATACCTATTAATACGCAAGAATAAGTTTAAACGTTGGAAATAAAGACCAAAAAGTATTTAAGGAATGCTTAATAATCTGCCTAAATTTTTATTTAAGCAATAGGCCGTCTTAATTGATTTTTCAAAAATCAAACACTACTTAAGAGACGACCGTTTAAAATAGTAAAGCAATTAAAGACTGACATTTACTGTTATCGAATTATAACTCTTAAAGGTCCCTCTATAGAGAAAGAAGCTTATTCGTACATATCATTTACATCCGCTTTGGCAAGATCGATTAAAAACTTCGTTAATTCCGAAATACAGGCATCGGTATATTTTTTTCCTTTTTCAGGAGTAGACAATGAAGGATCGCCACTTCCGGTATCGGTGCTGATCTGAGTCCAGCGGCGTTGTGCCTGAGCCCAGCCTCTGCGCAAAGCTTCTATTTTAAATCTTTTGGTTGCACCATCACCGGCTTCAGATAATGGAAGCAAAAGATCAGGTCGTATCACCATCATACTACTGGTTTCAAACTCGTCTGCGTGATCAGCCGGTTTTTCAAAATAATTTTTAGCCGGCACGGCTTCCCACCAATTGACAGAACAACAAAACAGAGATGGGAAATAAAAAGATAATTCGCGAATGATATTTTTAAAATTATTTCCACCGTGTCCATTAACGATGACCAGTTTATTACATCCCGACCTGAGGATTACATCGCACAGATCTTTTAATATAAGTAATTGTGTACTGGGCAAAAGATTCATACTAAAAGGTATATCGAGCTGGCCGGTTTGTATGCCATACGGAATCGTCGGCAGTACTATTACTTTAGCTTTTTCAGACCATGCTTTGCCTGCAGCCTCGTGTGCGATATAATTTACCTGGTAAGTATCTGTACCATTAGGCATGTGGTAATTATGTGCTTCTGTAGCACTCCACGGTAAAATAGCTACATCATAAGTAGTATCTTTTAGTTGTTTCCAGTTTGTTTCTTCGAGAATATAAGGACGGATCATGATGCGAAAGATAGATTAAAAGGATTAGTAAAAAAACAGGGAAGCTAATTTTAATGTATTCATATAAAATTAATGAATACATCTCATACCCTTTAAGCATTGGTAATCAATAAAATTAAGAGTTTCTATGTGGCCAGGTAGGTCTCGGAGGTGCATCTACATGTTGTACTCCCCGTCTTCTCAAAACTTCCAATTTTAAACTTTCTAACCCTTTGTTCATAGCCCATCGATGATTCCAACCGAAAACAGGCCTCAAGACAGGACTAAATGCTGAAAGATATTTTTTATCAAAATCAATACTCCATTCAAAGACTACTTCACATCCAAAAGAAGTCTTTTTAAAAGTCCAGATTCCCTTTCCCAAAAGATCACCATATGCATTTAACACTATTCGTTCTTTTGGAATTATTTGAACCACTTCAAAATTCCACTGTAAGGTATAAGGCAAAAACCCTTTGGTCCACAAAGCAACTTTTTTGCCGATACCACTATTTAATCCCTGATCGGTGACCTTGACATCTAGATATACGGAGGGCCACCATTTCTTTAATGCGGAAGAATCTTTAATAATGGAATAGGCTTCATCCACCGTAGCGCCTACATTCCACCGGGTAATAAAATTAAATTTAGCCATGAATCAAAAATTACTCCACGGTATACGTAACCAGCCTGGATTTGGATTTCTGATTATTATGAAATCATGCAATAAAATCAAATGCTTTGTAACTCACCCGACTTATTGAAGCGATCCAGTGAGACATCGATGATTTGATTTGGCAAAGCTTTGTTTTTGGGAATATGGACTCGGATATAGTTATCTGTAAATCCGCTCCAGCATTCCACACCCTGATTCGTTGCTGTTCCTCCATCATAGGAAGTTTCATGCTCTACCAGTAAAGGTCTTTGGGTTTGTAAATGGGATTGATAAAAATGATGTTTTTTCTTTTCACTCAATTGACGGAGTACGTCATTGCGTTCTCTGCGAACATGTACAGGAACTGAATCCGGAAGGTGAATAGCGCTAGTATTAGCCCGCTCTGAATAGGTAAATACATGGAAATACGATACATCTATATCATGTAAAAAATTAAATGTATCCTCGAAATCTTTTTCATTTTCTCCGGGAAATCCAACGATCACATCTACTCCAATACAGGCATGAGGCATGACCTGTTTGATGTGATCTACCCGGGATGAATAGACATCCCGCAAGTATCTCCGCTGCATAGACTTTAAAATCTTATTACTGCCGCTTTGCAATGGAATATGAAAATGCGGCATGAAACGTTTTGATTGCGCTACAAAATCAATCACTTCATCCGTACATAAATTTGGCTCAATAGAAGAGATCCTGAATCGCGGGATATCAACACTCTCATCCAAGGCTCTTGCAAGATCTATGAACAAGGCTTCTTTGTGTGGTTTATTGCCTTCAATGATTTCTGTTCCATTTCCAAAATCCCCCAGATTAATACCGGTAAGGACTATTTCTTTAGCTCCCCGCGATGCGATTTCATTGGCTTTTAAAATGGAGTGCTCTATGGTGTCGCTTCTGCTTTTACCTCTAGCCAGGGGAATAGTACAGAATGAACATTTATAATCACATCCATCCTGAACTTTTAAGAAAGATCTTGTACGATCACCAAAAGAATACGAGGAATTGAAAGTTTTGACATCCTGGATCACACCCGCCTGCATAGAAGCCAGATCATTACTTTGGGCCAGCGCTTCAATATATTCTGTCAATCTGAATTTTTCTGCAGCCCCCAATACAAGGGAAACTCCGGGTATTTCAACTATTTCTTTGGGCTTAAGTTGTGCATAGCATCCAGTGACGATCACTTTGGCATCGGGCGAAGTATGTAAAGCCTGTCGTATAGCATACCTGCATTTTTTATCTGCTTGTTCGGTGACACTGCACGTATTGATCACATAGATATCAGCCGGTTGATCCCATCCTGTGACATGATATCCTTCGCGAAGGCAAAGATCACTCAAGGTCGAACTCTCTGCATAGTTGAGTTTGCAACCTAATGTGTGAAAAGCTATGCTTCGTGGAGCTCCCATAGATAAAGGACAGCAAAGATACATAAGACCATTGGCTTTATGCTTAGGAACTCACCCAGGCAAGGTAATTCTACCGATGTGGTTTATTTCTTTTTTAAAGATTTTAGCTGAATCGAAAACGAAATACTCCTTCCGGACAAATGTCGTGGCTCAATTTAAATATTATGCTTTTATTTCCAATGAGATTGAAGTACCAATACGTTGATCAGAATTAATTTGTAATACTGCGCCAATTTCATTGGCCCTGTTTTTAATATTTTTTAGGCCATTACCATTTCGTGTATTATTTATATCAAACCCTATTCCATTGTCGGTAATCATAATTTTTATATAGTCATTAGATTTGTCAATAATAACGCTGAGTAGAGTTGCATTACTATATTTTACAGCGTTATTGACTGCTTCTTTACAAATGAGATATAGATTTCTTCTGGCAACAGAGGATAAATCAAAATCTGTAATATTTTGTGAAATTTTTGAATCAATCCTGATGTTTTTTAACGCTGCCATTTTTAGAATATAATCTTCCAGTCTTTGGAAAAGATTATAGAATGAATCCTGCTCTGGATTAATAAACCAAACTATGTCATTTAATTTGTCCACCATTTCATTACTACCTTGCTGCATGACGTTTAATGATTTTTCTATATCGGATACCATATTTGATTTGAGTTGACTTTTTGCAAGATGACTATACATAGAAATGCCACTTAAAGTCGCACCAACTTCGTCATGCAGTTCACTACTAATACGTAATCTTTCCTGATTCAAAGCTTGAATTTTTTCAATCTGTTTTTTCTTTTTGTAACTGTAAAATCCTATACTTCCGAAAAAGACGGTGGTAATAAAAATGGTCACTAAGAATCTATTACGTTGATCTCTTGTATTTGACAGTGCTAATTGTAATTGATTTGAAGTTGTCAAAACCTGAATCGAGTCTACCTTTTTTTGAATTTCATAATTGGATTTTAATTGATCAGATTTTTGCGAATTTTCGCTATTCACCAGGCTATCCCTAAAATCAATGCACAATTTGTGATACTCCAACGCTTTTTTATAATCTTTTGTAACGCTATAATAATCTGATAGATAACAATAACCAATTTTAATATTCTCTTTCATCCCTATTTCCTTTGATAATTGAAGGCCTTTATCGAAATAAAATTTTGCTTCATTTGTTTTTTTTAAAAAAAGCGACAAGTTTCCAATTGCGAAGCAAGCCTCTGCGGAATAGTTTTTGTCTTTTACTTTCTCTGAACCTGCTAAAAATAGTTGAAAATTTTCCATCGCATTTTTGAAAAATGTATTGGATTTTTTGAATTCACCTTCAGATAAAGCTATTTTGCCCAATCGTTCATATGTATTTCCCAGCGGATGATATATTTGCAACAAACCTAATTTATCATTTTTGAGATTACATATTTCCAAAGCCAAAAAGTATTTTTCAATAGAAAGGGTATATTTTATTTTTGCATTTGTCGTGTCGCCTTGTGATAATAATTCTTCTCCTTGAATGTAATTAATTACTCCTATGTTTTTCTGGGAAAAGGAAATATTATTGTAATCATTTACTTCAGTAGCTTTAACTAGAGCTTGTTCGAAGTTTTTTAAAGCCTCTTTGTAGTTTTTTAGATAATAATTGATCAAACCGATTCGAACTATGACGAATCCTTCCATAAGCGTATTTTTATCCTCTTCAAAATATTGTAAAGCTGTATAACAGAATTTAAGCGACTCTGTATAGTGCCCCCGCATGTAATAGTTGCCAGCTATTCCAAGGTAAGATTTACCAATATCTGATTTCAAATTTAGTTCTTGAAATATGCTCAAAGCTAGTTCATAACACGCCTGTGATTCCGGGAATTTAAATTTTAAGTAATAAGCCCGTCCTAAAGTATTGTTTAAAGAAGCTTGTCCGTGTTTATAATTAATTTTTGAGGTTAGAATGAGTGCATTGCTTATATAATGAATGACACTGTCATATTCGTTTAACGACAAAAATTCAAGACCTAGTTCATTTACCAATTTTGCTCGGGAGGTATCATATAATGCAGATACTAATTCTAGTTTTAGCGAATCAATTTTAATCGATTGACTAAACAATATGGTAAAGTTAAAAATGAATATAAAAAGTGGAATTCGTTTCAAATTTTTCAAAAGTTTTATATTAAGCGGACATCAAACAGAGCGTTGATAGTAAAAATTCTGTAGTTCGAAAATGCAATACAGTTTTTGACGACTATCACTAACTAGTATATTTTATGTACTTAGACAAATGTATTAAATATCCTTATATATAATTTCCAAAGTATTTTTTTTGAGCATAGGCCTGAGAATGATCAATACCTGTTTTTTTAATGTGCGCTATGCATACCGTAAATCTGCTGGGTGGAAGTCCCAAACAAGCCGGCCCAACTGAAATCGTTAGTTCAAAACAAGTTTGTTGGTGGAGACAAAAACTGAAGCCTGTCCACCCTTTTGGCGGGGAAGTGGCGAATAAAAGTGTGATCCAACGAACAGAAACAGAATACAAGGCTTATGCTGTGGGCAAGTGGCATTTGATTATGAAGCCCGAAAGTTGAACATAGACAATGGAATAATAAATTCTGAGGATTACACGAAAAGAGGTATGAGTTTACCATAGGAGATCTGTAAGGATAAGCGGATGCCCTGAGCTGAAGGCTGCAAAGGCTATAGTACTGTAGAGGTTTCTCTAAGGGAAATAAATCGAAGGGCCGAATCCTTAATTTAAAGCAGATGAAGTTTTTTTTGAGGTAGTAAAAGTCAAAACTAAGAATGAAGAGAAAGGATGTGATAAAAGCAACTGTCTTTCGCAGTGGAGATACCCCTATGTTATGAAAACTACGGAAAGTTGAGTCCTGGGTGACACCCTGTATCTGCGAAGAACGACGACATCAGTCGAACGATTTAATGGACCAAATAGTCGATCCTTTAGTACGTAAAGAAGGAAAACGCTACATAGTGGACCTGGATTTGGAAAGGTTTTTTGATGTAGTCAATCATCAACGACTAAGGTGGTTCAGCTCGCTGTAAATAGTAAAATTACCACAATGAGGTATTGTGGTAACCCTTGTGACAAGTGAAATTTGATTCATAATTTTTATATTTTATGATTATTCACCCACACGATATGAGTCAAACACTACGAGTATGCCTTAGAACATTACCAACTCATATCCAACTCAATGAAAAACAACTAAAAGTATTGGAAAAATTATTGAATGGGCAATCCTATAAGAGTATTGCGGCTGATATGATGATATCTATGGCGGCTGTAAGACAATATGCACACCGATCGTATAAAAAGCTAGAGGTGGCCAATAGGTTGGAGGCAGTACTAGCGTATGGTATGAGAGGGTGATAACAAAAGTTATCTAAACTATTGATAATATTTTCAAGTGAAGAAACACTAATATAAAAATTAATATACAATATAATTTAAACCCGATCATCTACGTGGAACTTTATTGAAAATGAGAATACAAAATAAAATATGGCCTGTTGTAATTATGATATTAATTGGATCAAATGTATTCTGCCAGGACCTGTCCAATATTCGAAAAGCAAAGCCATTTGACTGGAGCTCCAGTTTGTCCATGGGTTCTAATTTTTTCAATACTACGAGCAGTACCCCTACCTCCTCACCCTTTGGATATTATATTAATGCCAATGCATCCATGAGCATTTATGGATTTAGTATTCCCTTATCCTTTAGTTACCGAAATCAACAATTTAATTATTCCAAACCTTACTTTAGATTAGGAATAAGTCCTCACTATAAATGGTTGAGACTTTATGCTGGTCAAAATTCTATCTCCTTTAGCCCATACACCTTGGCTGGGGTCACCTTCAATGGGGGCGGTATTTCCCTCACTCCAGGCAAATTTAGATTAACCGTGATGGCAGGAAATCTTCAGAATCCGAAAGCAATACTAGATTCTATACAGGGCAGACCAACATTTATCAATCCATATAAGCGATCTGCAATGGGAGTCAAACTGGGCGTGGGAAGCAACTCTAAAAATATTGATTTAATAGTTTTCAAAGGAAAGGATTATGCAAGTAATCAACAAATTCCAGATTCCACCCCATTCAAACCAGCTGAAAATCTAGTAGTCGGCATTCAGTCGAAACTCTCATTTTTTAAAAACTTGATTCAATTTCAAGTCAATTCAGCTGCAAGCGCTTTTACCAATAACCGAAATGCGGATGAACTTGAAGTAAGGGTTAAAGAACAAAAATATTATGATCTGGCTAAAAAAATTACTTCTATTAATAATTCTACGCGGCTCAATCTGGCAGGTGATGCTTCAATCAGTTTTAACTTCAATCATTTTAGATTTGGAGGTAAATACCAATATATAGATCCTACGTACTCCAGTCTCGGTGCATTCTATTTTCAAGACGATAATGAAAATTATACTATTAATGCTGGTACCGACCTTTGGAAGGGAAAAATAAATATTGATGGGAGCTATGGCTTACAACGGAATAATGTACGAGGCCATAGAAGTACAGAATCATTGCAAAAAATATACGATGTGTCTACCAATTGGTCTCCGGCAAGTTGGTTTGGTTTCAATGGTCAATATTCGAATTTTAACTTTAATCAGGAATCCGGATTGCTGGTGATCAATGATAGTCTTAGATATGGGCAGGTGACGGCCACTAGTTCTATTAGTCCATATTTCACTTTTTCAGGGAAGGTATTCCGACATAATATTAATATCAGCTACTCAGATCAAAAGGTAAAAGATTTTAGTCTTGATCCATTTTCTGGTCAAGATGCAAAAATAGGATCTGGCAATATTAATTATTCCCTATCAAATAAGGCCAAAGCATATTCAATAAATACATCATTACAATACCTCAGTAGCATGTATGCAGATGCGAAAAGTACAAGGTATGGAATCTACCTCTCCGGGCAAAAATCATTTAATAAAAATACTGTTAGAATACGAGGCCAAGTCAATTATTCTAAAAATTATTTAGAAGCGGAAGCAGATGGTTTTCAATATGGTATGAACACCGGGCTTACACTGGTGATAAATAAAAAATACAATCTTGGATTTAATATAAACTATATAAATCGAGATGCTGTACTAGGCAGATCTTACGCTGAGTGGAGAGGAAATACTTCATTAAACATTCAATTGAAATAACATGACTACAAAATATATCTTGAATTTTTTTTCTCTGTTCATCTTCTCAATATTTTTTAGTGAATATGGCGTAGCACAATCGAAAGATTTTGATATTCGGTTTACAGCCTCTGGCCCTTTTCCAATCAACTTTGATGAATACATCGACAATTTTCCCAATGCAAATATCACCATCAGAAACAAGACCAATAAAACCTATGAGTTTGAGATGTATTCCTTTATAGTGGGGCCATATAATATATCAGGAGAATCTAAAGTGCCTCATTGTACTCAAGGGATCAATCCAGGCGCCACACGCAATTTTCCGAAAGGTAGTTTTAATGATCTATGCATTAATTACCGCATCGAGGATTTTAATTTTGATGATATACCTAACGATCCTGATAATCCGGATAAAGATTTGAAGGGTAATTTTCTAGTCAATCATATTTTACCCGAAGGCGAATATGAGATTTGTATTCAGGCAAAGGAAGTCGGTAATCTGGATAATGTATTAGGCAGTGTGTGTTTTAAGTTTAATATTATACACCCTTCAAGACCGAGTATTATACTACCTACAGAAAATTATTTTGTGGATGGTAGTGTAGAAAATACGATGTCAATAAAGTGGACCCATGTTATTAACAATGCAAGGCTACGGGCCAGTACCACCTACAATGTAAAAATTATTGATATTGGGTTAGACGCGGACTATGCAGATGACCCTGATTTATTACCGCCTTCATATTCTCCGTATGAACTCATGGAGGATCCAGGAGTAACACCTGTATTGTTTGAGTCGAATTTGCCGTACGGATTGCCCTATACGGTCACGTTTACTGATCTCAATCTTATTCATGGGCACAAATATGCTTTGGCAGTATACGCTGCCAATAATGAACAACCTCTGGGTTTTGATTTATTAAGAAGCGATATTGTTACGTTTCAATATGTAAGTGAATTTGAATTGGAATGTGGCCAACATTTAAGTATTACCCCAGTTTCGCCTAGTATTTTGTCCAGCATTATTCCATTTACTCGGGTTCCATTAGTCATAAGGCTAGAACCTTATTGTGATAAATATAGATCTTTGAACTATACTGTAAATCTCACGGATGTCACCACGAATCAATTAGTATATAATCATAATAGTAACAAAAAACCAAGATGGAATAGTGGCCCTCGAAATTACCTCAATGTGTATTTACATCCTGGGAACCGTAAAGTTAAAGGTTTTGACCCCGATGGATATTACTCCAGCCATTTGGCAATGGGTGAATTAAACGCACTTCCAGAGCTGATCAGAGGTCATCAATATAAATGGACCACTCAGGGTACTATTGAATATGAATTTCGGAAAGAGAGGCCCAATAGAACAATATTCAATAGTATGAACCCCATTTTGTTTGAAGTAGGAATGCCTAAAAATGTACTTGCCAGTCCGATCAAGGGGGTCGCAGTAGATACTGGAGAAGTAAATTTTGAGCTAATGTTTGAGAATATTATCCAGCCTCCTTTACCTCCTTTTAAAATAATTCAATTTGATAACAATCATAATATCATGAATTATATTCCAAGAGTAGTAAAGGAATATGGAGTGATCCAGGTGTCCCGATACAAAGATTTTAGTGAAAACCTGATGGCGCAGGGATATTCAATAAATTTAGATGAAAGTGTTTATTACAATCAGGATGTAGACAATAGAATGCTTAATACAGCTGGCATTTTAAGTGCATTGTATGGAGATATTAAGTTTAAAGGTCATTTTATAGACACAGCTACCTATTATTGGAGATTCGGCTGGTATAAAAGTCCTGATGCACTGCCAACTGAAAATAATCTTATTCATCTCACCGCCAATGATTTTTATAATATCTCTGCTATTGATAGTTTTAAGATTGGAGATACCATTACAGCTAAAACTGCTCCTATAGTTCAAGCTCCAGTGGATACGGTATGCGGAAGTTCTTGTACTATCCCATCACCTGTTAATACTTCATTGATAGGCAGCCTGGCTGTAAACGATGAAATATTAGTTGGAAAATTTCTGGCTAAGCTTACGGAAGTCACCAAATCAGGTAGTGGATTCACTGGCAAAGCATGGATCAAAATTCCTTTTCTGAATCAAGTAACGATGAAAGTTACCTTCTCCAATCTTCAAG
>JBDTUE010000053.1:0-20618 GCA_040007895.1 Saprospiraceae bacterium | reverse complement strand
AGTATTGGTACAGATTTTAGATGGGCAAGCAGAAATTACAATCGGAGGAACTCCTTATACTCTTGAAGCAGGGAAATGCATAATCCTGCCTGCAAATATTTCGCATTCCCTCAAAGCAAACGAAAAATTCAAAATGATGTTGACGATGATCAAAACTTAAGTTTATTGAGATCATTTAAAAATAAATGAAAGTGAAAGTTAAGCTATCAATAGAATGAAACACAGTCATCGAAGAGTTTTCCAAAGATTATATCAAACATTAGCATTATCATTTATTAATTCTGGCAGCGAGCCTGATGAATACGGAATGAATCGTCTATTAGTAACCATTCTACAAGAAGTCAGAATTCTGCTATTGAATATTGACATCCTGTTGATCAGAGCAATAGGACAAAACTTCATTTGAATGATGCTTCTATCAAACTTTCTACCTTTAATGTAATTATAAATGCCAAAACATGCGAAGGACTATTAGATATTACAGACTAATTTGGCTTAAACATGACTTGCCGGCAGGGCTTTCTGTTTTTCTTGTCGCACTTCCTCTATGTTTGGGTATTGCTTTAGCTTCCGGTGCACCTCTTTATGCAGGACTTCTTTCGGGGATCATTGGTGGACTTGTGGTATCATTCATCAGCGGCTCACAATTAGCCGTTTCCGGACCGGCCGCAGGATTGACCACTATAGTTGCAGCATCCATCATATCGCTGGGTGATTATAAAGTATTTCTCCTTGCTGTATTGGTTGCCGGGCTTTTTCAACTCATTCTAGGAATTCTGAAACTTGGGTCTGTAGCAAATTATTTTCCTTCATCTGTCATCAAAGGTATGTTGGCTGCCATTGGTATCATTCTTATCTCTAAACAAATTCCTTTAGCACTGGGCTATGATCAACCCGATTTCTGGACAAGTGGTTTGCCAAAACTTTTTGCTCATGAAAATATGTTCGGAAACTTTGAAAATTTCAATCATCACATTACCAGAGGAGCTATTCTTATTACTGTAGTTTCTTTACTTGTTCTGATTTTACTTCAACTTCCATCTGCAAAAAGACTTAAAGTAATCCCCGCACCTTTAGTAGTTGTGATCATCGGCATCCTCATAAACATTTTTTTTACAAATGCAACTTCCGGATTTTCTCTAAAGCCAACTCAATTAGTGCTTATTCCCGAAAATTTGTTTGCAAACATTTCTTTCCCCGACATTTCAAAACTGTTTTCCTCCATTGAGATTTGGAAAGACGGACTTGTCATCGGGTTGCTCGCAACATTAGAAACTTTGCTTTGCATTGAGGCTGTCGACAAATTAGATAAACGAAACCGCATCACTCCTGTTAATCGTGAACTTATAGCCCAGGGCATCGGCAATATGGTTTGTGGATTATTTGGCGCGATTCCAATGACCGCCGTAGTCGTAAGAGGGTCAGCCAATGTGGACGCCGGCGCAAGAACAAAACTTTCTGCATTCACTCATGGACTTTTTCTCTTATTGGCCGTGTTGCTCGTTCCGTTTATACTAAACAAAATTCCTTATGCCTCTCTTTCTGCCATTCTGCTCATCACAGGTTATAATCTGACAAAACCAAAACTATATCGCAATATTTATTCTTTAGGGTGGAAACAGTTTTTACCTTTTTCAATTACCGTCATTGCCATTCTTTTAACGGATTTATTAATCGGTGTCAGCATCGGACTTTTAATTTCGACGTACTATATAGTCCGTAACAATTTTAAGGCAGAATATAAAATCACCACCACGAGACGACATGACACAGAAGTACATGTCATTAAGCTCAACAGCAATGTTACTTTTTTAAATAAAGTAAACTTACGAAAGGCCTTAGACCAAATTCCGGAATACAGCGTGCTGACTATCGATGGCAGCGAATGTAATTTTATTGATTACGACATTTTAGAAATTATAAGTGAGTTTAACAACAAAGCACACGACCGGCATATTGAATTACATCTTAACGGAATTGAGAAAGTAAGCATTACGGCAGTACATTGAGAAGAAATATAAGCCATAGCGCATATAATACTGTCCTTAGGCTAAAAATTAAAAGTATTAATAGGACATCCTATAATAGATCCTTAAAGACTACCAAACTGTTTTAAATGATGATCAAGGTGTTTGTAAACCAGCCTCGCCCACTCTTTCCTGTTTAGGTCTCCAAAAAAGGGGTGTGTTTTAAATGCTGTATAATTCTTTACCAACTCTAGGTACTTCAGTAATTCTTTTTTTTCTGTTTCAAAATCGGTGAGAGAATAGGTTGTTATATGGGTATTCATTTCCACCGGAGTCACTGCCCCTTTAGGCCAGGGCACATTAGAGAATAAAAACCATTTTCCCAACTTTGATCGCAGGATTGAAGGGCCTTGTTGATCAGATGGCATCTCACCCATGGCTAGTTTTAGTTGTCTCGTGCAATGAACAAGCATTTCCTGTATGTCCATCTTGCCCCAGCGTCGGGTACTTGTCTCAGGAAGTCCCTGTATCCTTCCTTTAATTTCCAGGTAATCCACTTCATTTAAAATGTTTTTCATGCTTTTGCTATTTCATTTCCTAACTTAATTTTTTTAAATACTTTTGTTAACTGCGTTTACAAAAGTCTTGAATCCCAAAAATAATCTTCAATCCTTATCAAACTGACACTTCTATGAAAATCCGGGTGTTCCGTATTAATAATATAATTATGTTCTAAGGGAATCACAGCCGAAGGAATTTTTAAAACCAAAGATTCTTGTTTATTATACCAATCTGAACCTATCTTTTGTAAAAGGGAGTATGAAGCAAATGATCTCCAGGTAGATGGCAGATCGTTCATCTTGATTTGATTAATGATATGGTCATCATCTGCAATTGATATTACCATTACTTTATAATTCAACGCTGGCTTTACAGCACCTTTATGCACAACTAATTCTAAAGAAGATAATGAACGAGAAGATCCAGCATATACAACAAATTGTCCTTTCAAATTCCATCTATTAGCACTGCCTGATGTTGATAATGATTTTGAATATTCTTCTCTTGAAATTCTAAATACTTCCATAATCAGACATTGTCGCCATACTCCATAGCCGTCAGTCTATCATCGATAAACTTTATACCCGTGATTGTATTTAAAAAAGAAGCCGGGCTTCTGTTTTCAAAGTAAAAATTATCTTGATTCAGCCAATCTTCAAATTTCTTAATGGATCCAAATATTTCCACTCCGTGCTTAATAACGGATAACAGCAGGAGTACTTGTTCTTTAACATTTTCCTTAAATATGCTTTTGGGCTTTTTGTATTCTCTGAATGTTTTAACGCTAATATTCAACCAGTCAGAAATAACATCGTCGTTAAATTCCGTATAAGTTTTTATTGCATCAACATACTTCCAATTAATATCAGTTGTATAAAGAAGATGTAATATCTCTCCATCATTAATATGTCGTGGCACGCTTTCTAAAATAGCACTTTCAAAATTCCTTTTAGCTATAATCATAAGAATGTGTTTTTACTTATAATGCAAATATAGGCAATTTTACCTTGCTTAAAGGGAATTTTTACCCTTACTTTATACACTAAGACTAAATTGTTCAACAATATGATTATCAATTGATTACCAAAGCAATAATGCCACTGTAAATGGTGTAAAATTAATATAGATACCCAAGTTGCTAAAATTCATATTTGATTTACTTCACATCACCATCTCACTATGCCGATAGCTAACGGTAAAGCAGTTAGAATATTTAAGTTTATACTATCATTACTCATTGGGGGTATTAGATCTAATCCTGAGACTCTTTAAATAAACCAATATGGTTCTTATAGTAAAATTTATAACTTACAGTAAAAAAGTAAGCTCTTGGAGAAATCCATTTTATTATAAAATTGGGTCTTATCAAACATAATTGAATGATCAGGATACAACAATATATGATGACTATGAAGGAAATAAATACTACATCATGGCTGAAGTAGTAATCCAATTTGATAAAGAAGGGAATGGTGCCTTTTTGATCAGGAAAGGCACAAAAATGATGAGAAGGATGGAAGTCAGTGTGTCAGGTAATAATCTGACAGTTTTATAATACTGAAGTGATCCCTGAAGCGGAAGGAAAAGGTTTCGCCAAAAAGCTCGTGACTGGTATGGCAGATTATGCCAGGACAAAAGGGTTAAAAGTTATTCCCCTTGCCCTTATACGCTTGGTCAATTCAAACGGAATCCGGAAGTATATAATGATATTTGGAACAAACAGGGAAAATGATGGACTGATCATGAACGAGGGAATTGCATCGCAAATATCATTGCCATTCTTAACATGGGTGAACCCTATTAATCAATTCTCCTCTCCTTGTAAAAAAAATTGCTAAATCTTTCTCCGTGCTCTAAACTCCAGTCATCCTTTTGAACCATACCTAATATAGAATTACAATGCTCCGAATAAATAACATCCTTCCTTAATAATGGGATATATGCATCTGGAAAGTAGGGAATGTCATTGAACATTTTGAGTGCATTGAGTCTGTATATCTCAAGGTCAGGATTGACCAATTTTGCAAAGGAAGAAAGCGCTGACGAGACTTTTAAAACCATTTTGCATTTCGATAAGCACAACATATCGACCATAGCTTCTTTTGCATTTTGCACAGAATCAGGTTTAATCTTCCAAAAAATGGTTTGACCATCAAACGTTCTCGAATGTTTTATTTTAATATCGGGATACTTTGATACTAAATAAGTGTAGACATCATTTTCATCCGTGGCTAGAAAAATAATTTTAAATGGATGTTTTTTTATGAATGAATCAAAAATGATATAGAAATCGTCTTTGGAAATATTCGTATTATCACGATCATTTGTTTTATCAGTTCCCCTAAAGTGAATACCTAAGGTGTTTTCCAATTCAAAAGAAGATGCTATTTCCTCTAAATGATCCGGGATTTTAAAATATTTAAAAAAAAGTTGATTTAATTTGTGAAACTCGTCTCCAAGGGTGTATTGTGGCTGAACAGACCTTAGATCTTTCAGTTGCAATTTTGTTTTTCGCGTGTACCACTTTAATTTTTCTGTTGCTTTGTACTCTAAAATAGTTGGAAAGATAGAGCCGTATATCTTTGTTTTGATATCCCAATGCAACCTGGATACGTCTGTATTTCTCTTTTCAAGGATTGGAAGAACTTCAGCCATATAAAGTATAACCTGACCGAAAAGCCCCTCGGGCATTTTATTTTTCGATATTATGACCTGTGTGTCCATTTTTTAAATCATGCTATAGTATAAATTGCTGGCAACGTTACATTTAGTTTCGTAGACTTAAAATATTTTCCAACTCTTCTATAGAAATATTTTTTTTCACAATCTTTCCTTCAGGATTAACCAGGAAATTTGAAGGGATTTCTAGTATATTATATTTACTCGCAATTGTTCCATAGAAATCTTTGTTTTCAATGACGTTTATCCAATTTAAATTTTCCTTTTTAATTGCATCTAGCCAAGGTTTAATATTTTCATCTAACGAGACTCCAAGGACTTCAAAATTTTTGTTTTTGAATGCATCATATTTCTTTTTTAATTCAGGAAGTTGTTCCTTACATGGTCCGCACCAACTAGCCCAAAAGTCAATTAGAAACCATTTTCCTTTGAGTGATTTTGTACTAAACAATTGGTCTTTATGATCAGGGAGCTCGAAGTCAAAAATCAAATCATTTTCTTGTACATAATTTTCACGAAATAAATAGCTTTCAATTACTTTTTTATTCATTTCGTGAATATATTCCTTATCAAGTTTTGAATATATTTTTTTCAATTTATCTATATCCACATTTTTCCTACTTGATAATCCAGTTAATAAACTTGCACCAAAAGGGCTTTTAGGGTTTTGTTCTATAATTTCATTTACCCTTTTATACATTTGTTCATTGATATCTTTATCTGAATAATGCTCTTGTGAGAATTTACGATAATCAAGACTCGTTTGTGTAGTCTTTGAACCCTGTACAGATTCTACAGTTAGATTAGTAACAACATTTCCATTACCCCTTTTTTGATCTCTAATGGTTAAATCTATTATAATTTTTTCACTATCTATGTATATGCCTTCATAACCAGATGGCTTTCCGCTTACAGACATCACCAGAGATGAAATTTCTTCATAATAAACTCCTTTATAAGTAAAATGATTATTAGTAATTAAACAACTGTCAATCTTGTTTTCATATTCTAACTGAATGTAACCTGAGAAATCATTTTTCACATTGCCCTCTAAAGTAAAGTATTTCGGAGCAGGCTTTTGTGAATAAATAATACTTGCGGAAAATAATGAAATTATAAAAATCAATTTTTTAGGTCTCATTGTTTATTTTATACTTGTCAAATGGTATATATAGGATGATAACAACAAGTGAATATAAAAAATATCTCAGTTGCATTCATTTAACTCTGTCTCTCTCCATGCAACAACATATTTACCGCAAGATCAAATGAACCTGCACGAATCACTTCGCCTGCATTCACAAAAAATATTTCATCGGCGTTCTGAATGGTATTTAAGCGATGGGCTATAATAACCCGGGTGGTACTTGCAGGTAGTTTGTTTAAAATATCCTGCAATATTTGTTCGGTGATAGTATCAATATTTGCAGTGGCTTCATCTAATATCAGCAAGACAGGATTGCGCAGTACAGCACGCATAAATGCAATCAACTGTTTCTGACCAAGACTTATACTATCACCGCCTGATGTGAGCGCTGTATCCAATCCTTCTTCAAAAATATTCAGGAGACTTTCCAGGCCGGCATTTTTAATCGTCACTTCAAGTTGTTCATTTGAAAAGCCAACATACTCTTCATTGCCGTATAAAATATTTTCTCTTACTGTCCCTGTAAAAAGAAATGGTTCCTGTAAAATGTAGCCGATCTTTTTAGTCCGGTCCGAAGCTGGATACGTTCGTATGTCTTTATTGTCCAGCAACACAGTACCTGTTACAGGATCGTATAACCTGGCGATCAATGAGGCCGTAGTAGTTTTACCTCCTCCGGTCGGACCCACCAAGGCATACTTTTTACCAGGCTCTAATTTAAAATTGATATGGTGCAAAATCTCTTTGCCGTCATCATATCCAAACGAAACATCTTTGAATTCCATAATGGCTCCATTACTTTTTTCAGCGACTGCAGCAGGTATTATGGGGAGATTGTTTTCCATGCTTAGAATATAGGATATCCTGTCCCAGCCAGCCATAGCCACCTGGAAGTTTGCCCATAATGCCGCTAATTGCCTCAATGGATTATAAAAGTTTACAGCATATGCGAGATAACTTACCAGCAAACCAATTGAAAAATGACCGGTGCTGATCAGATAAATACCAAATGTCAGTACAAGCAATTGTGCAGCAGCAGCGAAGAATCCATACACCGGTATAAATACATTATTGGCAATGCCGGCAGCAACGGCACTGGCATAATTGTTTTGGTTGGCTTCTTCAAAACGGTTTCTGAAATAATCCCTGCGGTTAAAGGCAATGATTACTTTAAAATTTTGCAGGCCTTCCTGTATTTCTGCACTTAGTCCTCCGGTGCGTTGGAGACTTACTGCATTTCTTTTTTTGATCCACGGAGAAACAAGTTTAGTAATAATAAAAATCACTAAGCCGGGCAATAAAGTAACGACACCAAGCTCGGGATTAATAACCAATAAAAAAATAGCGGCACCACTCATAGTCATAATGGTTCCGATGAACTGCATAAGGGATTGCGAAAAGAACTGGTTGATTTTATCGGTATCATTGTTTACTCTTGAAATAAGATCACCCGCTTTATTCTGATTAAAGAAAGCAACAGGCAATTCCTGCAGTTTATTAAAAATCGTATTGCGCAATTTAAACAACATGCGTTGACCAACGCCACCCATCATCCTTGATTGCATATAACTGGCCACAAATCCTATAAGATACATACCGAATAAAATGCCTGCCCAAAACTTTACACCATTGAAATTTTTAGGTACGACATATGTATCAATTACATGCCCGATTATAAATGGTCCAGATAAATTAATTCCTGAGTTAACCAGAATAGCAAGAAGCGCCAGCAACAGGTTCGTACGTTCTTCGGTGATAAGCAATAATAGTTTTCGTACTGCTTTCAGTGAAGACACCTTCTCCTGCTTATTTGAAATATCATTGAGATTGTAATTCATAATTGCTGGTGCTCTTTTGTGAATTAAATATCTGTATATAATCAGGGCTTTGTTGCATCAGGTCATGGTGTACGCCACTTGCTACAATTTCTCCTTCCATCAATACAATGATCTGATCAAACTGTTCTGCGGTAGCGATCTTTTGAGTGACGGAGATCAATGTAATACCGGGGTAATTTTCCTTTAAGTTTTTTAATATTTTAGTTTCCGTATTCGTATCGACCCTTGCTGTAAAATCATCCAGCAATAATATTTTTGGATTAATGGCCAATGCTCTTGCCAGCATAATGCGTTGTTTTTGTCCACCGGATAAACTGGTACCTCTTTCTGAAACAACGGTATCTAATTTGTTGGACAGCGAATCAATAAAATCTTTCAACTCTGCTGTGGCTATAGCTTTGGCAAGTGATTCATCTGTCACCTTACTGCTAAATGCAATATTTTCCCTTATGGTCATATTAAACAAGATGCTATCCTGGAACACAAAACCCACCTGGCTATAAAAGTTTTCTTTATCCACCGTTTCAATAGCATGGCCGTCAAATGCTACGGCACCTGCGGTAGGATTTATTAAACCAGTAAGCAAGTAAAGCAATTGTGTTTTACCTGCGGCAGTAGGTCCGATCACTGCCAGGGATGAACCGGCTTTTACAGAAAAACTAATATCCTTCAACGCAGGTTTTTGACCATATAAAACGGAAACATTTTTCATTTCAATATTACCCAACAATGGCTCTTTAATGGTGGCCGTCTCTGACGGATCGGGTGTATTCAACACCACACTGATGCGCTGATAACTTGCAGTAGCCTGAGCGATTACATTACTCATAAAGCCAATCACCAGGATGGGAAAAATAAGCATGGCCAGGTAACTGTTGAATGCTGCATAATCACCCAAGGTCATACTGCCCGATATTACAAAATGACCACCCATCGTCAGTATAGATAGACCAGCCATATTCGCTGTAAAAATGATAATGGGTATCAATCCTGCAAACAATTTAAGAATACTCATACCGAGTTCCTTTCCCTTGGTATTGGCATCCAGGAATTTTGAGTATTCCAAATGTTGGGAGTTGATCACCCTTATCACGGAAGCACCCAGGATACTTTCATTGATTACTTTATTCAGCCTGTCTACTACCTGCCTGCTTTGTATAAAAATTGCCCGTACTTTTTTTAATACAAAGAAGAATGCAAAGCCGATAATAGGCACGATCATCACTACCACCAGGGCAAGCCTCCAATTAATAGAGAATAGCAATAAACACGCGCCGACGATAATAATAATGGATGAGGCTATGGACACAATAGCCTGAGATACAAACATTTTAATAGAATCTACATCGGCCGTTAAATTGGTAAGTAATTTAGATGGGTTACTTGTTTCCACATAGGCATGGCTTTGTCTTGAAATCTTTTGCGACAGGTTAGAGCGTAAATCTTTTGCCACTTTTTCAGATGCATATACCTGCACCAACCCCTGCGCCCACGTAAAAATAAAAATGATCAGTGCGGCAGCCATGTACTTTATCACTACATCCTGCAACACATAATTAGTGGGGTATGCATCGATAGCCCCTGCGATCAATTTGGGTAAAATAAGGTTGATACCGTTGCTCAATAAAGCAAACAGTAGTAACAACAAGATCATGTTTTTATAGGGCCCTAATAAGCTAAATACACTGGGGCCTTTTGGTGGAGGTTTTTTGCCGGAGGCCGCTTCTTTTGCCATACTCAATTAAGCATTAAATAAGATGGAAAATTAATCAAAATATAAATAAGCGAATTTGCATGCATTTTAAAATCTAGTAACGGTTTTTTTAAAGTAGAACTGACGTTTTTTTTGAAAGCAAGAATTGGGTGGAGCACTTGATACATCCAGTCTAATGGTGTGAGTAAACATTACAAACAAGAAAAGGCAAAAGATCTCAAAAGTCTATTTCATTATCAATAGGTTAGTTATATATACATATTCATATTATATATATACTAGTTCAAATTCAACATATTAGAATATTCCACGAAAGTTTTGTTTCGTTTTAATGAAACTATTCTTACTTTTGGAAAAACATAGAATTGAGAAATTGAATAACCTATTTGAAATAATTTTTCTGGAAGAGGCATTCAAGTTCCTTTTTTCTTTGGACAAAAAGCACGCAGAGAAAATCCTTTACAATATTCGTAAATCGCTAATAGAAATCGATTGAGAACTTTTCAAAAAATTGCAAGACGATATTTGGGAGTTCAGGACACTCTATCAAGGCTTCAATATCGACTTCTTGCGTTTTGGGACAAAACAGACAAAAAGGACACTTTGGTTGTTTCTACTCACGGATATATCAAGAAGCAGAGTAAAGTATCAGAAAGAGAGATTCTAAGAGCAAGGCAATTAAGAATAAAATATTTTGAGGATAAACTAAAAATTAAAAAGAAATGAATACATATTCATTAGATAAAGTACAAGATAAAATACTTGGCAAAATTGGAACACCAGACCGTGATCGTTTTGAATATGAATTACAAGTTAACTTAATTGGCAAAGCAATAAAACAAACTAGACGGGAGCGTCACTTGACACAAGAGGATTTAGGTAAGTTGATTGGTGTACAGAAAGCCCAGATTTCGCGAATAGAAAACAATACCAGTAATGTGACCATGGAAACGTTGCTGAAAGTATTCACTGCATTAAAAGCAAAAGTCACATTACAAATTGAGTTAGCGAATACAAGTATTAATATTGGCTGAAAAAAGAAAACAAATATTACTATTAACACACCGGATTGAAAGACTAAGCATTGAACACAAATAAATACTCTTGTTTAAAGAATAAATCATTCAAATAAAAATCAATCCATATGGGAAAAGTAGCTGTAATAAAAACCAAAGAAACCAACTTGAACGTAGACGATTTTATTAATAATTTGAAAGATGAACAAAAGCGCAAAGACAGTCTTCTTTTAGTCAAATTAATGCAAAAGGCCAGTGGGGAAAACCCAAAACTTTGGGGTAGTTCCATGATAGGATTTGGAAACGTACGGTATAAAAGTCCGGCTTCAGGACGGGAAGTGGATTGGTTCAAAATTGGTTTTGCGCCACGTAAAACCAATATCTCTTTGCATCTCGTTATAGGTCTCCAGACTCAGGCTGACTTACTTAAAAAATTGGGCAAACACAAAGCAGGAGTTGGCTGTCTTTATGTCAATAAATTGGATGATATTGACCTTAAAGTTTTGGAACAAATGATGATTGAGGCTGTAAAAGGGAAGTGACGATGTCAAATTCAAGTTCAAATTCAAGTTCAAATTCAAAAACATCCTGGATGATTTCCAGATAAGGGACCAATATTATTTAATAAGGTACTTGGCAGGTATATTGGGCTTATGTTGGTGATTAGAGAAATGCTTGAACAACTTTGAGTTTGAATTTATATTTGAATTGGATTCCCTGATGTGTTAAGAGAAATATCCCTTATTCTCAATTATTCTAATGCAACCTTAACCTTTTTTTCCCACCTATTATATACAAACCCTTTAATTTTGATAATCTAAAAAATTGGACTTTCTACCCACATATTCTCCCTCAACAGTCTATGGACATTTCCAGGAAATAGACCCTCAATCCTATAATACCATCATCAGGTTTTTTAACGAACACGCAGAAGAAATTAAAGCATTAGACTTTGAAGACTATTTTGAGATCCTCAACTCTTATGTTTATTCTCTTTTTGAGGTAGGTGCTTACCAAAAACACGCCATGATGGCTGACGTCGTGATCGAAGCCACGATTATCAATAATCTGAAAGTATATCATGGTATAGACCTGTATGAAAAAACACTATTCCAGAAATCGGCTTCCCTATATCACCTTCACTTATACGAAGAAAGTGCTTACATCCTCTCCGAACTGATCAAAATCAATCCCTCAGAAAATACGTACCGGGACTTTTTGATTAAAAATAAATTGCAGGATAAACCTAAATATCTCGTCCGATCTCAGGGTATATCTATCGTACTTTACTTTGTAAGCATATTTATCATAGCCCTTTCAGCATTTTATTTAGATCCGTTTCTTCCCTCTTGGTCTTCGCGTGCTGAATTTTGGCGAAATACTTCATTTTTAAGCGGGACCGGATTCCTGGTTGGTGCAGAAGCTTTGCACCGTTTTAATGCCTGGTGGCTTGCGTTCGATTTAGTGGAAAAATCAAAAGAAAAATTGAGAATAAGTTGAATTTCAAAGGTTAATTTTTTTATAAATTAACTGTGTTTTTTACACCTAAATCACTGCAATAATTTTGGTGGCACCACCCACGTTTCCTGTACCTTTGCGGTTTTTATAAAAGACATATGTTTGAAATTCTAAAAACCAGCCTGAAAAAATTATTTGGTGGCTCCAAACAAGAAAAAGATATAGCAAAGTATCAACCTTTCCTTGAACAAACACTGGCTTATCATGCAACCCTGACGGAGATCTCTAATGATGAACTTCGCTATCATACTATAAAATTTAGAAATCAAATCGCTGAAGGACTTTCAGAAATTAATGCGCAAATAGATCAGACCAGGCAACAAGCCAATGAGGAAGAAGATCCTACACAAAAAGAAGAACTATTCAAGGAAGTAGATTCCCTGGGAAAAGATAAAAACAAAATCCTGGAAGAAATACTTCTTGAAATTCTACCTGAAGCCTATGCTGTGGTTAAAGAGACTTGCCGGAGATTCACCCAAAATGAATTCATTACGGTAACTGCTACCGATCATGACCGTAATCTTGCGGCTAAAAAAACCTATGTAAAAATCGAAGGTGATCAGGCAATCTGGGCCAATGAATGGGTAGCGGGAGGAGGACAGATTAAATGGAATATGATTCCGTATGATGTACAATTGATTGGTGGGACCGCACTGCATGAAGGAAAAATCGCCGAGATGGCAACAGGTGAAGGAAAAACCTTGGTGTCTACGATGCCTGCCTACCTCAATGGTTTGAGTGGAATGGGAGTACATATCGTGACGGTAAATGATTATCTCGCCAAACGGGATAGCGAATGGGTAGGTACCATTCATGAATTTCTGATGCTTACTGTGGATTGTATCGACAAACATCAACCTAACAGTGATGCCAGGAAAAAAGCTTATGAAGCAGATATCACCTATGGTACCAACAGTGAATTCGGTTTTGATTACTTAAGGGATAATATGGTGGTGTCTATGGATGAACTCGTCCAACGAAAACATCACTTCGCCATGGTCGATGAAGTTGACTCCGTATTGATTGATGATGCCCGTACGCCATTAATTATATCCGGACCTGTAGCGCAAGGACAGGAAGAACAGGAATATATCGATCTCAAACCCAAAGTAGAACGGGTGATCGAAGCACAAAAAAGATTCGCAACCCAATTTCTTACAGAAGCCAAACGATTGATAGCTGATGGAAAGACCGGGTACGAAGAAGGTGAAGGTGGAATGTCCATTTTGCGATCTTACCGTGCATTACCAAAAAACAGGGCTTTGATTAAATTTCTGAGTGAAGAAGGAAATAAAGTAATCCTTCAAAAAGCTGAAAATTATTTTATGCAGGAACAATCCAAAAACATGCATAAAGTAGATGCCCCACTCTATTTTACGATCGATGAGAAAAACAGGAATGTAGAATTGACGGATAAAGGAGGTGAGTACCTTTCACTTGGTAATGAAGATCCGACTTTATTCGTATTGCCCGATATATCTACAGGACTTAGTGACATTGATAAACAACAGGATATCGATGAACTTCAAAAAAAGGAAGCTAAAGAAAATCTGATCCAGGAATATGCTATTAAATCAAGACGCTTGCATTCCGTCAATCAATTGCTCAAAGCCTATACTTTATTTGAACGTGATGAAGAATATGTAGTGATTGAAGGCCAGGTAAAAATAGTAGACGAACAGACCGGCCGTATGATGGAAGGTCGAAGATATTCTGATGGCCTACATCAGGCTCTGGAAGCTAAAGAAAATGTCAAGGTGGGTGATATCACTCAAACGTATGCAACTGTGACCTTGCAAAATTATTTCAGAATGTATCATAAGCTTGCGGGAATGACCGGTACCGCTGAGACTGAAGCCAAAGAACTCTGGGATATCTACAAACTCGATGTCGTAGTCATACCAACTAATAAATCTTGTGTTCGAGATGACCGTGAAGATCTGGTATTCAAAACAGACAGGGAAAAATTTAATGCTGTCATCGATGAAATAGTAAGTCTTTCAACTGCCGGCAGACCTATCCTGGTAGGTACTACTTCTGTGGAAGTCTCTGAAAAAATGAGCAGAATGCTTCAATTAAGGGGGATCAAACACAATGTACTTAATGCTAAACAACATCAACGGGAAGCTGAGATCGTAGCTGAAGCCGGTAAAAAAGGCAATGTCACGATTGCTACGAATATGGCAGGTCGTGGTACCGATATAAAAATTAATGATGAAGTAAAATCGCTCGGAGGGTTGGCCATTATAGGAACTGAAAGACATGAATCCCGCCGGGTAGACAGGCAGTTAAGAGGTCGTGCCGGCCGGCAAGGTGATCCGGGGACATCTCAATTTTATGTATCCCTGGAAGATAACCTCATGCGGTTATTTGCCACGGAAAGAATGGCTCAATGGATGGATAGATTAGGACACAAGGATGGCGAAGTGATTCAACACAGTATGGTCACGAACTCTATTCAGCGCGCTCAGAAAAAAGTAGAAGAAAACAATTTTGGAATACGAAAAAGATTACTGGAATACGATGATGTAATGAATATTCAGCGAGAAGCTATCTATACCAAAAGGGGTAATGCTCTCTCCGGTGAACGGCTTGCGGTGGATCTCAATCGTATCTTTCAATCAGTCCCTGAACTCCTTGTGGATGAATTTAAAGTGTCAGGAGATTATGATGGATTCAGAGATGAATCGATGAAACTACTCGGTATAGATCCTGAAATGGATACAGATGAATTTAAAATGTTATCCCGTGAAGTCATCATAGACCGGTTTCATGATCTTGTAGAAGAAAAATACGATCGAAAAAAAGAACATATCACTGAACATCTTTATCCAATCATTAAGAATGTATATGACAAAGAAGGACAGCGATACAAACGAATCTCCATTCCATTTACCGATGGACGGTCACGGATGCTCCCGATATCAGCGGATATAGAAGCGGCTGTAAAATCCAAAGGTAAAAGTATCATGCTCGATATTGAAAAAGCTATCAATCTTTCTCTTATTGATGATAGTTGGAAAGAGCATTTACGTAATATGGACGAACTCAAGGATTCAGTACAGGGTGCCAGCTTTGAACAAAAAGATCCATTGGTGATTTATAAAATGGAAGCTTATGAACTGTTTGAGGTGTTAGTAGGAAAAGTCAACAAAGAAATCGCATCCTATTTAATGGATGGCAAACTAATGATTCAGACGGATAGGGCACCGCAGGAGGCTCGAGAAAGGAAGACCGATTTATCTAAAGTTTCCACCAATAGAAGAGATGATCCTGAGCAAACCCGTAAAAGAGCCGCCATGCAATCTGCGGGTAGAGAGGAAGCCCCGAAAGTAGAAACCATTCGCCGTTCAGATCCTAAAATAGGTCGTAATGATCCATGTCCTTGCGGAAGTGGAAAAAAATACAAACAGTGCCATGGTGCCAATGCATAAATCATTTAGAAAAGTATCTTTGCGCTAATATCAATAGGTGAAAAAGTTATTACTCTGCTTCATAATCTTAGGGTGTGTTTCTTCCAGGTCACATAGTCAAACCAATGGCGTCAAGCTTGAAGAAACCCCGGTAGTCAGTAAACTTTCAGATTATTTTGTTCAATATAATTTAAGAAAAAGTGAATGGCCCGGCTGGAGAATCCAGGTTTTTGTATCCGCCGACCGAAGAGAAATGGAATCAACTTTATCCAGTTTTCGAAACAGGTTTCCACAATATTATGCAAAGTGGTCGTTGAATGATCCCTACTATCAAATACGGGCAGGTATCTTTATTGATTACGGTGAAGCGATGAAAAATCTACAGGAAATCAGGAAGTCTTTCCGTTCAGCTACCCTGGTCGCCGATCATATACGAAGGGAGGAAGTATTGTCTTTATGAGTACCTTATCTTTAAGTAGAAAGGAATCCATCAAAGTGGATTGGATCACACTCGTAACTTTTTTTTGTTTATTACTTATAGGGTGGATGATGATCTATGCATCCGGTTTTAGCGAATTGACTGACCGGGTTATACCATTTTTTAAGACGAATGCCGGCAAACAATTAATCGCTATTATCATCTCTGCTTTTATCTTCCTGATCGTATTTATTACGGATAGCAAATTCTGGAGTACCCTTGCCTATCCTATATATCTTGTTGCTCTTTTATTACTGATACTTGTCATTTTTATAGGTCAAACCATCAAGGGTTCGACATCGTGGTTTAATCTAGGCGGGCTTTCATTCCAACCCTCCGAGTTTGGTAAATTCGGGACCATGCTGGCAATGGCTGCCTATATTTCATATTATAAAACGAATCTCAAACAACCACGGTCCAGGCTGATTGCCATGGCTATCGTTTTTATACCGGTTGGCTTGATCTTATTACAACCTGATGCAGGTTCGGCATTGACGTATTCAGCTTTTTTTGTTTTGTTTTTCAGAGAAGGATTCAATCCTGTATGGTATATCGTAGGTCTTACGCTACTTGCACTATTCATACTCGCACTTAAGTTTGAACCATTTTATGTAGTAGCCTATTTGATTTGTATAGGTAGCAGTATTCTGTTCAGCCAGTTAAAAAGAAATAATGGTCACTGGGCTGTCCTGGCAGCAAGTTGGGGTGTATTGATTGCTTCTTATTGGTTTAAATTTCCGATCACGTATATTCTGGTACCCTTGAGCATAGGATTGATGTATTTTATTTTCAATGCTTATGTCCAAAGGTTGCAACGGCTCCTGATCATTCTGGTACCTTCTATCTTATTGGGAGCAACCTTTACAAAAGTATCTCAATATAGCGTAGATCATTTTCTTAGACCACATCAACAGGATCGTATTAATGTCTGGCTAAGGCCGGAAAAGTGTGATCCCAGGGGCAATCTTTACCATGTCATGCAATCCAAACTAGCTATTAGTTCGGGTAATTTATATGGCAAAGGATTTTTAGCAGGTACCCTGACTAAATTAAATTATGTACCGGAACAAAGTACTGACTTTATATTTAGTATAGTTGGTGAGGAACAAGGATTCATGGGTATCATCGCTATTATAGGTTTGTTTGTATTACTTATGTTCAGGACTGTAATCATTGGCGAACGGGCAAAAAATACATTTACCAGGGTATATGCATACAGTTACCTTGGATTCATCATGGTTCATTTTTTTATTAATATCGGTATGACGATGGGACTCGTACCGATCATGGGTATTCCATTGCCATTCATCAGTTATGGTGGTACATCGTGTATGGTATTTTCATTGATGACTGCCTTATTGATCAAATTAGATACATCCAGGCATTTTGGATAACGGATATGGGAGTATCCTTTCAGAAATTAACTGCGGATAAACTTAGTGCCGCCCGAGCAGGTTTGTTAAAAACAGATCATGGTGATATAGAAACTCCCATGTTTATGCCCGTAGGTACCGGAGCATCCATTAAAGGAGTTTCATCTACAGAATTAGAAAACGTGGTGCATGCCCAGATCATGCTGAGTAATACGTACCATCTTTATCTCAGACCAGGCACCGATGTATTACAAGCCTCCGGAGGCATTCATCATTTCATGCAATGGCATCATCCTGTCCTCACAGATAGTGGCGGTTACCAGGTATATTCTTTGAGTAAACTCAGAAAAATCAAAGAAGAAGGAGTTTCGTTTTCATCTCACATCGATGGTTCAAAACATTTTTTCACTCCTGAATCCGTAATGGATATTCAATTAAAAATAGGAGCAGATCTGATCATGGCCTTTGATGAATGTCCGCCCTACCCTTGCGAATATAAATATGCAAAGTCATCGATGGAACTTACACACAGATGGTTGGCAAGGTGTTTTAAACAATTCAAAGAAGCTACATTACCTTATCCTTATACCCCAGCTTTATTACCTATATGCCAGGGATCCGTGTATAAAGACCTGCGTGAAGCTTCAGCTCAATACATCAGCACTTTCGAGGCTCCGGTCAATGCTATCGGCGGTCTCTCGGTAGGCGAAAAGAATCAGGACATGTATGATATGATTGCCTGTGTTAATCAATACTTACCGGAGGAAAAGGGCCGATATCTTATGGGAGTAGGTACTCCGGAAAACATGCTTGAGAGTATAGCTATGGGTGTTGACCTGTTTGATTGTGTGTTGCCTACGCGTAATGCTAGACACGGGCTTCTATACACTACGCAGGGCATTATTAATATTAAAAATGCAAAATGGAAGTTTGATCAATCTCGTCTTGATCCCGGCTTACCTGAATCGCATGCTTTGCCATATAGTAAGTCTTATCTCCGTCACCTGGTACAAAGCAATGAACTCATGGGAGCACGAATAGCCAGTTTACAAAATTTAAGCTTCTATCTTTATTTAATAAAAACTGCACGGACTAAAATCATAGAAGGCAATTTTATGTCCTGGAAAAACGAAGTGATCGGATCTATAAAACAACGCTTAGACAAATAACTTGAGTAGGATTGAAAAAACTGGATTGGTATATCATTAAAAAATATCTGGGAAGTTTTTTCTTCACTTCCTTCATATTTACTTTGATATCCATGGTCATTGATTTTAGTGAAAAAACGGAGCACTTTGTAGAAGCTTCAAAATTCATGTCGGCAGGCCAGATATTAATGGAATATCAGTTAAATTATATTCCATTCATCAATGGAATATTGTGGCCATTATTTTCCCTGATAGCAGTCATATTTTTTACAAGCAGGTTAGCATATAACTCGGAGATCATATCTATACTCAATGCCGGAGTAAGTTTTACAAGATTACTTCGTCCTTACCTCATAGCAGGTTCTTTCTTAACCATCATATTATTACTTTTCAATCATTATATCATCCCTAAGTCTAATGTGCCCAGACTCAAATTTGAAGGGAAGTATGTAAATCATAGCGGAGACCGTAAAATTTCCAATCCCAATATGCATTTTTTTGTATCCCCTGATACCAAGATCTATTTAAGATCCTATTCCCCCAGTGACAGTGTAGGATATTCGTTCAGATTAGAACAGTTTAAAGGCATACACCTCATTTATATGCTCAAAGCCAATATGATTGAATGGAATAAAGAGACCCATTCCAGTTGGCGTATTAAAGATTATGTTATAAGAAGGTATTCAGATACTTCAGAAGAGGTTGAGGTTTTCGAAGGCAAACATTTAGATACCACTTTAAATATGCTTCCTTCTGATTTTGAATTTTATGCAAAACAAAAGGATCTCATGATCACTCCTGAATTACAAAAATTGGTCAATAAAGAACGATCCCGAGGTCTCAATCCTGTCAAAGATTACCTTATAGAGATTTACAGGCGGACAGCTGATCCATTCACTATTTTGATCCTTACTGTGATAGGAGTATCGATTGCGGCCAGAAAAGTGAGAGGAGGAATGGGACTCCATCTTGCAATTGGCATTTCCATTGGAGCTATATTTGTGTTTATTTCGAAATTTTCAGTTGTTTTTTCAAGAGATCCTAATATTCCATCTTTGCTTGGCATTTGGTTGCCGAATATAATATTTTCAATTATTGCTTATCTCCTTGTGAGAAGAGCACAACAATGACCATATTAAATTTTGTTTAATTTTTTATCAAAAAGATTAAACAAGAAGTTTTTTGTTTAACTTTGTCGAACTAAAATTAAACAAAATGGGCACTATTTCTTTTCTTCCCGCTTTAGACACACACAGAGACCGGTTGATGAGTTTTGCGTTTAATCTTACTAAAAACTCAGACGACGCGAAGGATTTACTTCAGGAGACCTATCTGAGGGCATTAAATAATCAGGATAAGTTTCAGGAAGGGACCAATATCAAGGCATGGTTACTCACGATCATGAGGAATATCTTCATTAATAATTATAGGAAAAAAGTAAAGACACGCATCTTATTTGATTCTACGGATAATCTATATTTTATCAATTCAGGTCCCAACCAAATTGGTAACCAGGGTGAATCAAATTTGCTCAATGAGGAATTAACTATGATCCTGGATGAATTGGATGAATCTTTACGTTTTCCGTTTATAAGACATTTTGAAGGTTATAAATACCAGGAGATTGCAGAGGAAATGAAATTGCCTTTGGGTACAGTCAAGAGCCGAATCTTTTTTGCACGACAAGATCTCAAAGCCAAAATCGAACATAAATATGGCAGGACATTAGGTATGAAAGATCTCGTCTTTAAAATGGCAAGTTAATT
>JBDTUE010000052.1:0-20623 GCA_040007895.1 Saprospiraceae bacterium | reverse complement strand
ATGACCAGTAAGCAAAGCTCCGTTCTGTTGAACGAACATTACCCATTTTAAAAGTCGGGCTTCCCATATATCCGCCATCATACGGATTGGTAGGATCTGCCGTTCCATTCACTATCATTACCGGCAGGGCTTTGGTTGCATCGGCGCAATCAAGATTATTCGTATCAGGAAGATTTGCAATGATAGCGGTAATAGCTCTTATTGAACCGGGCATGGTCATAGCCAGTTTGTAACACATATGTCCTCCTCCGGAAGTACCAACAGCAAAAACATGATGAGTGTTAATCTTAAAATTTTTTGTAAAATAATCAATCATAGATTTAAAAAAAGCCTGCTCGTTGATATCGAGTTTATTTGCGTCAGAAGAGGCTTCTTTGCGACACTCATTCCAATAGTTTTTATAACCTGTCGGATACACTAGCATTACATTTTCATTCGAGACCTGAGAGATGAATTGTTTGGTACTTGTCATCTGACCTTTTCCGTTTCCTCCTGATCCATGCAATACAAATACGAGGCTTGCGCCGGGTTTTAAATCCACCGGTTTTATAAATTCGAAATTTCGGGTATAGCCCTCAATAGTCATGGAATCGGACTGGGCTCCTGAAATTCCACAATAAATCAGACAGAAGAGAATACAAAGCGATCGAATCATAGATTAAAAATACTCTGAATCTGTAAAGATTGATCTGAAAAATTATTGTGGATCCATTCAGATTTTTTTCACCTCTTTATAATAAAATTTTTCTTTTAATATCTTATCCTCGTGCCATTCCTGGACAGAGACTTCCATCAGGATAAATTGCTGACCGGCGAATGTAGTAAATTTGATTTCCCATTCGCTGAATACAACCTGGTTAGGATAATCAAAGGCCTGCTTGAGCAACCGGCAGTTCAATTCCTTTATTTTGGTGAGATTCTGAAGTTCATTTTCCAGGCAGGATTGTTTACCAGTACGAATACTGTCTTCGTTTTCCTGCATAACGATACCATCTGCATAATACCTTTGAATAGCTTCGATCGTATTACCACTTAATATAAGCTGGTTTAGTTCGTCTACACAATTATTTAAATCTTTCAACATAGTATCATTTAAACATGCAATCTAGGTCGTTTAATTTAAATTTTTGATGCATTCAATTTTGAAATTATATTAACGGATAGTGAATGATAACACAATCATTTTAAAAATGGAATACTATTTGCTCCAATCTATACCCTAAATATATTTTGTCGGAATTCGGAGATGATCACAGAGTGAGCTGATTGATAGTTGATTAAAAATAAATTTTAATTTTTTAATACAACATTAAAAGCGCTCTGGCTGTTGAAACCCCTTGAGACATAATAATAATTTTTAAAACTTCGTTTTATATACAATGACAACATAAAGCAAGTAAGATAATGGTTGATTAATTCACTCAATTAATACCTTATTATGTTACGAGTAGCTTTCAGTTTTTTTATGGTGGCTTTGATAGCTGCTTTATTTGGATTTGGTGGTTTGGCAGCAGGAGCTGTGATATCTGCGAGATTCATATTCTTTCTTTTCTTAGTAATGTGTACCATCACCCTGGTGGCATATGCATTCAGGAGTAAAAAATTACTCTAGAGAAATAATCTAATTATTAAATAATTGTTTAACAACTTAAAAAATTCATTATGAACAATCAAAAAATCTTTTTGGGACTTTTATCAGGCGCAGCAGTTGGTTATTGGTTAAATTCAGATCATGGACGGAAAGTAAGATCGGATGCTTACCGGGTTACTACGGATGCGAGCAAAGACCTTCAATCCAAAATTTCCGCCCAGTCGACTGTTTTGAAAAATAAAGCTCAACACCTCTTGAATCAGGGAGTTTCATCTGTAAAATCACTTTATGATAAAGTGGAGGCTACCGGAGACGAAATGCGCGATGAAATAGGAAGTGCTTATGAAAGTGGTAAAAACAAAGCGAGGGCTAAGATCAATACTCTGGATGCATATTAATGCTTAAAGAACATTGTTTTATATAATTAGAAAATCTGCCAGAGTATGACTCATTTTTGAGCAGATGGCGGCGAAACAGGACCGTCATCTGCTATTTTTATAGTTAGGATGTAGTTTGGTTCATTAAAGTTTTCATTCTATGGAAGTAAGTGATAAATTAAATGGATATGCAGGAGAATGGTCTGAGTATATACAAGAATTTTTCAAAATTCATGTAGACTTTCTTAAATATGAATTGGGGGAACAATTATTTATTGTTGCTTCTGTTTTATTATCCAGATTAGTATCCATATTTGTTTTGATCCTTGCTTTGGTTTTTGGTTCAGGAGCTTTGGCTTTTTATTTAGGACATATTCTTGGTTCTCTTGCTTTTTCTTTTGCATTGGTATGTTTAGGATATGCTTTGATTGTATGGATTATATTTAGAATAAAAAGAACCTGGGTTAATAAACTTACGCTGGCATTTCTTATTAGATCTGTCTTTAATCGACGTAACCTGAACTTAAAAACAATGAAAGAATATCCTGCTGAATTTGGAAGTTTTCTTAAAGAGAAAGAAAAAATCAGACTTAAAAAAAACAAAATCGACAGTCTTCTCCATGCTGAATTAATCCATTTGCTGAATGAATTTAAAGCACCTGGAAAACTGAGCAGGCACCTGATACCATTTATTCTTAATCAATACAATCAGCTTAGTGGGTTAGGGACTAGCTTTATAGAACACGTTATGATCATAAATGCAAATAGAAAATGGGACATCCAAAGGATTTTATTTAATTTTTTAAAATCTCTATTTTTTAGAAAAACGATACGCAAAGAAGAAGAGAAATATCCTTTGTCTATTAAGGCTATCTCTAAAAACCCGTTCTTGGTTTGAACGGTATTTTTCTAAAATACCAAAATGATTCTTTTAAATTTATACTTCGTTGATTCTCAGTTACAGAGTTGCCCCGCTATGCTCCCTCGAATCGCCTCGTCTAAATTTAAAATAATTCATTTTCAAACTCAATCAGAGTATTTAGAGATAGCCTTAATGAATAAATGGGTTGATATCCTTCACCTAGCCAGTAACAGTTCCTTCATGTGATGCCTGCAATTCCAATCTTTTGAATTTTAGTTTAGAGAGGGCTTTCCTGATCATAGGGTATATTCAACTTTATATTCTCAGAATGATTAATTGTTTTCTTTAGCGTGTTCTCAAGATTTTTAATGTCTATTGGTTTAGCTACAAAGTCAATTGCCCCGGCGTTCATGGCCAAAAGTATGTTAGCGTTATCATTATAAGCGGATACCATTATAACTTGAATATTGGGATAATTTGATTTTATGTATTTCAATAAACTTAGACCATCCATATCTGGCATATTTATATCCAGCATAGCGATATCGATGTCATCATAATCTTTAAGCATTGAAATAGCGCTATTCCCGGTCAGTGAATATATGAATTTATACTCCCTAAAATATTTCTTAACGCCAAGGGCCTGATTGATCAAAGATTCATAATCTTTTTCATCATCTACGACTAAAATTTTTCGTTTCATATTCACGGATTAAAAATTTATATTTTTGGTATTGAGAGAATGAACTCCGTATAGTTACCCTCATCACACCTTACTTCCAACTTTCCGCCAAAGCCCTTGGTGACAATATCATAGGCTAGTGACAGTCCCAATCCTGTTCCTAGACCTGCTGGTTTTGTTGTAAAAAAGGGTTGGAATATTTTTTCTCTGATGGGTAGTGGTATACCGGAGCCATTATCTAAGATTCGTATTTCAATAAACCCCGGAATCATCCGCGTTGAGATGATTACATTAGGTTGATATTCTTTTGGTAAAATTAATTCTTCATGGTAAACCTCTAATGAAGACTTGGTGATCTCAGATCTTAATAATTCAGAATTTCGATGTGTTATCGCAATGAGATTTCGCTCGGCACAAGCATAGAATGCATTATTGATGATATTCAACAGGACTCTGTTGAGATCTTCTTTTACTATGCTTATTCTAGGTATACCGGGATCTGGTTTTAATTCATAGGTTGTACTTAAAGATTTGGATTTTGCTTTAAAGGCATGAAAGGCAAGGTTTATGGTTTCTTCACAGGTACTATTAATATCTGTCAATTCCTTTTTTGACGACCCTGATCTTGAATGTAGGAGCATACCTTTAACAATAGAGTCAATCCTGTTACCATGATTATTTATTATTACAGAATTTTTGATGACCTGGTCGATGAATGGTTTTATTTCTTCTTTCAAGGTTAAATTAAGTGATGTATCTTCCTTTATTTCTGCTAAAACGTCTTTATTAATAGAAGAAAAATTATTGATAAAATTTAAAGGATTTTGTATTTCATGGGCAATACCGGCGGTGAGCTGACCTAGTGACGCCATTTTCTCTGACTGAATGAGTTGAGCCTGAGTATTCTTCAAGATGTCTAGAGACTTTGTCAGTTCTTCAGTTCTTGCTTTTACTTCTAATTCCAGTAATTCGTTCTGTGATTTTAATAAGATTTGTTTTTCTCTTTCTTTTTCAAGTTTTACGATCTCAATATCTTTTTGGAGTGAATTGTATTTACTGCCTAATGCGAAGGAGAAGAAAATAGATTCCAAAGCTCCGGAAACGTATAGTGTGGATGGGGTTCGTAAATAATTACCAAGTTGATTTTGTGGTAGAAAAAAAAGAAAATCTATTTGTAACCAATATCCGGATACGATCAATAATCCCAAAACGACGAATAGCTGAGCCACGATAAAAAATCTTGCTATTTTATATCCTCTTTTATACAGAATGATGCCGCAGAATAAACAGATGGTTACAATAAAAAAATGAATAAAAATAGTTCTGGTTATTATTCCATTTAATATTAATATAAATCCCAAAATATCCAGCCCCATAGTTAATACGATCAATTTATCAAAAACAGGAAGTTGATTTTTAGTGTTTAGGTATACCCGTGCAAATTGCCCATATGCAATCCAGGTAAAATTTACAAATAAGTGCCTTATAAAGAAAGGAATCTTTGCATTATCAGGAAATGCTATTTCTTGCAAATGAGACGGTGAATCCAGGCTTATAGAAACAAACATAATTACAATACTCAACGTGTAAATGGAGTACCATAAATATGAGATCTCTTTAATGGATATAAATAGAAACAAATTATATAAGGCTAAACCAAACATGATGCCCAGTACAATACCATCGAGATACCGGGTATAAGCATTCCATTCAAGCGTTGAAAGCGTCTTCTTAATTTTAAGATTAATGTTTTCTTCCAGTTTAACTGAGCTTTGAGAATTAAATGAAATATATACATTATAAATTCGTCCCGGAATTACTAGAAATTGATTCTTTTGTTTAGCTTCCAGTACACCAATGGCAAGAATTGTCTTTTTTTGTGAAGAATCAATAATATAAATAGAAGCATTATGCCAAAAATCAGAAGAAAAAGTTGTCCACTCTTCAAGCTGTGAAATAGACAGCATCTTAAATTTAGCCCAGTAATGAGATCTTAATTGATCATGAGTCAGGTTATTCTTTGAAAATGGATATCGGTCCGGATGTTCCAGCAGACTATCCAGGGTAATCGTCTTATTTGGATTTTCAAGTATTTCGAGTTCTTTTACCAATTTTACCGACCAGCTGGCACTATTGGGAATAATTACAGTGGCTCTTTCTCCAAAAGAGTCAAAAAATAATAGTATGAAAATTAAACTCAACATCCTTTAAAGGGTATGGGTATTAACTGACGTAGAAATTAATTCTGGTTTTTTATCATGAATGGGCAGCGAGATAATAAATTCAGAATATTCTCCCAGGTCACTTTTTACCGATAGTTTGCCTCCCATTCCTTTTGTGATCATATCATAGGCTAATGATAACCCTAAGCCCGTGCCATCACCGGAAGGTTTTGTTGTAAAAAATGGCTGGAATATTTTTTCAATGATACTTTCCGGAATACCACAACCATTGTCCAGAATACTAATTTCTATCCAATTTGGAATTGAACGGGTAGAGAGGGTCACTTTCGGTCGATAGTCTTTAACCATTACGGGGTTTGACGGTATACTGGAGTCATTAGGAGTTTTATTTTGTTCCTTGGCTTCTGAATCCAGGTTAAGATTGTTTAATGTATTTAGAGTGATTGAACCAGAAGGGTTATCATATAATACCTGGCTATCGAATACTGTACTTTTTATTCTTTGCTCTTTATCTTTACAGGCATAAAATGCATTATTTATTAAATTCAGTAATACTCTATTCAAGTCTGGCTTTATGGTATTTATTTTTGGTATGGATGAATCAAATTTTACTTCGTAGTTCACGTTAAATAATTTGTCTTTGACTTTGGAGGAGTGAAAAGCAAGTTTCAAGCATTCTTCACAAAGCGCATGGATGTCAGTATACTCTTCCTTGGATGATCCATGATGGGAATGTTGCAACATACTTTTTACAATAGAATCAATTCGCTTACCATGATTATTTATTATTTCTGAATTTTTACTGACCTGGTGAAATAAGTGTTTTAATTCATCGTTGAAATTTTCATTGAGTGAATGATCCTCATTGAGTTCATGCAAGATTTCCTTATTAATAATTGAAAAATTATTTATAAAGTTTAATGGATTTTGTATCTCATGCGCAATACCGGCAGTAAGTTCACCTAAGGAAGCCATTTTCTCTGATTGGATGAGTTGTGTTTGTGTCGCCTTTAAGGATGCCAGAGATAGTGAAAGATCTTGCGTCCGTTCAACTACATCTTTTTCTAATTTCTGATTTTGAGATTTTAACAGAGCTTGTTTCTCCTGCTCCTTTTCCAGTCTGACCCGAACTATGTCTTTTTGGAGGGCGTTATATTTACTACCTAAGGCAAAGGAAAACAAAATGGATTCTACGGCTATCATAAAAAACAGACTTTGTGGAGATCTGAAATAATTGAATAGTTCTGTCTTAGGTAAAAAGAACAAAAAATCAATTTTCGCGTAACTTAAGAACGTTATTACAAAACCAACCATCACAAATAATTGACCTGCAAGGAAATATTTTGCATTAGTCTGATAGGTGAAATAGCTTACTATGCCTGTTATGAAACATGTAAAGCACATAATATTCCATATGATCACCCTACCGGTACCGGTAAATTGATAGATGCCTGCAAAGTTTATGAATAATTGTAAAAGCACTATGATCATACTGATCTTAATAGCCAGATCCCATTTAGGAAGTGTCCGGGGGGAATCCAGAAATAATCGGGTAAATTGTGCATAAAACAACCAGGTAAAAACATCTCCAAATTTTTTAATATAAAACGCGACAAATGGATTACTCCTGGTAAAGTATTCAACAAAATGAGAAGGACTATCTGAAAAGAGGGTGATATAAATCATAAAACAACCCAAAATGTATGCGGAGTACCAGAAATAAATTTTATCCCGGATTGAGAAAAACAAAAACAGATTATACATAGCTAAACCAAACATAATTCCCGCTAGAATTCCGTCCAGATAGTTAGTAAATCCCTTATGCTTCAGCTGTGCGATTGTTTTTCCAGCCACCAGGTTGATATTTGATTCCCGCCTGAATTTACCTTTGGAGTCAAAGGAAACATAAGCTGTATACAGGTGATTAGCTGAGAATAGTTTTTTGGAGATTGGATACCCTTGTAATATGCCAACATTTAATTGTTCGATATTTCGGTTAGAATCTACCAGATAGATCGTAACACTATCCCAATAATTAGAGCCCATCGAAATCCATGCTTCATCTTTACCTTCCATGATAAACTGACATCGCGCCCAATAATGCAATTGGAGATCATCATGTTTCAGATTGTTTTCACCAAACTTGAAATACTCAGGATCTTGAAGCAGACTTTCTAATGAAATAGATTTATTGGGATTTTCCAATATCTCTAATTCTTTGATGAATGTCGCTGTCCAGTTGGGATTTTCAGGAATGATAATAGGTCTGGAACTTGCAAATAAATTACAAACCAGATGAAATATAATAATGGCACCTGAAGTTTTCATCCAGATGCCAGAATATCCTATGGAGCTTAACCATTTCTTTTTCACATAGTACAAGATGTAAGCTACTTGAATAAATTATTTACGATATGTTGGCCTATATTTTTTCCTACTTGCTCACCGATCAATGCTGCTCGTCTAAAATGATAGCCTATATATATTCTGGATAATGAATTTTCCCTGGCCGCCGAAGAAAATGACTTAAAAGATCGGGTCGCACCAGGCAACGTTTCGCTGGTCGTACTGAATGGAATTTTATCGCTTTTGAAAAATGAGGATAATACTTCTGCCGCAGCACCACCAGCATTTGCATGAGCTGATGGGTAATCAGGTATAGGAGGTGTGGGAAACCCTAATTCTTTCCAGTGTGAGTCTCCCGGGGTCTTTGAATTCCCATCTTGGTCACCCAAATGGATAGCCGTAACAGGTCTCCAATAAAAATAATACATCTTTGATTCCATGCTTACTATATAACTATCTGCTATCGCTGCATGCAGTAAGGATAATAACCTGGTAAGATCGTTTGAAGAAATATTTTTTTGTTTCGCTATGTTTATTGCTATTCGATTCCATCCTCTGGGTGAGCTCTCCATCCAAAATTTTGCAAAAACTGTCTGATCTTTCGTCCTTTTGGGACATTGATCACACCCCATATCTTTGATTTCGGTGAAATCTTTAGTATATTCTTTACTGTTTACCGGATATGGTTTTAACGCAGGTCGCATAGACATGGCAGAGGATATGGAAAAAGGCGTCACCGTACCCCATCCTGGATCAGCTATCAAACCTTTGAATGGCGGAGTATTAAACGGAGCACCATTGAATGGTGGTGTATACCGATAATCTCCCGCCTTGGTACCTTCATCTACCGGATACATTGCTTTATCAGCATTATCATTTTTTCGCAGTGCTATTATAGCTCCCGCCGACATATGTCCCAGTGTAATGCCTTGTTCTTTGGAAATGCCGGATGGAATCTTTTCCAATGACTCATTCATTGCATTAGCGAGAAAATCTTTTTGCGAAGGTAATTCATGAACCAGGATATCATAGGTAGATTGCGCGATGGCCGATTCTAAGGATGCGTTAGTAAATCCTTTTTCATCAAAATGATATGTCTTGCTGACGGGCTTTATACTATTCATAATATTATGCATACTCAGATATACCATAGCATAAATCCTGGATTCCCGCATAGGTGCTATCATATTTGGATTACCTGGTAGCCCCATATTTATAACTGCATTTGTCGAGATTTCATTCCAATGATAAATACTGGAAACATCTTGTTGGGCTTTTGACGTATAGGATATGATGAAAACTAAATACAGAATAATGTTTTTTTTCATGTAGTGATTTATTTACTGTTACTAAAATAGTCAATGGGGTCTTAGAAAAAGATAACCTTGTTTAATATTTAAACGAATGTATAATAATTGATTTTATTTAGTATTACAATTTGAACAGTGCTCCAAATAACAATTGAAAATTAGCGGATCCACCAGGACTGCTGGTATAGGTATTCGTAAGTTCAGTTACAATGATATCGGTGACATTCTGATCAATGGATCTACTGATATTCATCGGAGCCTGCAGGTACCAGGATATCGATTTTGTTTTAAATATAATGCCTGGTTCAATGGACAAATAATGGCCTGGCCGCCGGGTACCACTGCTGCCGCCAATAAAATCATGTACCGGCACTCCTTCATTTCTTATTCCTCCTGATAATGTAAATTGATCATTAATATTGTAATAAGCTCCTGCTCTGACTACATAAGCATCAGTGACACTTGTCTCAGGTATTCCTGCCTTGATTTGAATAGCAGTAGGTGTACGACCGGATAATACGGATACTCCATTTTGATCTCTGGGGCTGCTCATGTAATATAGATCTGCATACAAATTAAGACTTTTCGTGATTTGATAATATCCATTTATTTCCGTGATAATCCCCAAACCGCCATCTCCAAGTTGTATACCGGGATTGACCGGTGCCAACACTCTGGTCGTATCATTTCTATAGAAGTAATCCAGCACTCTGAAATCACCGGTTGGGAGTTTAAGTCCTAATCCTATTTGGAAATTACCTTTACTTGTTTCAGTTTGAGGGAGAACCCATTTGGCAGCCATGAATCGAATATCTCCAAGACCATATGCGCGAGTCGTATGTCGGGTGGTGTTAGCCCCACCATGCTCAGCAGCAGTCTCTCGTGAATTGGCTAATATAGGTAATGCTAAACTAAGGGACCAACCATTGGGCAATAAATGAGTAACTCCAAAATCAATAGAATAATTTCTGTTGATTGATTCATTTTGTAATGGTGTGTTTAAATCATTAGTTAACCGGAAGTCTCTGAAAGCTTTATAGTATCGATTGCTCACATTCAATAACCATTGGGAATTGGAAACTGAGTTATCATTAGGTTGAAATTGGCCAACACCAATGATGTTTCGTATGGTGGCGCAACCTTGTGCAGTAAGTTTGTTAGCCTGTGTGCTGAGTAGAAGAATGAAAAGGGATGAAATCAATAGATTTTTCATGTGATGGATTTTTAAATATTTGAATTAAGATGTAATAAATATGTAAAATGTTCCATTGATAAAGTGGAAGATTGAGTGATTAGAGGTTTTGAGTGAGTGATTGACGCTGAGTAGAGCTTTTATCAAAGTGAATAATTTGGTAGACATCGAGTTGCAGGAAATTTGAAGAAAGATTTAGTACCGCAGATACCCTATAACTTTTTTTGGATTGGTTAGTTTGGGAGCTGGATTCAATGTCAAACCCATATTCTTTCCTTTGAGCAATAAGTAAGCAAAACCCTGCTTACTCATGGATAATAGACATAAAAAATTTCTTGAAAGAAGGATTTCCTGAATTGAAATATTAGCTTAAACTCTCTTTATTTTAGGAAAATACATTCACGAACAAATCTATAATACCTTTAAATATTAATGAATAGCCGAGACGATATCTTTTACAAAGGCAGTCAAATCAAATCCCTCATTTTGTGTGCAACCTAAACGCACAATCACCAGCTGACGGGAAGGAATAATAACTACAAATTGTCCTTCGAATCCATCCGCGAAATATGCGTCTTGCGGAAATGTTTTATCATTATGATTCATCCAAAATTGTGCTCCATACCTGCCATTTGAATGAGGTGTTTCTTTTGAAGAATAAGTAGTCCAGCCTTCGGGTAATATTTGTTCGCCATTCCAGATTCCATCCTGGAGATACAATTGACCGAATTTTGCCCAATCTCTTGCAGTGGCATACATAAAGGAAGAGCCTATGAATGTACCGGAGGCGTCAGGTTCCATAATAGCACTGTTCATTCCGATTTTACCAAAGAGTCTTTGATGAGGAAATGCCTGGTAATCTTCTAATGTTTTGAATTGTCGTCGTATGATCTCCTGGAGAATATTGGATGTACCACTGGAATAATACCAAACTGTACCCGGAGGGAATGCAATCTTGCTTCTAATTGCGTATTTGCCTGCACCACTTGTCCTAAAGAGCATCGTAGTCGCATCACTCGGAGTAGTGTAATCTTCATTGAAACGGAGACCACTGCTCATGCGTAAAAGATTATCCAGTGTGATTTTATTGCGATCATCATTTTTCCATTCATCCAGGAGCATTGCCTGATCGGTACTTAATAGGCCATCGCGGACCAAAATTCCGATCATCGCATTGGTTACACTTTTTGTCATAGACCAACCTAATAATGGAGTAGTGCTATAAAAGCCGGGGGCATATCGTTCCGCAATCATTTTTCCATGATGCAGAATGACCACGGCCCTCGTTCTTTGAATTTTAATACTGTCGGTTTCTTTAAAAACCTCCGAGATGGCGTTAAATAATTTCGAACTATCGATGTCTGATGGAACCGGAGTAGTAGAAGTCAACGTATCGGGCGATGAGGGGGCGACTTTTAAAATTGGTTGATGATTGATTTCTGTTTCTGAAAGTTCATTGACCAAAGTACACCCCAGACCTGGCCTGTAAATAGCTTTCGTTTTAGCTAATCCGTAGACATCCGAACTCACGGATTTATGTTCCCTATCCACTTTAATATTGGCAAAAGGGAGGGCATACAGGTCTTCCCGTCTGATGTCGGCCAAATCGCGATGTGAAATGAAAATACAAGAACAAACTGTCTTGGCGTCATAAGATGATCCTATGTATGCATACTTTAGACCGAAGTTGAAACCATAGCTAATGGCAATAATCAAAATAACAAGTATTCCATAAAGGAGTTTCTTTTTGCCGGTCATAAGGGATGAATATATTAACAATCTGAAAGATAATAATATTTAAAAAAAGGGGTAGTATCAAGGATCGACTTGAGAATTGGTCAAATAACAAAATTTATATTATTGGTACTGATCCTAAAGACGCGCTTCAGGCTAATTAGTGTAGAAAACTACCAGATAGACTAACATTATTAACTCTTTCCTTTTTTTTTGTTAAGTCAATGGGAAACCCGCTAAAAAAGCTCATATAATGGAATAAAATGGAACCAATGCCTGGTTGGCATTGTTTAACTACGACTAAAGTGATGTTTAGTCTTCAAACAAAACATTTACTATAAGTCACTTAGGTGGGTCAATCACGGAGCACCACTGAATTTTTATAGTTTTAAGGAAATGATTGAGTTCCTGATTAAACACAAAATAAATTTAGAAAAATTATGAAAAAGAGATTAGGAATATGGATGGATCATTCACACGCCCATATAAAAGAATATAGAAATGAATTGTCAGATGTTTTTGAAAAGGATTACGATGCCTCACAATCAAAAAAATCTCATGTAGTACACGGTGAGAGTTCTATGCATAATAAGGAAGAAAGCCTCCAGGCTGAGTTTTATAAAAATTTAGGAAAAGTAATTGCCGAGTATAAAGAAGTATTATTATTTGGTCCTTCTGAAGCTAAATCTGAGCTGTACAATGTGCTCAAATCAGACCAGCAATTTGCCAATATTAAAATAGAAGTTAAGAACTCGGGAAAACTTTCAGACAATCAGGAAAGGGCCATGATCCGGGCTCATTTCCAATAGATTTTTGCCTGCAGGGCTTCTGACCCTGGTTCTTTTTTTGAATTATTGTTGAACTGTTCCATACCGGTTGTTTTCGGTATCAACCTTCATTGTTAAAGATTGAAATGGTTTTTGAATATATTTGTTTTAGATATCTAATCAAGTATGAAAAAAATTATTTTTAGCTTTCTTATAACGTTCATTGTATTTACTTCTCTTTACACTCAAAATCGGTATCAGGCTACCTGGGAGTCACTTAAAAATTATAATGTTGCTGATTGGGTGCAGGATGCCAAATTTGGCGTATTCATTCATTGGGGTGTTTATTCCGTTCCGGCCTTTGGCAATGAATGGTATCCAAGGAATATGTATCTCAAAGGTTCTAAAGAGTATGAGCATCATCTCAAGACCTACGGTCCCCAGAACATGTATGGTTATAAAGATTTTATCCCCTTGTTTAAAGCGGAAAAATTTAATGCAGATGCCTGGGTTGATTTATTTAAACGATCCGGATTTAAATACGTAGTGCCGGTCGCTGAGCATCATGATGGATTTGCTATGTATAAAACAGCTTTATCCAAATGGAATGCGTACGATATGGGACCGCGACGTGATATCATCGGTGAATTGGCCACAGCAACCAGGAAAGCCGGTTTAGTATTTGGATTGTCATCACATCGTATAGAACACTGGTGGTTTATGAACTCCGGCCAACGATATGATACGGATGTCAACAGTGGGAAGTTTGACGACTTATATGGCCCGGCACGAGCTCAGAATGAAACAATCTCTCCGGAGTTTATGAATGATTGGCTGATGCGCAATATTGAATTAGTCAATAATTATCAGCCTCAATTATTCTGGTTTGACTGGTGGATTGAACAAGCTGCGATGGAGCCTTACCGGAAAAGTTTTGCTTCCTATTATTACAATAAAGGATTAGAATGGAATAAAGGGGTAGTGATTAATTATAAAAATGAATCATTCCCTGGTAATTCCGCTGTATTAGATATTGAACGGGGAAAACTGACCGGGATCCGTGAGCATGCCTGGCAAACCGATGATGCGGTGGGATATAAATCATGGGGTTATATTGAAAATGATAGTTTTAAGTCTGCTAAATACCTGGTGAATAATCTTATTGATATTGTAAGTAAAAATGGTCATTTGCTTTTAAACATTGGACCCAAATCAGATGGTACTATTCCGGATGAAGTACAAAAAATTTTATTAGAAGTAGGCTCCTGGCTCTCCATCAATGGCGATGCTATTTATGGAACCCGTCCATGGAAAGTTTTCGGCGAAGGCCCCACCAAAGTAGCCGGTGGATCATTTAGTGATGCAAAGGACAAGCCCTTTACTGCCAATGATATCAGATTCACAAAGAAAGGAGATTTTATTTATGTTATTTCAATGGACAACCCGGTTTCTGATTTGAATATCAGAAGTCTTCCTATTGAATCGGGTCAAAAAATAATTTCCATTGAACTCCTGGGCAGCGCTGCAAAAGTAGTCTGGACGCAATCGCCCAATGGTTTAAATATCAAACCAAATACTACCTACCCATCGAAATTGGCCGTAGCGTATAAGATTAAGTTTGAATAATTTTTCTGTTGAACCAGGCTGGGTTCATTCGTTTGATGTTGATAGACAAGACTAGTATTAATGAAATTTTATGTAAGCCTTCAATACAGGATGTTTAAACGACAATTGTCTGCATTTGGTATTCATCCATTGCTTGGACAGATCTTGATTGTTATTTTATTTATTGGTTTTGCATACATTTTATTTAATCGTACACAGTATGCATCCTATCTGATCGTATTAGCTGGAGTCTATTCTATCACTTTACTCGCAGAATCAAAAAGAAATACTTTTTTGAGATCCATTTTTTCATTAAAGAAATATCGTATAATCCGGTTGATCGAGAATATTGCGGTTGCACTGCCCTTTGGTATTGTTTTGCTTTTTCAGGGTGAGTTTGTTAAGTGTGGACTTTTGATATTAATAGCATGGATTTTATCAACAAATTCCATAGATAATAAAATTTCATATAAAATCGTTACGCCATTCAGCAGGCATCCTTTTGAATTTACGGTGGGATTCAGGAATACATTTATAGGGATTTTATTTGCTTATTTCCTGGCCATCATTTCGATCAAGGCCGGCAATTTTAACCTGGGCATATTTGCCATGTTATTGATCGTGGCGATTTGTATTAGTTATTATCTGGAAATGGAAGATGATTTTTTCATTTGGATTTACAAAGGATCTCCGGAAGGTTTTTTGAAATATAAATTAAAGATAGCCTTGGGATATTGCACAGTGCTTTGTATTCCGATTTGGATTCTTTTAGCAATAATTTATCCCGGGAGATTGATGGTTTTATTCATATTTTTCCTTTTAGGCTTGTCCTATCTGATAGCTATTTTATTTGGAAAGTATGCTTATTACCCCAATCAGCCTTCCGTTTCACAGGCAGTCCTGGTGGGTAGTTGTATTTTTTTTCCACCGCTATTATTATTCGTCATCCCGCATTTGTATTTTAAATCAACTAAAAGCCTCAATGTCTTATTATCATGATTTCGATTCAAAAACTCAATAAGGCATATGGCAAAACTCAAATCTTGTTTGATATCAATCTTGACTTTGAGCGGGGCAATATATATGGTATTGTCGGAAGAAATGGAGCTGGCAAGACCACTTTATTCAAATGCATCGCCGGCTTGTTGATTCATACCGGTACGATTATAAGTGAACTGCAACCGCTGAAAAACTATCTAGGTTATTTACAAACAGAACCATACTTTTTCTCTAAAATCACCGGAAGGGAATATTTGCAATTATTATTAAACTCGAGACAACTTCCCTGGAATGATCTTGATTTGAAAAATCTATTTGATCTTCCTCTGGATCAATATGCATCTACCTATTCTACGGGGATGAAGAAAAAACTTGCAATCACTGCTATACTTCTTCAGCAAAATGAGGTTTTTATCATGGATGAGCCATTTAATGGGGTCGATATCCAAAGCAATATTATTATCCAACAGGTATTGCAAAAATTGCGGCTATTGAACAAAACTATCCTCCTATCATCGCATATTTTTTCTACCCTGAAAGATAGTTGTGATCATATACTTTTATTAGATCAGGGTCGTATCATTAAATCTGTCAATAAGGATGGATTTGAATCTTTGGAGCATGAACTGCAGGATGTCGAAGTGGATAAAAGAGTTGAAAAAATGTTTGAATAGTTTCCAGATCAATGTTGAACTATCGTATTCATTCCTGATTTCATTTTTTCCAATGTGTTTAATTGTTCTTTCGCCAGATTATGGATTTGACCTGGATCGGTTGTAAGATCATATAACTGGTATTCAGGTGAATTGCCAAGTTCGATATTGGTAAATTCTGAAATGGCCGGACCAGTATAGGGTGGAATCATAGAATATTGATTTTCTCTGTATGCAAGTTTTCCACTAGCTTCTACTACCAGTTGAGTTCTGCCTTTTGGTGATGTGCCTAATAAGGACGGCAGAAAATTTTGACTGTCATTTTTGGGGCAAGCGCTATGGACCAATGAGGCAAACGAGGCCATAAAATCTAATTGACACATCATTGCACTTGATTTGCCCGGTTTAATTTTACCTTTCCAATAGGTAATAAAAGGGACTTTGGTACCACCTTCATACAGACTGTATTTACCGCCACGCAGTCCGCCTGCCGGGGTATGTTTGCCAAGCTTTTCAACTGCATCATCATAATATCCATCATTGAGCACAGGACCATTGTCACTGGTAAAAATGATTAAAGTGTTTTTGTCTAATCCTTCCATTTCTAATTTATGTATGATTACTCCTACACACCAGTCAGCTTCTTTGATTGCATCACCTCTTGGTCCCATACCGGATGTGCCTACAAAACGTGGATGCGGAACACGAGGGACATGAGGTTGATGTAAAGCATAGTATAAGAAAAATGGTTTCTTTGATTTTTCTTTTACTGCATGATCAATAAAATGGATGGCTTTATTCAAAAATACATCGGCCATATCTTCATCATGCCATAAAGCCGCATGTCCACCTTTCATATAACCGATACGCGGAATCCCATTGTGTACACTAAAATTATGTCCATGCTGCCATCGCAACGTAGTCATCAATTCAGGATTAGTGATAGCTGTAGGTTCACCGGCAAAATTGGTATTATAATTTACAAATAATGGATCCTCCGGTTGAAGTCCATCGACGTTGCCATTTTCTACATAAACTGAAGGCACTCTGTCGTTGGTCGCAGCCATGATAAAGCTATAATCGAAACCGAGATTATTAGGACATCCTTTGATTTTTTTATTCCAGTCCAGGGCTCCATAACCCAAACCTAAATGCCACTTTCCTACGATACCAGTCTGATAACCCGTTTTTTGAAGCATGCGTGGAAGAGTAATTACAGTAGAATCGATGAGTGAAGGAGCATCGCCGGGCAATACTTTAGCTTCTTTTATTCTCCATGGGTACACTCCGGTGAGTAATGCATACCGGCTGGGTGTGCAAGTTGCTGAAGTTGCATATCCATTAGTAAACATAAGCCCACCTTTGGCCAATTTATCAATATTAAGTGTTTGTAAAGTTCCTTTCCCATAAGCACTGACATCTCCATAGCCAAGATCATCGGCATAAATGATAAGAATATTTGGTTTTAAGGCTGGAGTAGTGGCCCGGGTAAAAAACAGAAATGAAAGCAGTATTCCGGATAAAACCAGGTAGAGTACTTTCTTCTTAAACATGATTAAAAATAGAAAAAATCACTGATTGGCAATTTATAGAAACTTAAAATAAAGAAAAACCATTTGAATTGAATCCTATATAATAAGCCGACCGTATTTAAGTTTGAAGACCGGGCGTTTTGTCCTGAATTATAGTATATTTGGTACAGTTACATTTTCTATCACTAAACATGCCAGCTTACGATATCGAGATCATACTAAACCGGCAGTTGGCGGATTGTCTTTCAATTCCTGTATTTATCACCGATACGGTAGGCAATTTGATATTTTACAATGAACCTGCTGAATCCATTCTCGGTAAACGATTTGACGAAACCGGAGAAATGCCGGTTGATGTTTGGGCAAAAATATTTAAGCCGCTCGATGAATCAGGCGGGCCTTTGGCACCTGAAGAATTGCCATTGGTCAAAACTTTAGATAAACGCTGTCCTCATCATAAAACCTTCTGGATTGAGAGTCTAAGAGGAACTAAAGAAAAAATCTCTGTGACAGCATATCCCATCATCGGAAGGACCAGTAAGTTTTTGGGAGCTGTCGCCATATTCTGGAAAGAAGAACCCTATGAAAATTAAAATCTGGGGTGTCAGGGGGTCATTGCCCGTATCCAGCCCTGAAACGAATAAATATGGTGGGAATACTTCCTGTACAGTCATTACAGAGGGTGATCATAAATTGGTAATGGATGGAGGATCCGGGATGCAACGATTATCATTTAACAAAGAATCTATACATCGGCGAATCGATATATTGTTGACACATTTTCATTTAGATCATATTCAAGGTTTGGGATTTTTCAAACCTTTTTTTGACCCTGAGATGGAGGTTCATATCTGGGGCCCCGGAAGTAGTTCCAGCAGTCTCCATTCGAGATTAAGCCGGTATCTGTCTCCACCATTATTCCCGGTTTTAATCAGGGACTTACCCTGTAAACTGGTAATGCATGAAATAGAAAACAGTAAGTTCAGCATTGGACCATTTGAGATTGAATCCCGTTTTGTTATTCACCCCGGTGCCACGGTTGGATTCAGGATCAAATGTGAAAACAAAATATTTACCTATATGCCTGATCATGAACCCGCTCTCGGTGTGCATGGTATGATCAATGATCCAAGGTGGATTTCAGGTGTAGACCTGGCCATGGAATCAGATATTTTATATCATGATGGTCAATATACAAAACAAGAATATGTAAGAAGCAAAGGGTGGGGGCATTCCTCGCAGGAAGATGCATTGAAATTTGCATCAACGGTTGGTGTCAAAAGACTTTTATTAGCACATCACGATCCATCCCGCACAGATAGTCAATTGGATGAGATTGATTTTATGCTCCATAGTACTATAGAGGCGGATTATCCTTATGAGATGGCGCATGAGGGCATGGAGATGGAATTGTAAAAGCTATGTACGATGTTTCGATGTACAAATGTTAGGATGTGACAATTTACAATTTGACAATTTGACGATTGATTTTCATTCCTTTTAACCATTAAGTTTCTTTTACTTCAATGAAAATACTACTTCAAATATTTCAACCCCATAGCTATCGGATTAAGAATTGTGGAATTGGCAGACCGACATTGTTTTTTCATTTGTATCAGGGCAAACCTAACCGGACTCTTCTTATTATCCGGACAGTCCGGTCAGGTTTTTGAAATTTTAAAAATTGGAAAACCTGACTGGTTTGACCTATTATTTAAGTTACCAGAATAAACCAGTTAGGTTTGAAATTGTTGGCAGACCGACATTGTTTTTTACTTGAATTTCAGGACAGACCGACAATCAATATCGGATGTAGGATTTCGGATTTCGGAGAAAATCGTCAAATTGTAAAATTGTCAATCGTAAATCGTAAAATCGTCAATCGTCAATCTATTTCGGATCTACGATTTCGGATTTCGGTGAATGTCATCAATCGTCAATCGTAAAATTGTCAATCGTCAATCTATTTCGGATGTAGGATTTCGGATTTCGGTGAATGTCATCAATCGTCAATCGTCAATCGTAAAATCGTCAATCATCAGCATCTTTCTCCCCAAGATCCCCCAATAAATCACTAAACTCTATCCTCGTCTGATGCAATTCTTTATTCAAAATATTAAAGGATGCCAATCCATGAAGAACTAATTCTTTATACACAGATTTTTCTGTATCCTCTACATCAGCAGCTTTAGCCATCAATCGTTCTAATCCGGAGACCTGGGAGAGTGATTCTTCATAATCATGTTGCGTAGCATCCACAGACATTTTCAGATCATGCTCACCGGCAAACCATGCCTTGATGACTCCATATGGATCACGATCGTTTTTCTTTAATTTTTCAGGGTGAGGAAAATATTTTAGAAATTCTGTTTTGATAGCTTTATTTAATAATTCGAAAGCTACTTTATATGGACCGAGTTGCTCTCCTTCGTATACAAGTTCTACTTTACCCGTGATGGCAGGAAGTACCCCTACAAAATCGGAGATGCGGGCTATACCTGAGGTTTCTTTATTCTTAAGCATTCGAAGTTCAACGGCGCTCACGAGGTTTTCAAATGCACTGATACCGAGACGTGCTGACACACCGCTATTGATATCTACCAGTTCACTGGTACGGGCTTCAAAAGAAATTTGTTCGAGTAATACCTTGAGTAGTTCAGGGATGATAATATTTTTTTCTTCGGGTTTGACTCGGGATTCTTGTTTGGTGATCTTCATAGCGGTAGCCATATCCAGTGGGTAATGCGTGATGATCTGGCTGTCAATCCTGTCTTTTAAAGGTGTGATGAT
>JBDTUE010000051.1:0-20795 GCA_040007895.1 Saprospiraceae bacterium | reverse complement strand
TTCACTCTTCACTTTTCACTCTTCACTCTTCACTTTTCACTTTTCACTCTTCACTCTTCACTTTTCATTCCTTTCATTTCTTAATTCTTCATTTTTCATTCCTTCATTTTTCAATCGTCAATCGTCAAATCCCGAAATCGTAAATCCGAAATCCGAAATCCGAAATAGTCCTAGCCCCATCTTTTTGATGAAATCTCAATTCCAGCATGATCCAAAATCCGATCTACAACCGTATCAATTAATTCATCTATCGAATTTGGTTTAGAATAAAAAGAAGGAATAGCAGGAATTATAATAGCTCCAGCTTCAGTCACACTAACCATGTTTCTGAGGTGAATCAGGTTTAAAGGAGTTTCCCTTGGTACCAGGATGAGTTTTCTCCTCTCTTTCAGGATCACATCAGCAGCCCTGGTCATCAGGTCATTGGATATGCCGGAAGCAATCCTTCCCAGAGTACCCATAGAGCATGGGCATATAATCATGCATTCATAGCGGGCTGAACCGGAAGCAAAAGGTGCATAAAAATCTCCAGGTTGATATTGATGCATTTCATCTGGAATTTCCATGTCTCGGTCAAGTTCCAGTTTCCAGTTGATTTCAGCATTAGCGCTGGCGACAATGCCAATATCACTCCACTGGTCTTTGTATTCCTTTAATTTTTGAATTAACCGGTATGCGTATACAGCACCACTGGATCCGGATATCCCTATTACTATTTTCTTCATGAATATGATTGCATTCAAAGGTATTTCACTCCTTCGAATTATATCCGGTTTAATTTATTTGATATCACCGAAGAAGAATTCTTGTGATGTGAAAATAAAAAGGCGCAAATTATTTTTTAAAAAATCCAGACATATTATGTTTTTTAATAATATTTACTATCTTTGATTTACAACGTTATATAATTAAGATAATACTCTCAAAATCAAATACTATTGAAAATAAAATAAACGTATATGAAAAAGCTTTTTTCGATCCTCACCATCATCCTTAGTATCTCTTCCCTGATACAGTCACAAAATGCTAAAGCAAACGCACCTTTAGCTGGCAGCCTGGTCACAGAATCGAAACTTACTGCATTGAATGCAAAATTCCTTACGATCCATAAAGAAAAAGACTCTCCCTTCGAAATCTACCAGGACCTGGGCGCTGACGAATTAGTCATCCGGTTAAAAAATCAATTTGATGTATTGAGATTCGAACTCCGCGACGAAAGCGGTAAAACAATGTCCGTAAAAGGAATTCAGGATAAGAATGAAGTTCATGCTAATCTTCATGATCTATCGAATGGTCGTTATCGCCTTATCGTTGACAGAAATAAAGAAAAAATATTCACCGAAATCACGTTGAACAGATAAAAATATTTATACCACCCCCCGGGTATAAAGCCTTTTACGATGAAAATTGTGAAAGGCTTTTTTATTTTTTATCTATTCCTATTCTTTAATCGTACTGCTGCTGACTCTTAATCAAATAATGGAATAATACACCCCGCCTGGATAGTCAAATAAGAATGATCGTCTGAAACCTGTATGATCGGCGACAAATAAAAATTACTTATTTTAAACAGCAATTGGTAATTGTAATAAGGAAAGCTGTATGAATCCGATTGGTTTCCCAAAGGTGAATCATCATGTCTATAATGCAAATTCCCCCGACCCAATCCAAATGACGGAGAAATTGAAAATCGATCCGAGAAGTGAAAATTCCTGTAAACACTCAGGCCATATAAAAATGTATGGATACTGGCATTATCACCAGGAGTTCCATACATCAGGCGATTGTATTGGTATCCTGCATCAACAGAAAATGATAATATTGTATGTTGCTGTTCTTGTTTTAAGACCAGGTAATTAAATCCAATACCAAGAAGATAGCTGATCGGCCTTGCCTGATTACCTTGAAAAGTGGTATACTCTTCAGTTTCTATTCCAGTAGTCAAACTGCCAGTAAATCTTCCATTTAAAGTATATCCACCATTGATTGCCCATAGGTTTCCATTTACATACTCATTATTTAAATGAGAATAAGATGCAGCAAGATGATATCCACTGGTCTTTACCGGAAACAGGTAATGCTGGGCAGATATCAGCCCGGTGAAGTGAAATAAAATAATTGTCAGGTAATAGTGGTGTTTCATAGTCAGGAAAGAAATCTAATTGTTCCTTACAAAAATAATATTGCACACCCCTGTGTTTCCAATTGTTGATGTAAAATTTTATAACTATTTCGGGTGATAGCCGTAAGGGATTTTAAAATACTATATTGAAAATCCTTTTCTATCGTCAGATTATTTCACCTACTACAAAGATGCTTCCGGCGATTAATACCAGGTCATCCTTTCCCGCCGATGATCTTGCTTCCCGATATCCTTTTTTTACCGATCCGAAACCTTTCCCGGACAATCCCATCTCAGATGCTTTATTCATTAACTCATTTTCATCCATTGCCCTGGGTAAATCCGCTTTGACGAAATAATAAATAATTGATTTGGGCAGAATAGCTAATACCGGCAATATGTCTTTGTCCCTCACCGTACCGAATACACAGTGGATCTTCTTTACATTCAATTTTTTGACAGCATCAAATAATATTCTTATACCGGAAAGATTATGTGCTGCATCGGCGAGTATCAATGGTTTTGTACCAAGGATATGCCATCTACCGATCAAGGGAGCATTTTTAGAAATGTTCTTTAACCCGGATTTAATGGCCGAAGATGATATCGAAAAGTCACTGATCTGATTCAAGATTTCAATGGCATTAATCGCCGTATTGATATTTTTTTCCTGATATGGCCCCATTGGATTTGTCGCAAGCAATAATGACTGCTTTTTGTTTCCGCGTTTATGATATTCAAATTTGACAGGGCTAAGCCTCTTTGTTACAGATTTTTTATTTGCAAAATATATCGGGATGGATAATGATTTTGCTTTATCAATAAAAACCCGGGCAGTCTCCTTTTGATATTCGCCAAGCAGACAAGGAATACCTGGCTTTATGATTCCAGCTTTCTCTCCTGCTATTTCTATCAGGGTATTCCCCAACATATTTTGATGATCAAAACTAATATTGGTAATCACACTCAGTAAAGGTGTAATGATATTGGTACTATCCAATCTGCCACCTAATCCTGTCTCAATAATTGCAATTTGAACTTTTTGTTTTGCAAAATATTCAAAAGCCATAGCTACTGTAATCTCAAAAAATGAAGGTTTTATCTGATCTATATGCGGCCTGATCTTATCAACAAATTCAACAATAAATTTTTTTGAAATAAATGTTCCGTTTATCCTGATTCGTTCCCGATAATCTTTGTAGTGGGGTGAAATATATAAACCTGTCTTATAGCCTGCCTCAATCAATATTGAACTCAACATATGAGATACACTACCCTTACCATTCGTGCCGGCAATATGAATACTTCTGAATTTTTCCTGTGGGTTACCCAATATGGAACACAATTCAATGATATTGGCAAGGTCCTTTTTAAATGCTTTAGGGCCTAACTTCTCAAACATTGGAAGACTGTGATAGAGAAATTCAAGTGTTTCCGGATAGGAAAGTGAAGTAGATTTGGAAAAAGTTTGCATGATACATTCGATGCGATAGATTGCATCACACGAGAATTACTTTACTTTAAAATCGAACGTAATCGTTCCACATTGCTGATCTATATTGCTCGCAGTAAATTTAAACTTCAATGCATTGTCCTCGGATATTTGGCGTAAGGTTGCATCCGTGGTGGTTGACCCTTTTTGTGTGTATTTAGCACTGATCACTTTACCTTTATTGTCTACGCATACATTTATAACTACTCTGCCCGTCTTTTGGGAGTTTTCACTGATATTTGGTTCATACGCAACTCCTCGCCCGTTTAATCCGCCACCAACCTTGCCACTTCCCGTAGATATGCCTTTTAAATTATCGGAGTTAGGGTCTCCGTTAGGATCTCCCTGATTCCCAGGTTTGGTCGTGGAGCCCTTACCACTTCCGAAGACATCTCCATATTGTTTTTTCGCATTTTCAAGATCAGCTTTTTCTTTAGCGGCAGCATCAGCTTCAGCTTGTTTCCTTGCCTGCTCAGCAGCCACTTGTCTTTTAGCTTCGGCCTCTGCAGCTTTTCTTGTTTTCTCCTCTTCGGATGCTTTTAAAGCATCTTCTTTTTGTTTTTTCTTTAATGCAGCCACATCCGGATCTTCTGTAGTCAACACTTTTGGATCAGGAGCTTTAGTGGGTTTAGAATTTTCCGGTTTAACAGGTGGAGCTTTTACTTCGTCTGGCTTTGGTTTTTCCGGTTTTGATTCACTGGGCGGTAAAGGTGGGACTTCTTTAGTTTCATTTTGTGTCATAGGTTTATCATCTCCTTTACCCTGGTCAGGCAAACCAAAACTAACCAGAATCCCTTCCATACCTGGAGGAGGAATCGGAAATTTTAATAATGGTAAAAACAAAATCAACAATAATAAAACATTGATAATGGAACTAGTCCAAAATGCAACTTTTTGGTCCCTTCTTTCATTTTCTGTAAGTGTCAGATCCATATTTTATTTATTGACGAAATATTCAACTAAATTGTTTCACTTCGTTTCTGTAGCCAATATGGCATTTATTTTTAATGTATGGGCCAGCTCCATTATATTAGCAAGCATTTCCACCGTTGCGGATTTGTCAGCTACTATAGTCATCGTAGTGTTTTTTGGGTCTCCGCTTTTCTCAACCTCTAGTTGGACCATTTTCTGCAATACATTGTAAGTCATCTCTTTATTATTCAAATAGTATTTTCCGTCAGGAGTAATTGACACTGCAAGGGTCGGTGATGCTACAGTTTTGGATGTAGAGGATGGCAGTTTAAGATTCAAAGCATTAGGACTGACAAGGCTTGACGACAACATAAAAAACAACAATAATAAAAATATCATGTCTGTCATAGATGCCATACTAAACTCTGCGCTGATTTTATTTCTTCGTTTGAGTGCCATAATTATGTAATGGTATTTTATTTAGCCGGTTCCTGTAAAAGATCCATAAATTCCACTGTAGTCCTTTCCATACTGTAAACTACTTTTTCTACATTCGAAACTAATAGATTATAAGCGATATAGGCAAATATACCAACCGCTAAACCCACCGCAGTAGTTATCAATGCCTGGTAAATACCACCTGCCAAAACTCCCGGAGTGACGTTTTGCTGAGTAGCCATACTGTAAAAAGCCTGTATCATACCTGTTACTGTACCAAAGAATCCTATCATAGGAGCAGCACCCGCTACACTGGCAAGAATTGAAAAGTTTTTTTCTAATCTGAATACCTCAAGATTTCCTGCATTTTCAATAGCCGCATCGATATCCCGTAAAGGCTTGCCAATTCGATCCAATCCCTTTTGAACCATTCGGGCCATCGGAGAATCGGTATGTGCACAAAGATTTTTAGCCGCATCGATGTTCCCATTTTGAACACTATTCCTGATATTATTCATAAAATTTTCATCAATAGAAGCAGCTCTTTTAGTGGATCTGTACCGTTCAATAAAAATGTAGGTACCGACAAATAGCAAAATAATATTGATGGCAACATTGGCAATCCCTAGTACGCCGGTTTGCATAAGGATATCCCATACTGTTTGAGAACCCTGGGTGACAACAGGCGGTTGAACTTGCGGAAGATTCGAAGAAACTTGTAATAGAAGTAATGGTAGCATAGTCAGTAATATAATTTATAAGTTTTACCTCAACGGATTAGACTTGTTAAGTAGTATATAATTTTTGCAAAATTACTGCATACTTAAGATATATTATAATTTTTTATAATTTGAACGTCTGCCGTTTTAAATTATAATATCCTATTTAGAGTCAATAATCTAAGCATTCCGCAACAATACTTAACTTTGGGTTAAACCTTTCAAATAATGTATAGAATAAGTAAAGTGGCCGTTCTGGGATCCGGTGTAATGGGAAGTGGTATCGCGTGCCACCTGGCAAATTGTGGTTTTCAGGTACTGATGCTGGATATCGTCCCCATGGACCTTAAGGAAGAAGAAAAGACCAATAAAAAGGCTAGGAATCGCCTGGTAGATACGGCCTTATCCAATGCGATCAAGACCAAACCAGCTCCTTTGTTTCAAAAAGATTTAATCTCCCGTATCAAGACCGGAAATTTTGAAGACGATCTTAGTATGATCGCAAATTATGATTGGATCATTGAAGTGGTCGTTGAACGATTGGACATTAAAAAAAGCCTGTTTGAAAAAGTAGAAAAATACCGAAAACCGGGTACCCTGATCAGCAGCAATACTTCCGGTATACCCATACATCTGATGACGGAAGGCAGGAGTGAAGATTTTAAAACGCACTTTTTAGGTACACACTTTTTCAACCCTCCCCGATACTTAAGACTCCTCGAAGTGATTCCAACGGCAGATACTAAAAAAGAGGTTGTAGATTTTTTCATGTCCTTCGGTGATATCCACCTCGGTAAACGAACTGTATTGTGTAAAGACACTCCTGCATTTATAGCTAACCGGATAGGAGTATATGCTATGAGTAAAATCTATCAATTGACTGAAGAGCTTGGATTAGATATTAATACTGTCGATAAACTTACGGGTCCTGCTATGGGAAGACCAGGGACAGGTACATTCAGGCTATCCGATCTTGTCGGCCTGGATACTGCGGTAAAAGTAATAGAAGGGATAAAAAACAACTGTCCAAAGGATGAACAAATGCAATCGATGGAAATGCCAAAATATCTCAGCTACCTGGTTGAAAACAAATGGTATGGCAATAAATCGAACAAAGGATTTTATATAAAATCAGCTGAAAAAGACGCCACCGGGAAAAGTATTATCCATGGACTAAATCTGAAAACACTTCAATATGAACCTCCTCAAAAAGTCAATCTCGCCAGCCTTGGTGTTTCAAAACAGACAGACGAACTCGGACCCAGATTAAAAGCCATCCTGGGCATGGATGATGCCGGAGCTCAATTAATCACAAAATCACTTGCAGGTTTATTTGCTTATGCATCTAACAGGATCCCGGAGATCACGGACAGTATATATAGTATCGATGATGCGTTGAAAGCAGGATTTGCCTGGGATCTTGGACCATTTGAATATTGGGATGCAATAGGCATAGAAAAAGGAATAGCCATCGCAGAACAAAATGGCAACTCCGTAGCTCCCTGGGTTAAAGAAATGATTCAATCCGGAAACAATTCATTTTATAGTAAGGATAAAGTAATTAAAGCATATGATCCTGCATCAAAAACATATCAACCAATTCCTGGAAGAGAATCTATAGTCAACTTGTTTGCTCTTTCATCCAGCAAACCGGTACATCAAAACCCGGATGCTATCATTCATGACATTGGGGATGGTGTACTTTGTCTTGAGTTCAAAAGTAAAGCGAACACGATCGGAGAAGGAGTGGGCCGGGCTATAAACGAAGGAATCAAAATAGCAGAAGAAGGAAAGTGGAATGGTTTAGTAATCGGTAATCATGGCAAAAACTTTAGTGTCGGTGCTAACCTTATGATCATCGCTATGAGTGCTTACCAGCAAGATTGGGATGAACTCAATATGGCAGTCAAAGCATTTCAGGATACTACCATGCGCTGCCGGTATTCCAATGTACCGGTAGTCATCGCTACACAGGGATATGTTTTCGGAGGTGGTTGTGAAATTCTGATGCATTGTGACGCCGCTGTTTGTGCTGCCGAATCTTATATCGGATTGGTTGAAGCAGGAGTTGGACTAATTCCGGGAGGTGGAGGTACTAAAGAATTTGCCGTCAGGGCCTCTGATTCCTTTTTTGAAGGTGACGTAATGATTCCAACCTTATTGGAAAAATTTAAAACCATTGCGATGGCCGCTGTTTCTACTTCTGCAGAAGAAGCATTTGGTCTTGGTTATTTACAACGAAAAAAAGATAGTGTGGTGCTTAACCTCGACAGAAACATAACGGTAGCGAAAGAAAAAGTTTTACAACTTGCTCCCAATTATGTAATGCCCTTACGACGGGAAGATGTCTTCGTCCTGGGGCAACAGGGACTGGCCGCTTTATATATTGCAGCTCATAGTCTTTTATTAGGTAATTATGTTAGCCCACACGATATAAAGATTGCTAAGAAAGCAGCCTGGGTACTTTGCGGTGGAGACCTGAGTGCCCCACAAAAAGTAAGTGAACAATATCTGCTCGATATAGAACGGGAAGCATTTTTAAGTCTTTGCGGTGAACAAAAAACGCTCGAACGCATTCAATATATGTTAGAGAACAATAAACCCTTACGCAATTAATTCATAATTCAACAAAATTTTATGAGAGAAGCATATATCGTCGCCGGCACCCGAAGTGCAGTGGGCAAAGCCGGGAAAGGAAGTTTTAGATTTTTCAGATCTGATGATCTCGCTGTAGAAATAATTCAGTCTTTAATAAAGTCCGTACCCGGGGTTGACATCAAATCGATTAATGATGTGATCGTAGGATGTGCAAATCCCGAAGGTGAACAAGGTTTACAGATTGGCCGTCAGATATCAGTCCGTGCTTTAGGAAAAGATGTTCCCGGCATGACTATTAACCGGTATTGTGCCAGTGGCCTTGAATCAATAGCAATAGCCGTTGCAAAAATCAGATCCGGAATGGCGGATATTATCATTGCCGGAGGCACTGAAAGTATGAGTATGATTCCAATGACGGGTTATAAGCTGGCACCGAGTTATAAAGTTGCATCTGATACCCCGGATTATGTGGTTGGAATGGGACTTACTGCAGAAGCTGTTGCAAAAAAATATAAAATAAGCAGGCAAAGTCAGGATGAGTTTTCTTTGAAGTCTCATGAAAAAGCGGGACATGCTATAGAAAGTGGATACTTTAAAGAACAAATCACTCCTGTTACGGTAAATGAAATCAGTGTTCAAAATAATAAAAGAGTGGAGCGATCTTTTGTTATGGATACAGACGAAGGAGTACGAAAAGATACTACGATCGAAGGTCTTGCGAAATTGCCTTCCGTTTTTGCTATGGGGGGAAGTGTCACCGCCGGCAATTCATCACAAACGTCAGATGGATCAGCATTCGTCATGGTGATGAGTGAAGAAAGAATGAATGCTTTACATCTTAAACCCATTGCCCGATTAGTTGCCTGTGATGTCGCCGGTGTTGAACCTATCATTATGGGAATAGGTCCATGCGCTGCGATTCCCAAAGCATTAAAACAAGGAGGTTTATCCCTCAACGATATTCAACTCATTGAATTAAATGAAGCATTTGCAGCCCAGGCTTTAGCAGTAATACAGGAAGCCGGACTTAATCCAGACATTGTAAATGTAAATGGTGGTGCCATCGCATTGGGACACCCACTTGGGTGTACCGGTGCAAAATTATCAATCCAATTATTTAATGAATTGCGACGAAGACAACTGAAATATGGAATGGTAACGGCATGTGTGGGTGGAGGCCAGGGAATTGCCGGAATCTATGAATTATTGAATTGATTAGATCGGAATATTTCAAATATTATTTTATGCACATTAAAACCTTCTTCATTTTATGTGCATTTTTAATATGTTTTAGCAGGCTCAGTGGGCAAGATTTTTCTGGACATCCTCCAGGTCTCCACTGGCAAAAACTAAAGACGAGACAAGGAAGTATTTTTTACCCAAAAAGTATTGAGTCAAAAGCACTACAGGTAGCTCGTATAGTCCAACAATTTTATGATACGGATTCTACCTTAGGAGATCGCAGGTTTAAAATAAATATGGTTTTACAGAATCAAACCATCGCTTCCAATGGGTATGTAAATATTGGTCCCTTCCTTTCTGAATTTTATCTTACACCTCCACACGATCCATATATATTGGGATCTATAGATTGGACACAAGCCTTGTCCACACATGAATACAGGCATGTGATCCAGGCCATGAACTCGAGAGTGGGAATCAATAATTTTATTTATCATTTATTGGGAGAAGAAGCATGGGGTGCCTCTTATGGATTGAGTGTCCCCAATTGGTTTGACGAAGGTGATGCTGTAAATTCAGAAACTATCCATTCAAATGCGGGCAGAGGAAGAATGCCATCTTTCGTCGCGAAGTATAGAGCACTGAATCAATCCAAAGTTAGTTTGAAATATGATAAAGCAAGGAATGGGTCATATAAAGATCTTATCCCTAATCATTACGTTTTTGGATATTCCATGGTGCATTATGTAAATGAACATTTTGGCCTTGGACAATGGAATAGTATTTTCAATGAAGCTGTAAAATATAAAGGCCTATTCTTTTCTTTCAATAAGGCTCTAAAAAAACATACGGGCTTGTCGGTATCACAGCTCTATGATGTATCCACCGGCGAACTTAAAGCAGAATCTCATGATCCTGAACTTAGCGATAGCATTGTATTAAAAAATAATCAGGAAAATGTGATTAAAAATTTTATTTCACCTCAACTATTAAAAGATGGAAGTATGGTCTACCTCGAGACTGCTTCAGATCATTTACCCTTTCTATATCATCAATTCCCTGACGGAACCAGAAAAAAACTTACAGCGTTGGGAATTTCAACGGACGAAGATTTTACATTCAAGGAACCGTTGATTTGCTGGAGCGAGATTACCAAAGATCTCCGATGGGACAATAAAGATTATTCGGATATATTTTATTTCAACCTGAAAAATAATATCGTCCACCAGGTCACTCATCATCAAAAATATTTCAGGCCTTCGATGTCTAGTGACCTAACTAAAATCGTATGCATGGAATATACCCCAGAGGGAAATGCATTTTTGGTCATTCTAAATAGTGCTGGTAAGGTTTTGCAAAAGATAGAAACAGATCAAGGTTGGTTGCCTACCTATCCCATTTTTGAACAGGGAGATACTTCTATTCTTACTATACTTAGAGGGAATAGTAATTCGTCCATCCGGCGTTACTTTTTAAATGGTCGTTCCTATAAAACGCTTTTATCACCGGAACGCACGTTGATGTCAAATCTGTTTGCATCCAATGACACTATATATTTTAGCAGTGACCTTTCGGGCAGAGATAATTTATATGCATTGAGCTTGAAATCATCAAAATTATTTCAGATTACAGACAATAGTGTTGGCATCCAGCGATTTTATTTAAAAGGTGATGCCCTTTGGTACAATTATCAAACCGCAAGAGGTATAGAAATAAGAAAGAAAAAAAGAAAAGACCTGATCTTCAAACCTGTATTTCTTCAAAAAAGGGCTCCTGAATTAATCGCCACCCCTGAAGCCCGAACAGACATTTTAGAAGATTCATTTATAACAAAATCTGCAAATCTCCTTAATAATCCCTTTAAGATATACAGTTGGTCAGTCCGTCCTGATGAAGGAGGTAATACATTCCGGATATTAGGAAGGAATGTATTAAATACGTTGACCGGTACTGCTGCTTACTCTTATCAATTGGATGAAAAATCACACACCATTAGTAACAGCATTAGTTTGGGATCATGGTATCCAGTATTTACTTCAACCATTGCTCATACCTTTAACCGACATATCACTAAACCGAATACCCCAGGTGTAGACAGTATCCGTTGGAATGAAACAGGATACCGGCTCAGTGCATCAATACCCTGGCAATATTATTACCATAACCAGATCATCCGGTTTCAACCTGTCATCTCTTTTGGCTTGTACAAACCTGATTATATATTAAGCGAGCGGAAAAATTATTCGTCAACCCAATTTATCCGTTCAGGTTTTTCCTTCTCGAGCCAAAGCCGGCAGGCACTTCAACATGTCAGCAGTCGTTTTGCTCAAAATATTTTAGTCCAATGGAATCAATCCATAAATAATACGGCCAGTGGCACTGATCTGATTACATCTTTTCACTTTCCGGGCTTACTAAATAATCATGTGATTGAATTAAACCTTGACATCCATTCGCAGGAATTAGCTGATCCATATCGATTTCCAAATCCCACCAATTTTATTTCCGGCTATACCTCATTCTCCAGCGATCGCTCCACATGGGCCAGGCTGGCTTATCATTTTACATTGCTTTATCCAGACATTGGGCTTCCTGGAATATTTTTTTTAAAACGAATACGAACAAGGGTTTTTGGAGAAAGCATGACCAACGTCCTTATCCGCAAACCCACTGATTTAACTGTAAAGTATCATACCATCGGCTCAGAATTGATCTTTGATATGAATGCTGTAAATACACTCCCCGTAAGTTTTGGTGTGCGATTTAGTCATTTGCTCGATACTGATTTGCTGTCCAGGAATAAAAAACAAAGCCTGGAATTTATTGTTGAACGATTATTTTAACCCGGAAAAATCGTCAGGAAACGATTTTCTGCCCTCCGGGTCCTACGCTTTCGGTAGGATTGTGACATTAATCGTCATAAGCTGACGAAGTAATTGTAAAGCAATTACATGTCAGGGTTAACCCCGATTAATCCAATTTCTTCAGATTAACATTGGTGGAGAATTAAATCAGATGATTCTCAGCTATGGTACTTGCAGGAGTCGTTATTTAAGAAGATATTTAGAATTGTATTTTTAAAATCCAATAAAACAGTGGCTGATTCTTTACCATCCTATATTCACGGGGTTACTCCGGAAGAGCAAAGCCGTCTCAAGCTGCTCAATGACCTTACCAACCAATCCTTCATAGAGTTTCTTAAATTAAGAGGAACAGAACGGGTACTTGAACTTGGTTCAGGCTTGGGACTTCTTTGTGCAAAAGTGGCAACCATTCTTTTCCGCGGACATGCCACCGGTATTGAATTATCCAAGGCACAATTAAGTAAGACTCCTCAGTCACCATCTAACCTTGAATTTGTATTGGGTGATGTACATGAGCTTCCGTTCAGAGACAAATCATTTGACCTGGTATATGGAAGATATATCCTTGAACATGTATCCAATCCCTATGATGTTTTAAAACAAGCTCACAGAGTCCTGACAGAAGACGGCAGGATTTGTTTTCAGGAAAATAGTACGCTCTGGATGGAGTTTTATCCCGCTTGTCCTTTGTTTACGCATGCATGGAAAAAATTTGCCCGGCTTCAAAGCGATATCGGAGGTGATGCCATGATTGGAATCAAACTCTTTGATCGTTTAAAGAAAGTAGGATTCAGGAATCTGGAAATTTCCATCGCTCCTGAAGTTCATTCCTCTGATTCACCTCATTTCAAACCATGGATTTCCAATTTAATAGGTAACCTTTCCAGTGGAGAACACCAATTGGTTGAAAAAGGATTGCTTACACAATCTGAATTTCAGAATGCAGTGGATGAATTACATGAATTTACTTCACATCCGTATGCCAGTACGTATTTTGCCTGGAACCGGATTGAAGGAGTGAAGTAAAATATCAGATTTACCTAAAAGTCTTATGTCCGGCTTGTTTTGAACATTTTATATTAGTCAAAATTGTTTCCAAATTTATCATTGATCATTGATCCAATAATTTGAGATAATCCTGCATTCCTTCATCGGACATACTCAATACCTCTTCATCTTGGGAAGTCATTTTAAAGGTACGGATGTATTCTTCCCGTTCCTGGTCGTCCAGATAAAGCTCCAGTACAGATTCTATTAGTTCATTGTTTTGTAAAGAAAGTGATTTAGCCTTGACAACTATTCGTTCCAATAACATATCGGGCAGAATGATTGTAAATGCAGACATAAGAATTAACGCAAATATTATAAATTCAGGAATACAAATCCAAAGTAATTGAAGTTCATGACACCTTATGTAGTTTGTCCTTCCAGAATTAATTTGAGTTTGTTTAAAATATAAAGAAAATTTTGAAACCGGAGCATCTGGAACCATCCCGATAGCATTGAGTTCTATTCACAAACAACCTGGATTGAAATTTTCCATTAGATCCTACTTATAAAAACCTTACCAAATATTTATCTCCGGTTCGATATGAATATCAAACTTTTCAAACACATCGTTCTTCACTAATTCCGCAAATTTCCAAATCTCTTCTCCTGTAGCACTTCCTCTATTTACGATTACCAACGCTTGTCTCTCAAAGCATCCTACACGACCTATCGTCTTACCTTTCCATCCAGCCTGGTCGATCAGCCATCCTGCCGGCACTTTTACATGAGTAGCATCCACAGGATAATGAATGGCGTCGTGTTTTATACTTTTGAGCTTCTCAAATTGTTCAATACTAATAATTGGATTTTTAAAAAAAGAACCTGCATTACCAATGATAGCCGGGTCAGGCAATTTATACTGCCGAACTTCGATCACCGCATGATGTATGTCTTCAATAGTGGGATGTGTGATATTTTTTTCAGTCAATTTTTTTTCTATGTCAGCATATTTTGCATTGGCAACCGGATGCTTAGATAATTCTAATACGATACTTGTAATGAAATATTTTCCTCTATACTCAGGATTTTTAAAAATACTATCCCGGTAGCCAAACTTACATCCGCGGTTAGAGAATATTACTTCCTTTTCCTCCTGTAAATCCATTGCGGCAACCTCGATCAATACATCTTTTATCTCGGCTCCATATGCTCCAATATTTTGCATGGGGGCTGCTCCTACAGTTCCAGGGATAAGCGAAAGATTTTCTATTCCACCCCATCCATGACTTACTGCCCATTGCACACATTCATGCCAGTTTTCTCCTGACATCAATCGCACAATTATTGTTTCATCCATTTCAGTAAGGATGGATTTTCCTTTTAATTCATTTTTTAAAACCAAGCCATCCGGGTTTTTAGTCAATAATATATTACTTCCTCCTCCTATAATGAATGGGTTAGGATCAAGTACCAATGCCTGGTGTATATTCTCCAGTGATTGGACTATACCAAATTGTTTGGCATACTGTTGTACACCAAATGTATTAAGAGATTGTAAAGGATAATCCTGGTGAATGATCATAATTATGCGGATAAGGCTTAATTCAAAACTACTTTAAAGTTATTCTGAATCATTTTAAGCAATCAATTCAGGAGCAACATTCAATTCTTTGTTAGACTCAAATTGAAGCCTGGCCAGGCTACTATATGCTCCGTTGGGTTTAGATGCTAGTTCTTCATGAGTCCCTTGTTCTATGATCTTTCCATCTTCTAAAACATAAATACAATTGACATCCCGGATAGTCGACAGCCGGTGAGCGATAATGATAGAAGTACGGCCTTCCATTAATGTTTTTAATGCGTCCTGGACTACTTTTTCCGACTCAGCATCGAGCGCTGAAGTAGCTTCATCCAGTATTAAAATGGTAGGATTACGTAGAATAGCCCGCGCAATGGCGATGCGTTGTTTTTGTCCTCCGCTCAATTTTATTCCCCGTTCACCAACGATGGTTTCGAAACCATCCGGAAAACTATTGATAAACTCAAAGCTATTTGATTTTTTCGCTGCTGCTATTATTTCTTCATTGGTAGCATTGGGTTTTCCATATAGGATGTTTTCACGAATGGTGCCGCCAAATAATAAAACTTCCTGAGGCACTATTCCAAAATACCTACGGTAATCCGTGATTTCAAATTCATTAATATTTTTGCCGCCTACATAAATATGCCCGCCTTGAATAGAATAAAACCTCAATAATAATTGAGCTATGGTCGACTTCCCTACTCCACTCGAACCAACAAAAGCAATTTTTTGTCCGGCACCAATCTTAAAAGATACCTTTTTCAATACCTGCATATCCGGTCTGCTCGGATAACTGAATTGAACCTCTTCAAAACGGATATCCGCTTTTATTTTGGGAAGTATATTTTCTCTATCTGAATCAACATTAACCTCTGGCGTTTTTTCGAGGATCTCTTTTAATCGTTCTGTACCACCAACGACAGTGATTAATTGAGTATAAAAATTACCCAGGCCTGCAATCGAAACACCGATCGTTACAGTATACGTAAATACATTAAGCAAGTCACCGGGACTCATCGCACCAGTCTGAACATATTTTGTACCTAACCAAATGATAAAGAAGAGTGCTCCAAATAACGCTACGATGATATACGTTCCAAACAAAGCCCTGTATTTAGATACTTCCAAAGATACTTTGACCAGGTTCGAGATTTTTTGTTCGTACCTATGATATTCAAAGGGTTCATTGGTAAATGATTTGACGGTATAAATAGATTGCAGCGTTTCATCGACGATCACATTGGTATTTGCCAATTCTTCCTGCCTCCGTTTGGATCCTTTTCGTATAAACTTGCCAAAAAACATGGCTCCAAATACTATCACCGGAAATAACGCCAACATAATCAATGATATCCGTGCATAGAAAATTAATAAGTATAAAATCCCTCCGACCAGGATCAGGAGTTGGCGCAAAAATTCTGCCAGTGTAATTGAAAATACGGAATACAATTGGTCAACATCACTAGCCAACCTGCTGCTGATTTCGCCAACTCTTGACTTTTCATAAAATGTAAATGGCAGCGAAATCAGGTTGTGATATAAATCTTTTCGCAAATTAGCGGTACCCTTTTCACTTACAACAGCAAACAACATCACTCTGAAATAAGAGATTATACCTTGAGCAATAAGTATAACAAAAAGGATCAAACCCAACTGTGTCAATGTGTACTTTAATCCAGGTTTACCAAGAGATACATCAAACATTTTACCAATCATTGGTATGAGTGCGAGAAATAATCCACTGGTCAACGCCAATAAGACAAGTCCTCCAATAAAATGCCATTTATAAGGTTTGATATATTTAAAAACATAAAGAGATGACTTAATTCGGGACCAACTCATTTTGGGTTTTACCTGCACTTCGGTGGTTGGTATTTCAATACTGTTTTCCTGGCTCATGATAGTCGCGCAAAATTAGTGGATTTACGGGAAGGAAGACCATTATGATTTAAGGAGTGTTTCGAAGCTCTACGGGTTAATATTTTAGTTCAAAATACTTTAAAATTATAAGCGCCGTTGTAAGGTCTATGCTGCGTGCTATTTCCCTGATTTTGCTCTCGATCCTTCTTGGTATAAAATCTTTTTCCTTTACATATTTTGTCAGCCCTACAGGCAATGACTTATCGAATGGGAAAAGCCCGGCAGCAGCATTTCGAACTTTGCAAAAGGCTGCCAATACTGTCATAGCCGGAGACTCGGTGCTTGTATCGGATAGTACATACGCGGGATTTGACATTCGGACGTCAGGTACAGCTTCAAACCCTATAGTATTCCTTGCCACCGGTAGCCAGGTGATCATCAACAGGCGCAATGTCATGACCCCAGACGGTATTAATATTGAGAATGCCGATTGGATTGAGATCAAAGGATTCAGAGTGATCAATCAACCCAGGGCAGGAATACGCGCAGCTTTATCGGATCATGTCACTATAAGGAACAATACTTGTTTAAATAATCAACGTTGGGGTATTTTCACCGGATTTACAGATGATTTCCTTGCAGAATATAATGAATGCGCATTTTCCGCTGTTGAACATGGTATGTACGTCTCCAATAGCAGTGACAGGGCTATCGTTAGATATAATATCTCGCATGACAATCGGGCTGCAGGCTTGCATTTTAATGGTGATGTAAGTCAGGGTGACGATGGCATCAATCATGATCCACAGGTGTATGGAAATATTATTTACCGGAATGGGTTGGCTGGGGGCTCTGCCATTAATATGGATGGCAATCAAAATGCATTGATCTATAATAATGTATTGTTTAATAATTATGCAACAGGAATTGGCTTGTATCAAATCGATGGAGGTGGACCTTCTACCGGGGCACGTATTTATCATAATACGATCGTGCAGGACGTAACCAGCCGATGGTGCATTCTGTTGGTAGACGGCGCAAGTGGTGCAACCATTAAGAATAATATTTTTATTAATCAACACAGTTTCCGTGGATCTATCAATATAGATCCTGCTTCCAGAGCCGGACTGGTCTCAGATTATAATATCATGACAAACCGGTTTACGCTGGATGATAATTCCAATGTAGATTCTGTAGTATGGAAAAGTTTAGGGTTCGACACACATTCTTATTTTAGTCCCGTCATTAATAATCTATTCAAAGATTTTAGTAATGGAGATCTCAGTTTGAAATCGGGAAGTAAAGCAATCAATTTTGGAGTCAATGGTCTTGTGCCATCGATTGACCAGGATATCAATGGAGTGGGAAGACCTATTGGTTCTTTACCAGATGCCGGGGCATTTGAATCATTAATAGCACCTCTACCCCTTCATTGGATCAAAAACAATATTGAAAAGGCGGAAAAAGGTATCATCATCAAAGGAACGTTGGTCGATATTGAATCTAATTTAAAGGTCTGCCTGATGAAATGGAATACTGCAGCCAACAGGTATGACAAACTGGAATGTATCAACTCCCAGGATGGACCTGTAAAGCAAATTAGTTTTAAACAAAGTCCCGGATCAGGAAATCACCTGTATAAACTAATAGCCACAAAACCAGACGGTGAAGAGATTGCCACCAATGCAATGAGTGTTTTTTTAAATTCTTCCATAATTAATTATTTTCCGAATCCTGCTCAAAACAATCTCCATATCAATTATCCATCCGATGATGAATTAACCGCCATCATTTATGATCCTCTGGGAAATAAACTGTTTTCAGGTTTTGTCAAAAGAGGAATGATTAATGTCGAAAACCTGATTCCCGGCAAATATCTGGTGACTTTGCTTCAAGGCACATCACTGGTTCATTCTGATTGGATTATCAAACAATGATTCCACTAATCGCACTATGTGGTTAAGTAACTAGGAGGAGTTCAACTATATATTTATGAGGAGTTGAATTTCTACGATCCACGCCGACTTCCACTAAAAAATTTAATGTTCTCAACTTTTATCCATAAAAAGTTGTCCATTGCTGTTTCCATAATTCTACTTTATCTTCAAGGCCTTGAGTGATACTTTTTATTCTGGCATCGAATGGCTGGCTGCGGTTGCGGGTTTGATTAATGTGTATTTATTAACCCGTCAATCGATATTTTCCTGGCCGGCCGGTTTAATGTCTGTGTTTTTATATGCCTTTGTATTTTATCACAATCATCTTTATTCGGATGTGATTTTACATGGTATCTATACTTTGCTCAATATCTATGGATGGTATAAATGGAGCAAACCTTCTGCCAATGCTACGGATGAATTACCGGTAAGTAAACTTACTGTCAACCAATTAATCATTCTATCAGCTCTTATCATCGTAGGATTTTTAATCTGGGGATATATAGTAGGAAAAACAACGACCGCCGTATACATTTATCCGGATGCTTTTATCCTCGTGACCAGTTTATGTGCCCAATATCTGTTGACCGTTAAAAAAATAGAAAATTGGATTTTATGGATCATCGTGGATATCATTGCAATCACAATCTATTTTTTGCAAGAATTGTATATTACGTCTGGACTTTATTTCATTTACCTGTTGCTTTGCATTCATGGCTACAACCAATGGTTGCAATCCTACAGAAAAACTCCATCTTCCCTAACCTGAAATTTATGTTCATGCAAAGCTCAGAATCCATACATATATATAATGAAAATCTCAAAACCTATGTTTTTTCAAGTACTGCTCAAAAGTCAAAAGCAACGGTGCTGTTAATACATGGATTGGGAGAACATATCCGTCGATATGATGAACAAATAAATTATTTTGCAGAAAAAGGATTTTCTTTCGCAGGTGCTGATTTGAAAGGACATGGTCGTAGTGAAGGAAATCGTGGTGTGTGGAATAATGTGGAAGAACATTATAAAGTCATCGATGGTGTCTTCAATACCGCAAAAGAACAGAACCCCAATGTTCCAATTTTTTTATACGGTCACTCCATGGGTGGTAATCTGGCTGCCGGATATGTCCTGAGCCGATATCCTGATATTTCCGGACTCCTGCTAACTGGTTCGGCGATCAAAACATCTAAAGATCTTCCGGTGCCCTTAGTAAAAATGATGTTATCCGCACCCAAGTTTATTCAAAACATTATTATATCAAACGGATTAAACCTTAAATCGCTTTGTAATGATCCTGATATTGTAGACCGCTATAAAAAAGATCCTCTTGTGCATGACCGGATCAGCCTGTTAGCTGGTGCTACGTTACTCAATAATTCTTTTGATATCCTGAATACTCCGTTTACATCGCCATATCCTGTGCTCATCATGCATGGAAAAAAAGATACCATCACCTTGCCAAAAGGCTCTACTGCATTAGCTGCTCACTGGAATGGAGATATTACTATAAAACTTTGGCCCGGGATGTTGCATGAAATACATAATGAACCAGAGAAAAAAATGGTTTGGGATGATATGATCTCCTGGATGAATAAGGCGCTTTCATAGGAAATGTTTAACTAATAGATCGGCCTCTGGTTTATCTATAGATGCTTATCTTTAATAAAGCGAAAATTGAAAATTATGGCCAAATTTAAATTGAATATCAATAATCAAAAAGTGCATATAGACGCAGATCCTGATATGCCTTTACTGTGGGCTATACGGGATCTTGCCGGGCTCAAGGGGACAAAATATGGATGTGGTATTGCTCAATGCGGAGCTTGTACTGTCCATCTCAATGGCAAACCTATCCGGTCTTGTTCAGTTCCTTTGAGTGTAGTAAAAGGAAAAATCACTACCATTGAAGGTCTGTCTGCTGACAATAATCATCCTGTACAAATTGCATGGATAGCTGAGCAGGTACCACAATGTGGTTATTGTCAAAGTGGTCAAATCATGACGGCTGTAGCACTACTAAGAGACAATCCCCACCCTACTGATACACAAATCGACCAGGCTATGGCAGGTAATATTTGCCGCTGCGGAACGTATCC
>JBDTUE010000050.1:0-20809 GCA_040007895.1 Saprospiraceae bacterium | reverse complement strand
GGCCATTCCGTTTTATCTACGGGTTGATCTATTTTAGCAATAGCCTTAAAGTATGCATTCCGGTCGGTATTAATCCTGTTTTGAAAATAATCATTCTTAGTAATGACGAGGGAATCATACGTTTTCCATTTGTCGGGATAACCAATTTTACGTGTAATCGCAGCAAGTTTTTCAAGTGCTTTAGTTTTTGTAATCTCACTCATCCACTCGAGACTTTTGATATGATCACCATAGGTCGCAGTTAAATTATCGATCAATTCAGTCATCCGAGCTTTTGCTTTGGCATCGAAATGTTTTTTTACATAAAGCTGACCGGAAAGATCTCCGATACGGCTATCAACTACATTGGCCGCATACTTCCATCTTGGCTGAGGTTCCTGTCTTCCTGACAATGTTTTTTGGAAAAATTCAAAGCCGGCATCTGCAAATGCTTTGGATAAGGAATTGTATGAATTACTAACGGTAGTGGCTTTAAGATATGGTTTCCATTGATCTACCGGAGTTGCTTTGATCAATTTATCGAGTGAAGTAAAAAACGAAGGTTGTCCGATCATTAAGGAATCGGTTTTGATCAGCATTTGGCTTTTAAGTTTATTCCAATCCAATCCCGGAGACATTTTTTGAAGTTGACCGGCACCATATTTATTATAGTTTTTCTGTGGATCCCTTAATTCTACATTGGTAAAATGCCCTTTAGCAATATTGGATTCCAACCGGATAACTTCATCAGCATGTGCCATCGCTTTGGTAGAATCATCACCGATTAACATGAAGATTTTTTTCAGATATGTATGGTAAGCCACACGAACTGCTTTTGATTGCTCATCTGAACGGAAATAATAATCCCGGTCTGGTAAGCCTATACCTCCCTGTAAAAACTGAGCAATATTTTTTGAAGAATTTTTATCATCCGGATTTACTGAAAATCCAAATAGGATATTATTACCATTGATTTGCTGGAGGGATGCGAAAGCAATCAGGTCATCCTGATTCTTTATTTGATCGATCCGCTCAAAAATCGGTTTTAATGGATTAAAACCTTTTGCTTCAATCGCCGCCGTATCCATGATCGATGTATATAAATCGCCTACCCGCTGCTCCAGGCTTCCTGGTGCCGCATCTTTTACAGCAGCGGCCTCTTTACATACTTCAAGCAGAGCTTCTTCACTTTTGGTCTGGAGATCAAAAAAGGATCCTACCCCTACCTCCGTAGATGGTATCGTAGTAGTTTTATTCCAGGTCTCATTTACATATTTAAAATAATTATCACCGGGTGATACCGTAGTATCTATATGATGAATATCAAGGTAACCTGAATCTGCATTTTTAGCTACGGTGGGTTCGTTTTTGCATTGTGAACATAATACAAGAGATAAACCTAAAAAGGTCCAGGAATAAAAAGTAGACATAAAATTGCTTGGTTATGAATTAGTAGATGTGAAGTAAGATTGTATTGCTTAAAAATTAATTATTTGTAGATGACATCAGAGGTCGGGTTTTTAACCATTCGGTGAGTAGATCTGCTGTAATCTGAAGATAATGATCCCGTTTGTAATAATTAGTTATCCTGTTGTTTCTATCGATTTTTATTTTGTCTACTTGTGCTGAATCTTTCACCTGAGGTGAATCATAAATGCCGTATACATCAAGATCTTCCGGGAGGCGCATCAGGTTTCTATTAAAAGTAGATTTGTCTCTAATCATTTTGACTTGTTGTTTATAAGCTGACTCTGAAATACTTTTGGGCAAATCATTTTGGGCGGCAAGCCATTTTGAGTTTTCATCGAATGTGGCAAATACATTGGCAGTATCGATGGTAGAAGAGAATCTCTTTTGCATGGTTACAAGGTCAGGGATGTTTTGCCAGGTGGTATATTGCAATTTGCTGAGCTCATCCCAGGGTAAAGCAGTTTCCTCGTCTTTTTCTTTTACCTTATAACTTTCATAATATCCATTGAGCCGGATGTCGGGGACTACTCCCTTCATTTGAACGGATGATCCATTGATCCTATAATATTTTTGCATAGTGATGTGTATACTGCCGAGATCTACAGGTGCACCATTAGTATCATTATCGGCAAGATCCGGACCTTTAATGGTCGCATTCATATTGTATGGACGTTGTACTGTTCCTTTTCCGTAAGTACCTGAACCAATGATCAAGCCTCTTCGATAATCCTGAATAGCTGCAGCAAATATTTCTGAAGCGGAAGCACTGAATTCATTCACCATTACCATCAAAGGACCATCATAAGTGGTTTTGCCATCCCTGTCAAAATATACTCCCGGTCTCCCGGTTTTACCTTTTACCTGGACCACCGGGCCCTGCGGAATAAATAATCCAACCATATTGACTACTTCTTGCAGGCTACCACCTCCATTATTTCTAAGATCTACAATGACACCATCTACATTGTTTGACTTTAACCGTTCAAGTTCTTTGGCTACATCATCAGAACAACTCCTGCCATGTTCGTCGCCAAAACTGGTATAGAATTTAGGAAGGTTGATGATGCCGTATTTTTTGTCCTTATAATTGAGAATATTACTTCTGGCAAAAGTTTCTTCAATCTTTAATTCTTCCCGTATCAGTTTTACTACTTTGACGGTTCCATCAGCTTTTTTAAGGGTTAATGAAACAACCGTTTTATCGACTCCGCGAATAAGTTTGACCCCATCCGGGATAGAGAATCCTGCAACATCTACAGGTTTTTCATCACCTTGTCCAACTTTGAGTATTAAATCACCTGCTTCTACTTCTCCTGATCTCCATGCCGGTCCTCCCACTGAAATAACACTTAGCTTCAGGAAGCCATTTTCTTCTCCAATCTGAGCCCCTATACCATAAAATTTTCCGGATAAACTTTCATTCCAGGATCTTTTTTCAACAGGTAAGAAATAATCACTGTGCGGATCCATCCTATTCACAAATGAATTTACATACATACTGAAAAGTTCATCATCGGTATATTGAGTGTTATATTGGGAAATGACTTTTTTGATAATCGTTTCTGTTGAAGCGCGTGCTTCGACTTCCAGGGTGATGTCAGATCGCAATTTGACCGAATCAACCGTTGAAAGGTCCCGCACTTCTTTCAACTCTGCATATTTTTCAAGCTCATGATATTTGACTTTAGATTTCCATCGAGCCGTTCGTTCACTTATTGTAGCGGGATGATTTTTATTAATTGGGTAATAATACTCCGTGGAATTGGTAGTATAGACTGCGGGATTTTTAAACCAGGCAGGGCTTTCATTTTGCAACTCGGTTACTCTCTTCTTATAGGTATCTTTTACGATATAAAAGAACCGGATGGTTTCACCATTCAACTCATCATCGAGAGAAAATTTATATTCATTGAATCGGAGGATATCGGATTGAATAAAAATGTTTCGTTCTCCATCCATTCGTTCGAGGTAATCCGTAAATATTTTAGCCGATAATGAATCATTGATCTCCTGTGGGCTCACATGATATTGTTTGAGGGTCTTAACAACCTCGTGGAGAGTCACATCATATTTGTCTCCTGGGGCCTCTTTGAATCGCAATCCCAGTATGATAAACATTACATTGAAGCATAAAAAAATACTTATCGTTTTCAACCATATCATTCGGTTCATAGATGCCTGTTTTGAATTATTAAACTGTAAAATTACTGGAATTTAAATAAGGAATTTTAAGTCATGATATCAGATACTTCAGCAATAGGATTTCATAACAATTGTCCAACCAAGCTGGTAAGCCAGGGCTCGTAAAAACTCCCCCTGGCTTCCTAAAAACTTATTCAACGTACTATACTGATTTATTAATATTTGATTTAGATGAGATTAAAATCATCTTAGTTAAGTCTGAACAAAACGTTCTTCAAAATTATTAAATGATTTTAAGGGAAGAGTCACCCCTTTGGGGGGAAAGTAAGCCGGAGCCTCTAAATGAGTTTATCCTGCTTAGCAATACGGATTGCATCTTCCTTGGAATTGACATCAAGTTTATTGTAAATATTTTTGATATGGGACTTTACTGTTTCTTTGTCAATAAACAATTCAGTGGCAATTTTAGTCCTGCTTTTCCCTTCTGCAATGCCTTCCAGGATTTGCGTTTCCCGTTTTGTCAATGGAGAATTTTGACTTTTTCTAAATGATTGAATCACCATTTTAGCAATATTAGCACTCAAAGGACCTCCGCCCTGCATCACCTCTTTAATAGATTCTATGATTTTGGAAGAAGGTGTATTTTTAGTGAGGTACCCGGAAGCACCGGAACTCAAAGCTTTGAAAATACTCGTTTCATTTTCATAGACCGTAAGGATAATGATCTGCCCGGAATGATATTTCTTTTTAATTTTTGCGATAGCATCTAAACCATTGGTCCCTGGCAATTCAATATCTAATAGAATGACATCCGGAAAATCGGAAACAAGATAAGGTTCGGCATTCTCATAACTGCTGTAACTATTGACCATTTTAAGACCATCAGTTCTGTTAATTAGATAGGTAAAAGCATCGCGAATAGTCTGATCGTCTTCAATAATGATTACGCGGGTCTCCATGCTTTTAGAATAAGGTGACACAAAGGTCATCATTTTATTGAATAGTTATTATCCCACGGAGTGGGGGATTTTTACTTCAATAAGGATTTTGGTACCACTGGGCATATTCGATAAAAACCGGATGTTTCCCCCGATCCGCTCAATTCTTTTTTTCATATTATCCAATCCGTTGCCTTTTAAATTTACCTGGTTTCCATTGAGCCCTATACCATCATCTTTGACTTCGATTTTCAGAATACCGGGATCATCCAACATATTAATAGGATAAGAAAATTCAATGGAAGCGTGTTCTGCATTGGAATGTTTGAGAATATTATGCAAAGCTTCTTTACTAATCATGATCACATTGCGGCTAAATTCAAATGGCGGCTTGAGTGCTTTAAAGGAGGGGTCGATGTCCCCGGTTTTAAACTGAATACTTGAATCCTGGAATATTTCCTGGCCGAAATTTACAATACGCTGTACAGCATCAGAGAGACTATTGTGATTGGGTGCTAAAGCCCAAATGATATCCTTTGTACCCATATACAAACCCTGGATATTTTCCCGAATCTGTCCAAGCAATTTATGCTGATCTTCATCCGGTGATATTTTGGTTTGAAGGATTTCCGTCAGTAAAGAGAGCCTGGTGATTTTATTTCCCAGATCATCATGAAGGTCTTCTGATGTCCGCTGCTGAATCTTAATTTGTTCTTGTTTTCTAACCTCTTCGACCATTCTCAACTGTTTATTCTTTAATGCCATCCTGTATTTTTGAATCAGGGCACCCATCAAAATCAATGCAGCTATAAATGAAAGTCTAAACCAGGTTTTTTGATAAAATGGAGGATTGATCACGAATGTATAAGATAATTCGTCAGAATAAAGAGTAGGATAAGCTTCAACCAATGCTTTCGCTTTAAAGGTATAATGCCCCGGGATGAGATTGGGATATATCACTGTTGGTATAGCGCTAGCTTCTGTATAGATCGTATCAGCTCCAACAAGGTAGTATTGAAACTTAATTTTCTCGGGAGCACTCAGAAGCAATCCCGATACCGTAAACGTAAGATGATTTTGATTCGGTTTTAAAGTAAGTCCTGAAGGAATGTTAGTCTGTCCAAATAAACTATCTGATGCAAATGTTGAATCTACTGGTCTTGAAAATATATCAATAGACTTTAAATAAATTTTTGGAGCAGTTAAAGCCAATGATTTTTCAGGATCGTATTGGTAAATTCCATTAGTAGTACCGAGCCAAATACAACCTTTGGAATCTTTCAAAATAGAATTCTGATTGCATTCAGGACCTAGTTTTTGGTTAGAGGATGAAATCGGAGTTACCTGGAAAGTAATATCATCACCAGCTGGTTTTACAGTAATGCGGTTAAGTCCATTGATCGTACCTGTATAGATGGTTTCTCCGTCAGGTAATACGCTAAAAGTCATATTTGAAGTAAGGCCATTGGCTTCATTACACGTATATGATTTATTTGTTTTTTTATTCCAAAAGATCAGACCATTTTCAGATGTGCCAAAAATGATAAAATCCTTCCATGGTTTGATGGTTCCAATTAAAAATCCTTTGGTGCCTTCAATATCCAGGGGAGTGCAGCTAAGATCAGCATGTACCAGCATCAGACCTGTACTGGTGCCTATGATCACTGAATCTTTATTCCATTCATATGCCGAAAAACATGAATTTTTAATACCGGTTATGAATTCTGGTCTATTGTTTTTCATTCTCATGACTCCTTTCGGGCTGGTGATCCACATATACCCATCTGATAATTCTTCCAATGAAGTAAAGCTGCGTGGAAATTGCATCATATCTTTTCCAAGACGGATAAACTTATTTTTTACGTATTGCCACAGGCCATTATTAATCGTGCCGATCCATAAAATTCCTTCGCTTGAATAATTAAGACAATTAATTTTTTCACCCTTAGATATCGTTGGGTCAATCGTCATATTGGTGATATGTCCATCTTTTTGAATTTTGTTTAACCCACCTTCCAGGGTACCTGCCCAGATATTTTGAGCGGAATCTTTAACCACTGACATGACCACATTTCCGTGGAGTCCTGTCGTCTGATCATAAATAATGAAAGACCGGTCATGATACCGGTAAAAACCATTTCCATCACTTCCAAACCACATATTGCCTTCCTTATCGGTATAGATGTCATTAATAGCATTATCGCTCAATCCCTGTTTAAGCCCAATATATTCCACCGAATGATCTGATTTATATTTATAGGCTCCATTCAAAGTGCCAAATAATAATTCTCCCGAGGAAGTTTCTTCAAAACTGAGGATGAGTGTTTTGATGTTTACAGGAAATTCAGTAACCAGGTTATTTTCAATCCAAAATAATTTAGTAGTTCCTATTGCCCAAATGCCATTTTTAAAACGGCTTTTTTCAAACATTCTAATATTGAGCATAGTGTCCTGGTTCTGCCAGTTAACTAAGGGAGTCCATATCCCATTACTATATCTGGATATTCCTTTTTTATAAATTGCTGCGTAGAGCATGTTGGAATCAGCAAAAATGCCGGTGATATTTTTTAAAGAATCGGCAAATTTTTCAAATTTTCCGTTGATAGATTTTTGGGTATAAATTTTGTGATCACTCAACAATACGTACATGGAATGATCAGCAGATTCGGTAATGTCAATCACAGCTTTACGCTGACCCTCTGCATTGAATTCAATGGATCTGAATTTCACACCATCGTAGGTCTGTATTCCGTCATTAGATCCGACCCAGATCGTATTATCATGACTTACGTAAACCACTTCTGCCAGGGAATGCAACAGACCTTTGCCATAATTGTAATTCGTAAATTCTTTTCCATCAAACCGGCTTAATCCTCCAAGGGTACTGATCCAAAGTCTGCCATGTTGATCCTGGACTATATTATTTACCTGGGATTGAACTAAACCATTTTCAATCGTGTAATTGACAAAATCATATTTTTGACCTGTTGAAATAAATGGAGTAAACAGGATTAATGTTAAATTGAGAAAGATCCATACTATATGCTCAGGTTTCATTTGTTATAGTTAAGGCCAGGGTCTAGTAAACAAGAAAGTTACTATATAGATCGCAAAATTGCCATTTTAGAATCAGGATCTATTCACCCAAATGGGGTGATCCACAAAAATAATCACCACTGTTCGTTTTTATTCATGATTTAAATAATCATGTTAGATATACATTCATATTAAATTAAACCGTATAATATAATAGATTGCTCATAAATACTTTATATTAAAATATTTACATCTAATTTTTTATCCGATTAATTGTCATCCAAATTACAAGCCTATGAAAATACGTATACTTTCCACTCTTATATTTAGCCTTTTAATTTTCTCCAGATGTCAAAAGGATGATATCGGAGGACAAGATCAGGTAAGAACCCTCGACGGAAGGATCGCAATAGAATATATGGAGTTTATAAGGGATCTTGTAAAAAAAACAGCGGGTTTCTCTCCTCCGGTTGCAGGTAGAGTATTTGGATACGCAGGACTCACCCTGTATGAATCTGTGGTGGGAGGGATTAATGACAAACAGAGTTTAATAGGACAGGTAAATGGATTAAATGAACTTCCCAAACCTTCAGTAACTCTACATTGGGGCCAGGTAGCCAATTCGGCTATGTCCAGGGTAGTCGAATTGTATTTCCCGGCAATACCATATAGATCATTTGATGAAGCAGCTGATGAAGCGGCTATCTCAAGGTTGTACGGAAGCATTCATTTCAGGGATGCCATTGAACTGGGAATCAAACAAGGTAATAAAGTAGGCGACGAAATACTTTCTTTAAAATTTAATAAATGACCCTGACGTCAGGTGAACTTCAAGGTTAAAGCCCTTCATGTTTTTAATTGGGTTAATATGAGTAAAGCCTAATTGTTTGCATTGACCATAAGTCTTGTATGGTTAATGAAAAAATCATATTTGTCTTCCCAAATTGTTTTTTCTACTTTTACGATAAAACTAAATGTATATGAAACAAATATTTACGCTAATTATCATTGTCATACTTTCGAACGCCTGTGTGAGTAAAAAGAAAATGGATGTACTTTCCCAAGAAAAAATGTCTGTAGAAGATGAGAAAAAACAACTTATGGCTCAACTAAAACAAAGCCAGGATCAGTATCAGGACATTATGAAGAAATACACGGACGAACAAAACATGCTCAAATCACAAAAGGAAATGTCCGATTCCAAGATGAACGAATACCTTACTAAAATCAAATCTCTGGAATCACAGCTCGAACTATCTAACAGAACAAATACTAATTTGCTAAGTCGATTGGAAGATCTTTCCATCATTAGTAAATCAGGGGCTGAAAGCATGCAAAAGTCCCTTGAAGCGATCAATCAACAATCCAAATATATCCAGGGTTTGAATTCTAAGATCCAGATGAAAGATTCACTCAATCTCGCTTTGCTTACGAATTTAAAACGATCCTTAGCAGATGTCAACGACTCGGATGTCCATGTAGAAGTGCGTGGGGGCCTGGTCTATATTTCTATTGCAGATAAACTTTTATTCAAATCAGGTAGTTACGACATCAATGCGGCTGCGGAAGCTGTATTGGGTAAAGTGGCTAAAGTGGTCAATGATCACAAAGACATTGATATCCTGATTGAAGGACATACCGATAATGTAAGCATCAGTACTGATAAAATCAAAGACAATTGGGATCTGAGTGTTCTAAGATCAACTTCAGTAGCAAGATTGTTACAGAAAAAATTTGGAGTAGAGCCTGATAGAATGACTGCAGGTGGAAAAAGCGAATATTCACCTAAAGAAAGTAACGATTCTGCATCCGGTAAACAAGCAAATCGACGTACAGAAATCGTGATAACACCTAAATTGGATCAATACATCGGACTCATGGCTCCACAGGGTAGTAACTAAGAAAAATTATTGAGTAGATTTCTCACCAATACTTATTTAGTGTTGGCCTTCTTTTTACCTGGGGGCCAGCACTTTTTATTTGGGCAAAGCGGTAACCCATTCACAATCACCCTCGCCTCAAATGGGGATTCCTTAGTGACGGTATTACATCAAATTGAAATCAAGTATCCGGTAAAATTTTATGTAGATCCATCCAGCAAGTTCCATCAGGTAGTCTCTTCTTTCAATTTTACAAATACTCCAATGGGTGAAGCACTACATCAATTGCTTACGGGGACGGATCTGGGATATATTGAATTTGAATCATACCTCTTTATCATCAGTGATTCAATAAGATTAAACAATAATCAGTTTAACGAATATTTTAAACGCAAAAAAAGCATAGAAGAAAACGCAATAGAATATGCGTCGGTCATCGGTCGCCCGGATTCAATCAACCGGTCCGGATTAGCTTTAATCCGGGGCAAAGTCATCGACGGAGCTACAGACAGCGTTCTATCTAATATGAGTATCAAAATAAATGACCTCGATACTACTTTAATATCTGACCGGAGAGGAAATTTTAATATCGTAGTTCCTGTAGGTATTCATGAACTCACCATAGAATCGGACGCATTTCAATCGTTGCAGCAAACTTTAAAAGTGTATAGTGACGGTGCGATTGTCATCAAATTATTCGCGAATGCATTCTCATTGCCAGAGGTAGTGATCGGAGGATCTGCGCAGCGTCGATTGGAAAATGCGGTGGCCGGTGTTGCAGAATTGACAATTAAAGAAATTAAACGACTACCGAGTTTGTTGGGGGAGACCGATGTACTCAAAGCTTTGTTGACCTTGCCGGGAGTGAGCAATACCGGAGAAGTCGGAAGTGGATATAATGTACGGGGAGGTAATATTGATCAGAACCTTATACTTCAGGAAGGAGCATTTCATCTCAATCCAACCCATGTATTGGGACTTTTTTCTGCCTTTAATCCTGATGCAATAAAAAACGTCACTTTGTACAAAGGATACATCCCTGCACAATACGGAGGACGCACATCTTCCGTATTAAACATAAAACTTAAAGACCCTGATTATAAGAAATGGTCAGTTTTTGGGGGGATTGGTCCTATCTCCTCCAAAATATTTTTAGAAGGCCCTATTATTAAAGACCGTACTTCTTTTTTCATTGGCAGCAGGTTTACGTATTCTGACTGGGTTTTGAAATTGGTTAGGGATCCTAATCTAAAAAACAGCAGTGCCGGATTTAATGATTTTAATTTCAAATTGTCTCATCGGCTAAGCAATACAGGTACCATTCAGGTGTCTGCTTATCAAAGCAATGACCGGTTTAATTATGCAAAGGAATTTGGATATGGTTGGAATTCCAAATCTGTTTCCGTATTATATACTCAGCAATTCAAGAACCAACTCGTTTTATCCGCTTCTCTGATCTATAGCGATAATAATAGTGATTTTAATGATCAAACCGCTTTGGTAAAAAATATCCTTGAAAACGGACTTGTCTATTACAAAGCCAAACTGAATGCGGGATGGCAAATTTTTAAAACGCATACCTTAAATGCAGGTATAGATGCAATACGGTATAAACCCAAACCACAAATCTTTGAGGCCACGTTAGATCAGGAAATAACTCATGAAGAAATAAATCAAAGCCAGGGAGATGAAGGAGCTTTGTATATCAATGATGAATTTTCAATCCTACCCAAACTAAATGCTTCCTTTGGTTATCGGTTTAATATATATCGAAATATAGGGCCTGAGCAGATCAACACCTACGAGCCCGGTAAACCAAGAATACCATTGAATGTCACCGGCATGCTCAGTTATACTCAAGGTCAAACCATCAGGAAATTCCAGGGCGCTGAACCCCGTGCAAGCCTTGCATACATTCTTTCCGATCAAAGTTCACTTAAACTGGCATACAACAGGCTTTACCAGTTTATTCATCTGGTATCCAATACAGCGGCAGCTACTCCGGTGGATATATGGCAATTGAGTAATGCTTTTCTTGCCCCACAATCCGCAAATAATTTTTCATTGGGTTATTTCAAAAACTTGAATCAGAATGAATGGGAAACATCCTTCGAAGTGTATTATAAAAAATTAGAAAACCTCGTTGAATACAAGGATTTTGCCAAACTATTGCGTAATCCACATCTTGAAACAGAATTATTCCCGGTCATAGGTAAATCTTACGGAGCTGAAATATCGGTCAAAAGATTGAAAAACAATCCTACCGGCTACATTTCATACACCCTTAGCCGTAGTCTTAGGAAATCTCCAGGCCTTTTTCCGGATGAAGTCATAAACAATGGACAATGGTATGCATCCAATTTTGATAAACCTCATAATCTCAATATCGTTTTTGATTTGCAGGTGCGAAAGACCATGTTTCTTTCTGCCAATTTTGTATATACTACCGGAAGACCACAAACCGCACCGATTGCCGATTTTTACCTGGGAGATGGAGGTGTATTTTTGAACTATTCGCAACGCAATTCACTACGTATACCGGATTACCATCGGTTGGACATTTCATATACAATCACTCGTGGTGCCATTCGGACCCGTAAAAGCAAAGGAAGCCTTACCCTTGCGATCTATAATTTCTATGCGAGGAAAAATGCTTTTTCAGTTTTTTACCGGCGAACTCCCAATGAACCCCTTGTAGGATATAAATTGGCCGTATTGGGGACTGCTTTACCCTCGATCACTTATAACTTTCAATTTTGATGGGAAAGGTCGGCATCGTGTTGATTTTATTTATGAGTATCGGATGGACCGGCTGCCTGGTGGAAATACCCTATGATACCACTTTGAGATCACAGGCCTTAGTAGTCAGCGGAGGTGTGAATGATCTCAAAGAAAATCAGACAATTTATTTGAGCAAAACCTTAGCCTATGGTGTTCCTCCGGATCCCCAGATAGGTGCTAAAGTCACCGTAATTGAAAACAACACCAAAGCGTATGTATTTGATGAATTTCAGCCCGGTATATATGTTCTTGATAAAAATAAATATGAACCCAAGACCGGAGGAACCTATTTCGTTCGTATTGAATTTAATGGTATCACCTATCAATCCGAGGCGGAGACTCTGATGCCCCGGGTGATACCAGATAGCCTTTCATGGAATTTAGGTCTAAAAACGGTTATATCAGATATTGGTGTGCCCAAGGAAATAGATGTATTGAAGGTGCAGGTACATTCACCATTAAACAATAGTGAGAAAAAACTTTTTTTAAAATGGGATGTATTGTCTTCCTTTCAGTTTACTACTATGTTTGAATGTAATCAATTTCATACTGTTTCTACCTGTTATTATTCAAAATCGCTCAATCCGAGTGAGATAAAAATATTTAGTAATCAGGATAATGGGCTTAGTTATCTTAAGAACCAGGAAGTAGGCGAAGAAACTTTATTTCCAAATTACCAGTTTGTGGAAACACATTATTATTCAGTTTACCAGCATAGGATTTCTGAACAGGCATTTGAGTATTATCGAAAACTGCGATTAGTTTCTGAACAGAATGGAACTATATTTGATCCAATCCCGGCATCGATACACGGCAATGTCTATAATACTAAAGACAAAAATGAGTCCGTCTTAGGTTACTTCCAGGTTTCATCTGTTTCTATTCTAAGGAAAAAAATCGTTTTTTCTGATTTTCAAGATATTTATCCTTTGCTAAATAAGGACTTCAATTATTGTGGATGGGTGAGAGGTGCCGGGCCGTACTTTGCACCATGTTGTAATTGTTATGAATTTCCGGAAAAAGTGGTTCCTAAACCTGAGTGGTGGCCTTGATATGAATAAAACAATCACAATCATGGCTCGGCTTAATGGTCTTCTGTTGTTGTACAATAATGAAAACATTTCAATTATTTCATATGCCATCACCCGGGTTACTATCCGTACTCGTAAAGGGAAATGAAGCCTTACCCTTGCTGTTTATAATTTTATATGAGAAAAAATGCCATTTCAGTTTATTACCGGAGAAGTCCTATTCAACCATTTGTTAGATATAAACTTGGTGCATTGGGAACGGCCTTACCTTCGATCAATTATAACTTTCAATTCTGATGGTAAAGGCTAGTAAAGCATTGATTTTAATAATTAGTTTTGGATTAGCCAGTTGCCTGATAGAGATTCCATATGATACAACGCTGAAGTCTCAGGCTTTAGTAATCAGTGGAGGTGTGAATGACCTCAAAGAAGATCAAACAATTTATTTGAGTAAAACGATAGCTTATGGTGTGCCGCCTGACCCGCAAGTAGGTGCAAAAGTCAAGGTACTCGAAAACAATACCAAAGAGTATATATTCGATGAAGCTCAACCCGGCGTATATATCCTAAATAAAAATAACTATGAACCTAAAACAGGGGCAACCTATTTCGTTCGTATTGAATTTAATGGAACCACCTACCAATCTGACCCGGAGACCTTGATGCCCCGGGTAGTGCCCGATAGCCTTTCATGGAAAGTAGGACAAAAAACGGTTATATCTGATATAGGTATACCAAGGGCAGTTGATGTATTGAGAGTGCAGGTCCATACACCCCTAAACAACAGTGAAAAAAAACTTTTTTTAAAGTGGGACGTATTGTCTTCCTTCCAGTTTACGACCATGTTTGAATGTAATCCTTTTCATACTGTTTTTACCTGTTACTATTCAAAATCACTCAATCCAGATGAATTGAAAATATTTAGTAATCAGGAAAGCACAATTAGTTATCTTAGAAACCAGGAAGTCGCTATAGAGGACATGGAACCTAACTATCAGTTTGGAGAAATACATTATTATTCGATATTTCAGCACAGGATTTCTGAGCAAGCGTATGAATATTATAGAAGACTGCGATTGGTATCTGAACAGAATGGAACCATATTTGATCCAATCCCTGCATCAGTTCATAGTAATGTCTACAATACTAAAGACAAAAATGAATCCGTGCTGGGGTACTTCCAGGTATCCTCGGTTTCTGTTATAAGAGAAAAAATTGTTTTTTCTGATTTTCAGGGTGTTTACCCATTGCTGAGTAAAGACTACAATTATTGCGGATGGCTGAGAGGCTTAGGACCTTATTATTCCCCATGCTGTAATTGTTTTGAACTTCCCGAACCAGTAGTTTCTAAACCTAATTGGTGGCCTTAATATGCGTGTTATGAACTTATTCAAATATATCGGTCTGTTTGTATTATGTTGCTGTGCAGTCAGTTCAGTAGCCCAGTCATTTCATATTCATCTGGATAAAACCTATTATATCGTAGGTGAATCCATTCATTACCAGATTTATCCTGAAGTCTCTGTAATTAATGATTCTATGTTGATTTATGTAGAACTATATTCCAGTGAGGGGAAAATAGAAAGTCAGCATATTCATCGTCTACTGACTAAGAGTGTGGGAGGGAAAATAGATCTTCCGGTATCCCTCAAAGAAAATTATTATGAATTTATCTGTTATTCAATATGGAATAAACAGGATGGAGATTCTACCAGGGTCAGTTCACAACGCACTGTAATACCTATTTACAATGACCTTGACATTAAACCGGAAGGATCAGCATTGTTTCCAGTTACAGAAAAAGAGGATACGATGACGGCTCCTTCAATTAGTAAGATCAGGGTACGATCAGCAGCGGAGCTCAAGTTAGATCTAAAGGATTTAGTTCAAGCTGGTGGAGGAGGAGAATATTCAGTAGTAATCACAGACCCTTCGTCTGTATCTACTTTCACCAAGGATATGATCACCAAACAAGACAATTCTGAAAAAATTTATAGCGGGTATAAAATCAGAAAAGAACTGATACTTGAAGGTACAGTGACCGATCCATTTACCCATAAGCTTATAGATGAAAAATATCTTTCTGTTTATATTCCTTCTATTCAATATTTTAAAAGAATAAGTGCCGTCCAAGGTAAAATTAAAACCACGATACCGGACCTTGAGGAATATCATGATTTTCAAATATTGTCTATGAATCCAAATACCAGGTATCCGCTGGAGCTGGATTTAATTAAAAGTTATGTTACCCCTTCCATCAATACTGTATCAGGGAAACTGGTTCGTACTCCCGAAATGGTATCTATCTTGAAAAAACATGGAAAACAGAGATTGATTAATGATTTATTTGAAGTAGATAGTAGAGATACCAGTATACATCCGATGGCCTTGCCAGATTATGTACCCGATAAGCGGTTTGTCCTTGCAGATTTCCAGGAACTAAGTACGCTCGAAGAATTTATTAAAGAGGTAATGCTGGAAGCGCGTATCACCTCGGTCATAGGTAACCGGAAATCACTAAGACTAAGAAGCAGAGACAAGAATCAACTTTATCAGTGGCCTGCCTGGTATATGTTGGATGGTATTTTTCAATCCAATGAAGAAGCGATGTTGAACTTTGATATTGCGAAAATAAAATCTATTGAGCTATACCATAGAAATCAATCTATAGAAAGTCAATTTGATCCATTGATGAAGTATAGCGGCGTTTTTTCTATCACTACCTTTCTTCACGAAGAACCAAAAGCCCTGGTATATACATTATACGGATTAACAAAGAATAGTAATAATTCTATTAAGATCATTCCTCCGGGGCAACCAGATTTAAGATCAACTCTGGCCTGGAAATCAAATTTGGTACCGGATAACCTGGGTATATTGAAAATTAATTTTCAATCCAGTGACTTAAAAGGAACATATGTAATTGATGTCCACGGAGTCAATGGATCAGGAGAAATAGTCAGAGCACAATACGCTATGACGATTGATTAAGTTTACTGACGGCGGATACTTCAGTCACTTTCGGGAAGACCAATTCAAAAGATGTTCCAAATCCTTCTCTCGTTGCCAAATGAATATTTCCCTTATGCAACAACATGATTTGTTTTGAAAGACTGAGACCTATACCGCTTCCATTGCTTTTAGTACTGAAAAAGGGAACAAATATTTTATCCATGATTTCCGGGGAGATTCCTTTGCCATTATCAGATACTTTAATGACCAGTTTGTGATTCTCCTCTTTTGCTAACAAGTCTATTTTCCCATCGGGCAATCCGGTGACTGCATCTTTAGCATTCAGTATCAGGTTGATCAATACCTGTTCGATCAGGTTATGATCCACATGCAGGATGAGGTTGGGATCTTTAATGGTAATATCCAATTCGATGCCTTCCTGCTCGAGAGTGGGATTCATAAGATTGTACATGGTACCGAACAACTCACTTACAGGTATAGCTTTGATTTGAGGTTGGGTGACTTTATTGAGGTTGCGATAAATCTGTGCAAACTTGAGCAGTCCTTCGCTTCTTTTTTTGATAGTATCCATTCCTATCATCAGGTCTTCTTTCTCAGCCAAAGGCGTATCATCTGCAACGATCCTGGATTTAAGTGTATCGGCTAATGAAGCAATGGGGGCTACGCTATTCATAATCTCATGAGTCATGACACTCAACAATTTTTGCCAGGCATTCGCTTCAGTTTCATCAATAGCTTCATTGATATTTTGTAAGGCTACCAGTTTATAAACCTTATTGTCGAGCATGAAGGCCGTGGAATTTAATAATACTTTTATTTCTTTAAGGCCTTCACTTAATTTGACTATTTCCTGCGCGCCTGTTTTTATATGAAGAATATTTTGATACAACGTGGAGTTTCTTTTTTCCAATGAATGAATGGTGCGGAGATAGGGGATCTGCAGCATCCGTTTGAGCGTTTCATTGATCCAGATGACTTCACCATCCGGCTCTTTATACGAAATGATTCCCGTGTTGATGATTTCAAGAACTTTTTGCAAATATTGAAAATGTGTCTCTTTCTCCAGCGTGATATCCTTTATGGTATCATTGATTTCATTAAATCCTTCGCGGATAGTTTTTAATTCATTGGGGGCTTCTTTTACATTAAAATGTCTTGAAAAGTCCCGGTAATGGACCGATTCGACATAGGTTGCTATTTCATCATAGGCCTTGCGGTTGAATACATAAAAATCATAAATCTGGTAAATGATTATGCCGAAGGGTATTAATTCGTAAATGAAAAATCCTTTAACAAACAGGACAGCGATACCGGTAGTGTTCAGGATGAGTAACACGACCCGTTTTATAATTTTCCATTCATACCGCTTGAATTGCATATAAAATCTGGTACCAGCTTAACAAACAATGAAAGTGCAAAGATGGAAAAAATGATCAGCACTCCTCAAAGTAATATGGGCTATTGATACGGAAGCAGGACTTGTCTGATTAAATTTCGTATTTATTTAATCTTCGGTATAAAGCTGTCCGGGTTATCCCTAATTCTTTAGCAGCTTGTGTGATATTGCCATTGTGTTTTTCAAGTACCCGGATCACCGTGTTTTTTTCAACATTGCTTAGTTTCATCTCTGCAGATTCGCTTTGTTTGGCACTTACTTCAAGGTTGGAAAATATAATCTCATTGGCAGTTAGTTCATCTTTATCACATAAAATGACTGCGCGTTCAATGGTATACTGTAGTTCCCTTATATTACCGGGAAAAGAATAGGCTTGTAATTTATTGATCGCAGTCTGACCGAGTTTGAGATAGGGTTTAGTATACTTCGTGTTATAGGTATGAAGAAAATGTTTAGCTAATAATTCAATGTCTTTATCCCGGTCTCGCAGAGGAGGTAATACAAGGTCTACTGTATTAATCCTATACAACAAATCTCTCCGGAAACGATGTTCATTGGCTAATTCAGACAGAGGTAGATTAGTAGCACAAATCAAACGGATATCAACCTGGCTGGGTACATTAGAACCGATGCGTGTAATATGTCTGTTTTGAATGACAGATAACAATTTTGATTGTTGCGTAAGATTTATATTTCCTATTTCGTCTAAAAACAAAGTCCCTCCCTGGGCAGCTTCGATTCTACCCATTCGATCTTCACGTGCATCTGTAAAAGATCCTTTTTTGTGACCAAATAATTCGCTTTCAAATAAAGATTCTGTCAATGCACCGAGGTCTACTTTGACAAATGGTTTATCAGCACGGCTTGAATGATAATGGATTTGATGAGCAAGTACATCTTTGCCAGACCCGTTTTCTCCAAGGATTAAAACATTGGCATCCGTAGGGGCGACTTTGGAGATCTTTAACATCAAATCCTTCATCTTTTCAGATTCTCCCAGGAGTGTTACGTCCGGTGATGTAGTTTGAGAAATGCCTTTTTTCTGTTTTTTGAATGCATCGTGCAGGCTCTCTATAAGTTTTTCATTCTGCCAAGGTTTGAGGATAAAATCTTCAGCACCTTCTTTAAGTGAACGCACAGCCAGATCTATATCTCCATAAGCGGTGATCAGAATCACACTTGATTTTGGGGCAAACTTTTTTATCTCCTTCAACCAATACAAACCTTCATTGCCGGAATGGATACCGCTTTTAAAGTTCATATCGAGCATGATGATATCATAATCCTGTTGTTTTATCAGGAATTTTATTTCATCAGGATACCTGCTAAATTCAATGGATTTGACCAGAGGTTTTAATAATAAGCGCACTGCGGTCAGTACGTCCGGATCGTCATCGACTATAAGTATATTGCTTTCCCGAAGCTTCATATATCTTCCAAAAGTCGGTAAAATCTGGCGAGAAACCATAAGGTGAAAAGAATCTATTATATAAGACAATGTTTTTAGACCATGGTTGCATTGCTTTTATTCCTATATTCTTTAACCTGAAAGATCGAATGGAGTGATCTGAAAAAATAATAAGATTATTATTCTATTTGATTGGGAATTAATCCCTTTTATGAAAACCAGGATAGACTAATCGCTTAGCGGTAAAAAGAAATTTGCCTCTATTTGAAGCCTCATTGAATCTTGTAGCTGTAACGAATTTCATGCAGCTTTTCCAGGGTTTTTATTTCTGAAAATAATTAATTATTCATCACCCTCATTTTCGCACACACTTGTATCGAAACCGTACACTAAATAAGGCAACTAATTTTTGCAAACCATTGATTACTAATAGGGTGTAACCTTTGGCACAGTCTTGAGTATATAATAGAGTAGAAAGCAAACAAATAATATACAGTGGATAGAGCAATCGAAAAAAAGACCTGGACGACAAAACGGATATTAGCAATCATAGGCATTCTGGCACTCGGCGGCCTGATTTACATGGCCTTCAAGTCATCCTCTGGCAAATCAAAACTTAATGTAGACACTGAACGATTAATGATCAGTGAAGTAACCAAAGGGCCCTTTAAGGAGTTTACCCCTATCAATGGAGTAGTCATGCCCATCACTACGATATATCTGGATGCTCTTGAAGGGGGAAGGGTGGAAGAAAAATTTGTAGAAGATGGTGCTGTAATGAAAAAAGGCCAACCCATACTTAAATTGAGCAATACAGATCTTGAGCTGAATCTTTCTAACCAGGAAACCTCGGTGTTTAATGTATTGACTCAAATGCAGATCTCAAAAAACAATGCTGATCAAAATACCATCCGTCAGTTAAACCAGATGGCTGATGTAAATAATGCACTGGATGAAGCAATGAGAGTGTATACCCTCAATAAAAAATTGTATGAACAGAAAGCTATAGGATTTCAGGATTTCAAATCCTCTGAAAATTTATATAATTATCAAATCAAAAGAAAAAACCTGACTGAACAAATATTGGTTCAGGACAGTATTTCGAATAAAACTCAGTTGAATCAGATGCAGGAGTCTTATTCAAGAATGCAAAATGCATTAAAACTGATGCGTCAAAAAGTGGGTGACCTTATCGTGCGTGCACCGGTAGATGGACAATTGACATCCTTAGATGCTGAGATTGGTCAGTCTAAACAAAAAGGCGAAAGACTTGGCCAATTGGATGTTTTATCCGGATTTAAAGTACGTGCTGACATCGACGAACATTATATATCCAGGATTTTTGCAGGGTTGGAAGGTGATTTTACATTTGCCGGAAAACAATATTTCCTGGTCATCAAAAAAATATTCACCCAAGTGACGAATGGACGATTCCAGGTAGATATGGAGTTTAAAGGTGAAGTACCTAAAGGAATTCGAAGAGGTCAGACTTTACAGATTGGTTTAGCCTTAGGGGATGAATCAGTTGTAATCCTGGTGCCGAAGGGAGGATTCTTTCAGACGACCGGAGGGAACTGGATTTTTAAACTAAATGAATCCGGTACGATGGCGTACAAACAGGATATTACACTTGGAAGACAAAATCCAAATAATTATGAAGTATTAACCGGACTAACTCCGGGTGATAAAGTGGTGACGAATAGTTATGAGACGTATGGGAAGATGGAGGAATTGGTGTTGGTGAAGTGAGAGAAGCGAGCAACGAGCTTTGAGCT
>JBDTUE010000049.1:0-20988 GCA_040007895.1 Saprospiraceae bacterium | reverse complement strand
CAGGCATTCTGACCATTTCAAAAAAGTGGTCTTTTCTTGAAGTGAATAAAGATCACCAACACTGATATTCCTGGACATAGATCAATACTGACAATCAGGGGAAATAAGCTGATAGTATCTCAAAAATCAGTGCGTGTTTTGAATAGCATTTTATTTAAATCTATCTTGGAAAGTAAAAACGAAGCCCAATTTTATCTCTTTAAATATCAGAGATTATGATGTTGCATATAAATGGATGTCTATTTTACACTCATCCAAAACAAATGAATTAATGGAAGAAATTGCCGAGAAGAAAAGACTGGCAGAACGGGCAGATCACAAAGGATGGAAAAAATGGGGACCTTACTTATCCGAAAGGCAATGGGGTACTGTAAGAGAAGATTATAGTTCATCTGGTGATGCCTGGAATTATTTTTCTCATGATATAGCAAGATCAAGGGCCTATCGATGGGGAGAGGATGGTATTGGTGGAATTTCGGACAATAAACAATTTGTTTGTTTTGCTTTAGCGTTTTGGAATTACGAGGATAAAATTTTAAAAGAGCGCTTATTTGGATTGACCAATAATCAGGGTAGTCATGGTGAAGACGTAAAAGAGATTTATTATTATCTCGATAGTACTCCTACACATTCTTATATGAAGATGTTGTACAAATATCCCACCAAAGAATTTCCCTACCAACAGCTCATACATGAAAACGGGATTCGAAGCAGATCGAATAATGAATTTGAGATCCATGAGACCGATATCTTTAAAAACAATGACTACTTTGATATTTTTATAGAATATGCCAAAGGTGATATTAATGATATTTACATCAAAATTACGGCCATCAACAGGAGTACTGAAGTAGCTCCTTTGGTGATGTTGCCTACTCTATGGTTTAGAAACTACTGGTCCTGGGGATACGAAGATTTAAAAGTAAAACCTAAATTGGAAGCAATTGCAAAACAAACGATTGCGTTGCAACATATGTATTTTGATCCTATGCGGTTGTATTGCGAAGGCGCTGAAGAACTCCTTTTTTGTGAAAACGAAACCAATTATGTTCGTGCATTTAATAAGAAATCAGAATGTCCCTACCCGAAGGATGGAATCAATGATTATATCGCAGATAATGAACCCGGCGGCATTAATCCTGATAAAACAGGAACCAAAGCATCTGCTGTTTACCGTAAAGTGCTTCTTCCCGGAGAATCTGTATCTATTCGATTGAGATTTACTAACCTGGTAAACTTAATTTCACCTTTCAGGGATTTTGATCAGGTGTTTGAAGACAGACTCATGGATGCTGAATCATTTTATGCTGAAGTCCAAAAGGATATCGTATCCAAAGAAGAAAAAAATATACAGCGTCAGGCATTTGCAGGTATGATGTGGAGTAAGCAGTTTTATTATTTCAATATCAATCAATGGACAGAGGGCGACCCTAACAAACTGCCCCATTTCCATACCAGGAGTTGGGTGCGAAATAAAGGATGGAAACACGCCTATATGGCCAATATCCTTTCGATGCCTGATAAATGGGAATATCCCTGGTTTGCCGTCTGGGACCTTGCATTCCATACCGTGACCCTTGCTAAGATAGATCCGGATTTTGCTAAACGACAACTAGCGGTAGTACTGCGAGAATATTATATGCATCCTAATGGGCAAATCCCTGCCTATGAATGGAATTTCTCAGACGTAAATCCACCGGTACATGCCTGGGCGGCTTTAAAAGTCTATGAGATAGAAAAAGAACAAAAAGGTGGTGTTGGAGATGTGCGATTCTTAGAAAGGATTTTCCATAAACTCCTGCTGAACTTTACCTGGTGGGTGAATCAAAAGGACGAAGAAGGAAATAATATTTTTGGTGGCGGGTTCCTCGGTTTGGATAATATCGGGGTATTTGATCGCAATGCTCAGCTTCCGGGTATCAAACTCCAGCAAGCTGATGCTACAGGATGGATGGCGATCTATACACTCAATATGCTTAAGATGGCGTGTGAGATTTCTCTCGACAGGCCAGCCTATCAGGATATGGCATCCAAATTTTTTGAACATTTTTTACATATTGCTGCTGCCATTAATAAACCGCTTGATGAAAAAGGTATGGGTCTCTGGGATCAGGAAGATCAATTTTATTACGACAAAATCCATACACCGGATAACCACACGCTATTTTTAAAATTAAGATCCCTCGTAGGAATCATTCCCTTATGTGCTGTAGTGGTGATAGATGATCAATTATTATCAAAACTTCCTGATTTTAAAAAAAGATTAGAGTGGATCTTAAAAAACCGGCCCGATCTTGCCTCATTGATTTCGAGGTGGCACGAAGAAGGCAAAGGGCATACTCATTTACTTTCATTATTGAGAGGTCATCGGATGCGTATGGTTTTTACACGGCTCTTTGATAAGAATGAGTTTTTATCTGATTTTGGTATCAGATCCCTATCTAAACATTATCTCAAACATCCATATCATTTTAATCTCCACGGAGAAAGTCTTTCTGTAACGTATACTCCCGGTGAATCTGATCTTACGATTATGGGTGGCAATTCAAACTGGAGAGGACCTATCTGGTTTCCGTTGAATTATATGATCATAGACAGTCTGCATCAATACTCTAAATATTATGGTGATGATTATGAAGTAGAGTATCCTACCGACTCGGGTAAGATCGTCACGATCAAAGAAGTTGCTTATAAAATTTCAGAACGATTAATTGATATTTTCAGGGTAAACCAAAAAGGGGAAAAACCTTATAATGGTAAAGAAGAGATCTTTAATCAAAACGTGGATTTCAATAACTATTATCATTTTTATGAATTCTTCCATGGTGATAATGGACTGGGCCTGGGTGCATCACATCAAACGGGATGGACCGGTTTAGTTGCAAATCTCATCAGCGAGACTGCCAGCTATAAAATCAAATATCCTTCAAAAGCCAAGCCCAAAGAAGATAGTCTGAAAAAAGATTGATTTAAGATTAATCTGTTTATAGAGTTTACACCTGTCCTTAGTAACCAAATCTACTTAACTTCAGGTAGGATTGCGAAAAAGTAATGAAGAGTTATAGAAAATATTTCATGAAGGCTATTCAAAAACATTATCCGGGCGATGCTGATCATATCATTGCAAGCACAGATCTACAGTATGGAAAAATTTCAATCGATACCAGATTTGCGCGTACTTCAAAAAATCCTGTTGACAAGCGTCTTGACTTTTGTGCTTATTTTTTAGCATTAATTAAAACGTTGGATATACGGGGAGAGTCATTTGACACGATAAGGAAGATTTGTCTTGAAGTAGTAACGGATTTTGTAAAACGTATTCCTGCAATGCTGATCAATACAAGTTTTGCACGTGTTTTCTTAAAAGTATTTAATAAGCGGGTAAGTTCAAACTCAAATCCCGAAGGTTTTATTGCCAACATTATTACAGATAAAGTAGAAACTTATGGATTTGGATATGGAATTGATATCATAGAATGCGGCATTTGCAAACTTTTTGCGAAGCACCAATATCAAAAATTTTCCCCTATCCTTTGTGAAGTGGATGAAATTACTTCAGGATTAGCGGGTCTAAAACTTATCAGGACCGGAACGATCGCTTTAGGTGCAAAAAAGTGTGACTTTAGATTTAAAAAGATGTAATAAATTATATATCGCATATTTGATTTCTTTCTTCAAAACAGATCTGTCCACAGAAAATGATAAATGCATGGGTGGTTGTGATTGAAAGGCCTTTCGAAAAAAAAATTAAAAAAATCTTCCCTTTCTGTGACATTTAAAAGTTCCCTGCGAATAATTGAATCAAAACATTATTTGACTCAAATTATTTAAAGATGATTAAGGAAAGAAAAACAGGAAAGAAAATAACATCCAGCAAAGCTATTTTGATATTTAAGCTGGCAATAAAGAAGGAAGGCAAAGGTGACGTTTTTGAAATCCATAGAGTTTCTCCTAATGGGATCCGTAATAACCAGGCAGCATGTAACGAATTTCAGAATAGACCAATACCTGTCAATTGAATAAACAATGAGTTCAATACCAAATGCCGAATCATTCCTGGCCATGATAGAGACCAATAAAGGGATTATATACAAAGTAGCAAACTCCTATTGTAGAAATGAAGAGAACAAAAAAGACCTCATCCAGGAGATCATTCTTCAACTTTGGCTTTCATGGGATAAATATGACACAGCCTTTAAAATATCCACCTGGATGTATAGGATTGCACTAAATGTGTCAATCTCATTTTACAGAAAGGAACATCGAAGAAATCAAATAACACATCCCCTACCCGATAATATTCTCTTATTACAGGAAAATCAGCAACAAGGGCACCTGAGCTATGATGTAGAAATGCTTCACCGAAGTATACGAGAACTCAGAGAAATGGATCGTGCCCTCATCATTCTGCACCTGGAAGGAAATAGTCATCAGGAAATATCGGATATCCTTGGATTGACCACCACCAATGTTTCAACTAAAATTTTAAGGATAAAACAAGAACTAAAACAAAAATTATCTCATTTACAATCAAAAAAATAAAAAATGGAAGATCTTGATCTCATAAATCTTTGGAAATCTTATGACAAAAAGCTTGAAGAAAACCTCAGGCTCAACAGAAAAAATGCAGAAGACATTACGAAAATAAAAGTCACATACCTATTGTCTTCAATGAAACCAATAAAAATTTTCACAATCCTGGTGGGAATCATTTGGATTGGTATCATTGATACATTAATCATAAACTTATTTTCATTTGCAAGTATATTTTTCCTGGTTTCAGCAATTGCACTCAGTCTTCTTAATAAACTGGCCCTTGGTATTTACATTTTTCAATTAATTCTGATCAGCAGGGTGAGGATCAGTGAACCTGTATTATCTGCACAAGAAAAATTAGCAAGTCTGAAATCATCCACGCTTTGGATCGCGCGGATCCTTTTTCTTCAGCTTCCCCTTTGGACTACTTTTTACTGGAACAAAAGTATGATGAACAATGGTAATACCTTTTTATGGACTATTCAGATCCTAGTCACTCTGGTAGCTTCATACTGCTCGGTCTGGCTCTTTCGAAATATTCGTTATGAGAATAAAAACAAAAAATGGTTCAGTTTGATTTTTGCTGGCGGAGAGTGGAGTCCTGTCATCCGTTCCATCGAATTTTTGAATGAGCTGGGTCAATTTAAGAAAGAGGAGGATAGTGCGTATCTGGAAAGATTGTAAATTGGTTCTAATAGAAGTTCATAAGCTGTACCTACCTTTCGTTTATGGATAAGTCAAAGAATCATAATTGATTAAGGGATTAAAATAATTAATAAAAGCACTCGCCGAATTCATTCATCCAACGCAATTTGTTTTCCATCAATTGCAAATTGTCTTTAATATTTTCCCCTGATTTACCATCGCATTTCTTCATTAATTGCATAGGAAAGACTCAGTAAAATTTTGTCCATAGGGTTTGATCCCTGTTACGGTTAAGACAACGGGGATTTTTTTTTTGATTGCAAGTAGCCGCTTGACCATTTTAATTCGTTAATAATAGCAAGGGTATTATAAAGAAATCTTTCTCCCCGGCTTGAAGGTACAAGTCGGGGCTTTTTATTTTAGCTCGAGTCTGATACGTTTCCATACTTAATCAAGTTTACCAAATACGATTTTTGAAGGTCTTTTTTGATCAGCCCAGATTCTGATCTCTGCTTTTGTAAAATCTTTTGCCTCTGCCTGCGGTATATGAATAAATTGATTTGGATTACGGTCAACCAGAGGAAACCAGGAGCTTTGAATCTGAATCATCAGGCGGTGACCATTTATAAACCGATGTTGAATGTCCGGTAGTTTAAAACTGATTAACTCGGGCTTGTTCTTTTTAAAAGGCGTTGGATTCGTGAAGCTTTCCCGGAATTTGCCTCTAAATACTTCAGCTCTCACCAATCGCTGAATACCGTTGGATTTAATATCAATTGAATCCGGATAAACATCAATCACTTTTACTATCAGATCCATGTCCGTTCCGGAGGTAGATGCATAAATTTCAGCCTGAACCGGTCCCGATAAGACCATATCAGCAGTCAATATCTCACTAGTCCAGGAAATTACATCTTTCCTGTCAGACAGGAATCGCTGATCCTCCAACATGTATTGGTTATTTCTATTGCGTTGTATTGTACCTGTATATGGTACAGGATTTGCCGGATCGCTTATATATGACTTATATGATTTAGAAGTTGAAACCGGAACATTGATTAACGATCCTCTCTTTGCACCATTATTCAGGTAAAAGTTAATTGGCTTTATAGATTCAGGAGGCCACGAAGCAAATGATCTCCATCGGTTACTACCTGTTTCAAATACTCTGGCTTCCGGCAACTCCAACACGCCCTGATCTTTCAAGTAATAATTAAAAAACAAAGTCTCTAAACTATCCTGAAAATAGGCACTTGTATTGCTACCAAATTGATAGGGCCCAAAACTATTCCAATTGCCCGAAGACCAAGCACCATGAGTCCATGGACCCATTACGAGGTAATTGCTATTTCCTTTATTCTGTTTTTCTAAAGCTTCATAAGTTCTTAAAGCACCGAAACAATCTTCAGCATCAAACCATCCCCCTACGACTAAGGTGGGAATTTTTATATTTTTAAGATGTGGTCTTATATTTCTCGCTTGCCAGTACAGATCATAGGTATCATGAGCCAGGTATTCGTCCCAGATATAACTTTTGTGATTAAATAACCTGGTAGATTGGCTATTCTTTAATGAGCCCATTTCCAGAAAAAACCGATATGAATCGGTATATGAAGTATCTGTAAGCTGACCTCCATAGTTTTCAACGGGCTTAGTCCTTGGTACTCCAAAATAGTTTATAAAATTAAAATTATCCAGCAAAAAAAAGGCTCCATGGTGATTGACATCATCCCCGATAAATTCATCTGTCACTGGAGCTTGAGGACTTACCGCTTTAATAGCCGGATGAGCTTCAGGCAGGGATGCTGTAGCATAAAATCCAGGGTATGAAATTCCATACAGCCCTACACGCCCATTATTATTTTTTAGCATTTTCAATAAAAAATCAATGCTATCATAGGTATCACTGCTCTCATCAACCATTGATTTACCCGTTTTATTATCAATGAATGGCGTGACTTCGAGATTATGGCCTTCACTCATATATCTTCCACGAACATCCTGAATCACAAAAATATATCCCGATTTCATTAAAGTGGAATTAGGACCTAGCCTGTAAGGATAAGCCTGAGTACCATATGGTCTTGCGGAATAGGGTGTCCTTTCAAAAAGGATTGGATAAACCTGGCTGGAATCTTTAGGGATATAGGCTACAGTATAGAGTTTGATCCCGTCCCGCATCGGTATCAAAGTATCTATTTTGGTAAAATGCTCTTTGACATATTCGGAGTTTTGAGCGAAACTATAATAAGAACCTAGGCTTGATGTCAATGCCATGGTTAAGAAAAGAGAATACCGGGTTCGGATTTTAAGATTAGATAACATTAATTTATTTGAGTTAATTGCAGTTAAAGATCGGCCTCAGAACTGCAAAATGATATAGAAAAAATAAATATATAAAGATTTTTTAATTAAAGTTTGGATTATTTGAATTCTGTTAACGATATTTGATGTTACCAATTTACTTCACAATCAACTACACAAAATGCTTATCCTCACTGTTATATTGATCGTTACACTCCTCTCGTTCGTATTTTACGGATTTACCAAAATCACAGGTAGAAAAATCTAATCTCCGTTTAATTCCTAATCTGCTTTCTGGCTTAAAATAAAGGACCAGTCCGACAGGACTTTGGGACAGTATTTTCCTTCACACATGATGATGATGGTTATCTTCACCATTTAATAATTCAAAAATATGAATGCAGATCCTTCAACTTCTGAAGCTTTTATGCGATTGGTAACTATCATGAATGAATTACGGGAAAAATGTCCATGGGATAGAAAACAAACCAATGAATCGCTAAGAAACCTTACTATAGAGGAAACCTATGAATTAGCAGATGCCATTCTTCAAAATAATCCTGCAATGATTAAGGAAGAGATTGGTGATCTTATGTTACACCTTGTATTTTATGCGCGTATTGCCGCAGAACAAGGAGACTTTACATTGGCAGAGGCTATTAATCAGACTTGTGAAAAACTGATTCACAGGCATCCACATGTGTATGGCGATGTCAAGGTTTCAGATGAAAATGAAGTGAAACAAAATTGGGAAATGCTCAAACTGAAAGAAGGTAAGAAATCTGTATTAGGTGGTGTTCCGGTATCTCTTCCTGCAATGGTCAAAGCTTACCGCATGCAGGAAAAAACCAAACAAGTAGGATTTGAATGGGATAATGCAATCCAGGTATGGGATAAAGTTGAAGAAGAACTTCATGAACTCAGGGAAGCTATTGACGAAAAACATGATCAAGCCCATATAGAGGAGGAGTTTGGTGATGTCTTATTTGCTTTAATCAATTATGGTAGATTTATTGGTGTTGAAGCAGAATCAGCCCTGGAACGTGTCAACCAAAAATTTAAATCCCGTTTTGAATTCATAGAAGCTCATGCCCCTAAAGCGTTGAAAGAAATGAGTTTAGATGAAATGAATGAATTGTGGAACCAGGCAAAATCATTAAAGTCCTAAATCTACTACCTGGATTTAAATCCTGGGTGCAAATTTTATTAGATCATTGATTAATCTCACTGATCAATTTTTCTTGAGGAAATTGATACCAGCAAATTGAAAAAACAAACAGTGTGATTCCGGTTTGACTCGATAAGGGAACTTCATACCACATCATCATAACCTGGAGAATGAATAAAATGACAAAAAACAGGTCCTTTTTAGAAGGAGATTTTGAAAAAATCCACCATAATCCTAAAGATAAAAATATGGCTCCGGGTATTCCGCATCCACACAAATAGGTAAGCCATTCATTAGAAGGCTGCAACCAATTATATCGCTCGAGATGTGCAGAATGAATTTCATGCCATTTCATAAAAGTATCTTCGAGATCACCAAACCCTACACCAATCAACGGATGTTGAATAGCAACATCTATTCCTGCCTTCCAAGACAATACCCTGGCACCATCGGTAAGTCCGTTAACAATACTGCCATGTACATATTGGTTAAAATCGTACAACGTATAATGAAATCTGTTTTTAAAAGTTGGAATCAACTGATAAGCAGTAAATAACAAACCAAAAATCATAGGAAGTGCAATTATCTTAATCAAATTATTGGCTCTCTTCCAACACCATATCAATATTCCAAAATAGGATAATAACAATCCCGTTTTTGCACCGAGGATATGAAGATACAGGAAGAGCCAAAACATCAATCCATAGATTATAAAGATTAAGGTTCTATTAAATTCTTGTTTGAACCGGGGTATTTCCTTGATCATCAATATCAAGGTGAGTACTACCAGTAAACTAAAATGTACGTGATCATCAGATAATAAGACTTTTAATGTCTTTGCTCTCAGGTAACCGGCAGTGATATCCGGCGTATAAAAAAAACTAATAATGCTATATATACTTATCAAGAGTACCAATCCAAATTGAAAAAGGTTTAATCTGGTGAATACTTTACGAGTGATACCTGGTGCCAACCAATAAGCACATGCTAGTGCCGGCAACAATATTTTATTCAATACAGAATCCACCCAAGCTTGTCCGTTAGATGACCATAATCCGGAAATAAATGGTAAGATGAACAACATAAAAAATCCAAGGACTTGTGGAGGCGGTGCCAGCAATTTCTTCGGGCTTGCTATAAATAATGGTATTGTAGATAGAATTAATATTCCTGTTCCAAAACTTATCAATGCTTTTGAACTTACCAGGCCGATCATAAATACGACATGACCAAGCCAGAAAATTCTGCTTCGATAATATTCTGAGTCCTTAGTCATGTGAAGTATTCATAGTAGTAAAGAACAACGGTAACAAAAAAACAAAGGCACTAATTTGTGAATTTAATGGTGCAAAAAAAATCATAGTTACTAATAAGATAGCCACCAGACTTTTTGTATACCTGTCGCTGCTCCTGTAAGCATTCCAGATTAAAAAGAATACGATCAAAAACATCATCCCCCCACTCAGCAGCATATGTCCTATCTGCTGATAAGGTGCTTCTGGCAGGTCCAGTTTGATAGATTGATATTGATTCCACATCGCATCAATATAATCTCCTATTCCAACTCCTGAAAGTGGATGCAACCACCATTGCTGGATAGTACAGGTAGCATCTGTAATAAACCATTTTACAGGCCCTACCACTTCTTCCTTAGTATAAAGGCTTAATAAAGCATAGCCGATATTCAAAACTGAATTTTGGAATGCCGGAAAAAAAATCCATCCGGAAATAAAGAATAAGGGCAAGAATATCATGACCCTGGTGAGCATTTCAGACAGCTCATCACGGTCTTGTTTCCATTCTTTGATTACATACATGATATAAACTAATAATAACAATCCTACTTGTCCTAAATACATCATAGCCGAAAGAAGAATCATCATAAAAAGCTGATCTGCTTTTACTTTATCTGTTTTTAAAATAAGCGTCATGATTGCGCTCCACCATATCCAGCTATTTTGAACAGGAGTAAAAAATAAACTCGTAGGTCCTAATGATTTTACAAGCTGAGCCGGCCAGATGGTATATGGTATAAAGTGTAACAGAATAGAGATTACACATGCAATGACGTATACTGTACCCGGCTTAATCCTCATACTTTGAAAGCTGAACAGCTCAAAAAATATTGGTAAAACTATAAGCGGCAAAAGGATCTGCCATTGCTCCCATCCCCGGTGGAAGTTCCTTGAATAACTCAATGAAATAAAATATACCAAAGGAATAAGCATCCAGATTAAATCCTTTTGAGGATGGAGGATTTTTCTTAAAGCATCTTTATTTGCCAGTATTTTTACTAGAATTAAACCCCCCATTCCCAACATAGTAATCAAAGAAGCAGCCATGGAAAAAGGAACAGTTACTGCAAAACCAAAACAAATGATTAAAGAAGTTGTTTCAAGTATTTTATTCAATCGTATCAACTGGTCAAAGATACTAAGCTAGTTTAGATGAGATTAAATTCTTATGAATTGCTTGATGATCAATCCGGGAATTGAATTGGACAAAAAGAGATTCCAGCTAAGTTGTTAATTCCAAAAATTAAGGTTTATATTTAAATTCGCGCTTTAATCCCATAGGTTGTCCTTTTGTTCTAAATTTACACTTAAACTCACGCGATTTGACTTTAATAAAATCAATCTCAGGTATTCGAGGCACAATCGGAGGCACCCAGGGTGAAAATCTTACTCCAAACGATATAATCTCTTTTACTGCAGCATTTGCATCCCTGATCAAAAAAAAATTTCCCTCCCCTATCGTTTTTGTTGGTAGAGATGGTCGTGATTCAGGACCAATGGTACAGGAATTGGTGCAGCAAACTTTAATTTCAATGGGTATCGATGTATTAGACGCAGGTCTTACAACGACTCCATCCTTAGAAATGTCAGTTATAAAAGAAAAAGCTCAGGGTGGAATCATGATTACAGCGAGTCACAATCCAATGAATTGGAATGCTTTGAAATTCATGAATGAATCCGGTGAATTTATCGATTCAGCTACCGGTGAAGAATTATTAGCACTCAGCAATCTTCAACTTTCCTACAGTCCGCATGATAAAATTGGTAAAGTGACCACCTACAAGAAAAGTATCCTCCATCATATTAATGCGATATTAAAATTAAAAGCTGTTGAAACTACGCTTGTGCAAAAAAGAAATTTTAAGATTGTAGTAGATGTTATCAATAGTACAGGCAGTATCTCGATACCTCTTTTATTGGAAAAACTTGGTTGTGAATGCATCCTGATTAATGGCGATATTAATGGAACGTTTGCTCATAATCCCGAGCCTTTACCGGAGCATTTGGGTGATCTCATCGCTGCAGTAAAGAAAAACAAAGCCGATCTGGGTATCATAGTAGACCCTGACGTAGACCGGTTGGCATTTGTATGTGAAAACGGAGAACCTTTTGGTGAAGAATATACTTTGGTAGCCGTAGCAGATTATATAACCTCCATGCAGAAAGGAAATACGGTATCTAACCTCTCCTCTACTCAAGCTTTAAGAGATATTACAATTAAAAACGGTGGAGAGTATAGTGCTTCTGCAGTAGGTGAGGTGAATGTAGTTACCAAAATGAAAGCCGTTAAAGCGGTGATCGGGGGGGAAGGAAATGGAGGAATTATATATCCTGAATTGCATTATGGTAGGGATGCTCTGGTCGGCATAGCTTTGTTTCTTACTCAATTAGCTAAATTCAAAAAACCGGTAAGTTTGCTGCGGGCAATTTACCCGGATTATGTAATATCAAAAAACAAGGTAGAGCTCACGGATAAAAAACAAATGGATAAAATATTTAAAAATCTGAAAGAGAAATATAATAAACATAAACTCAATAATGAAGATGGCCTGCGTATAGATCTGGATAATGATTGGGTACATTTGAGACAATCCAATACAGAACCTATCATCCGAATCTATGCTGAAAGTAACAGCCGGGTTGTAGCAGATCATCTTGCAAAAAAGCTGATTGACGATATTGTAGAAATTCAAAAATCAGGCCGATGAAAAGAATTTATCTGGATAATGCTGCATCAACACCAATGACGCAGGAAGTCATTAAAGCCATGCAGGATGCCATGGGATTATATAGCGGCAATCCGTCATCTATTCACCTGGAAGGTCGCACAGCCAGAGCTAAAATCGAAGAATCCAGGAAAAAGGTTGCCCAGTTACTTAATGCTTCCATTGGAGAAATCTTCTTTACATCCGGAGGAACTGAATCTAATAATACAGCAATAAAATGTGCTGTCAGAGATCTCGGCGTTGCCCGGATCATTACTACTTCAATAGAACATCATGCCGTGACCCATAGTGTGGATGCTATGAATAAAGAAGGTGTTGAAATCATTTACATACCGATTGATCATAATGGGATTGTTGATATAAAAGAACTTGAAAAATCTATAATTGATTCGAACAAGCCCACACTGGTAAGTATCATGCATGTTAATAATGAACTCGGTAATATTAATCCAATAGATTTTATCGCCGAATTATGTGAACGCCACCATGTTTATTTTCACACCGATGCTGTTCAATCCGTAGGTCACTTACCGATCGATCTTCAAAAACTACGAGTTCATTTCTTATCTGCCAGTGCGCATAAATTTCATGGGCCAAAAGGAATCGGTATTTTATTTATTCGACAGGGCGTGCGGATACGTCCTTTGATTGATGGAGGCGGACAAGAAAGAAATATGCGGGGTGGAACGGAATCTATTCACAATATTATTGGAATGTCCATTGCTTTGGAGTCTGCTATCAATGAATTGGATGTCCGGCAAACACATATCGAAGATCTAAAACAATATTTTTTTAAAGGACTCCTGCAAATAAATCCGGATATCCGTTTAAATGGAGATGAGGATAATAATCTCTATACTGTGTTAAGTGTATCTTTTCCGCCAGGACCCAAATCTGAACTGCTCCTGATGCAATTAGATATGGCTGGAATCAGTGCATCCGGCGGAAGTGCATGTACATCCGGAGCTGAAGCCGCATCACATGTGTTGCAAGGCATTCAGCATCCGGAAGACAGAAAGACCATCCGTTTTTCATTTTCACATTTCAATACTAAAGAAGAAATCGATCATGTACTGAACCATATTCATTCATGGTTCCCGGTGACAGCATTGTAATGACCAATCAGTATATGGATCGTTGTTTCCAGCTGGCCAGATTGGCTATTGGAAAAACACTGACCAATCCTTTAGTCGGAGCTGTAATCGTTTATGAAAATCGAATTATCGGAGAAGGGTATCATGAATCTTATGGTACACATCATGCTGAAATTGTTGCATTACATTCAGTAAAACCTGGGGATTATCACTTTCTTGCTTCAAGTACGCTCTATGTAAACCTGGAACCTTGCTCTCATCACGGTAAAACACCCCCTTGCGCAGATGAAATCATTCGTGTTGGCATTCCAAAAGTGGTTATAGGCTCAGTGGATCCCAACCCGGAAGTAAATGGCAAGGGTATTCAAAAATTGCGCAGAGCCGGTGTAGAAGTAATCATCCTGGATGATCAAAAACCAGCTGAAGACCTTAACCGGATTTTTTTTAAAAATATGAAGGCCCGGCTTCCTTATGTAATCCTGAAATTTGCCTGCAGCCAGGACAATTATATTGGCAATCTGGCCAGACCTGTTTCCATCTCCAATGACTGGTCCAGGTATCTGGTCCATAAAATAAGGAATACAGTGGATGCCATCCTGATCGGTACGAATACGGCTATAACAGACAATCCTATGTTGACCAACAGGCTTTATTATGGAAAGCATCCAATAAGAATAGTATTAGACCGAAAGGGAAGAATACCTAAATCTTATAATATACTAAAAGATAAAAACAGGACCTGGTTATTTACCGAATCAGATCCCATTGGATATGATGAAGAAGTAAGAATTATACCCTGGATAAATGATTTAAAAGAGATGTTGAGATGGCTTTTAGCACAGGGAATAGGGTCAATACTCATCGAAGGTGGAGCTCAAACACTTCAATCATTTATAAGTCAATCCTTATGGGATGAGGCTTGGATTACAAGAGGCAATTTAATGTTATCGGAGGGCATTAAAGCTCCGGAGATCAATGGAAGACTCACTCATAATTTTGATTTTAATGATGATATGCTTGCGTTGTACAGACCGGTCTAAACTGTTTGATTATTGAATTGAATCCTAAATTTATATTACAGAAAACGTAATGAAAACCAAAGGAATATCAATAAAATCAATGGAATCGTTAAAGTTGTTTTAAATATCATTCAAAGGTACGACCAGAGGTAGGGTAATTGTTTATAAGATAGTATTTTTGAAAACCTATCTAAAGAAAACTAATGACGACGAGGTACCATCAACATCTTCATCTTCCTTTAATAGTCTTATTGACTTTGAATGCAGCGGTAGTATTCAGTCAAAACCTTCATTCATCCAAAGTGCAATGGACGACGTTTGAACAGGCCGAGAAAATGGCCAAATCAACCAAAAGCCCTAAAAAAATAATGGTCGACCTTTATAGGGATAATTGTGGCTGGTGTAAGAAAATGGATCTATCCACATTTCAAAATGAATATATTTCCCATTTCATGAATGAAAATTTTTATCCCATCCGGTTTAATGCGGAGGATAAAAAAAATATCACCTTCAACGACAATCTCTTCAAATTTGATAAGAGTGGATTTCATGAATTAGCCATAGCACTGAGCCTGGGAGATCTTGGGTTCCCTACCCTTGTATTCCTGGACGAAGAGAATCAAATCATTCAGGCGATCCCCGGTTATAAGACGGTAGATGAGCTCGAACGGATCATGTATTTCTTTGCGAATGATTTTTATAAATCAACTCCCTGGAATGAGTTCGTTCAAAAGTATAAGGCTACTAATTCACGGCCTGTTCTGGAGCCAGGGGATCCAATGAATAATGTTGAAGTGATAAAAAAGAAGAATTAGTTTCTTCAAAAACCAAATATTCCCGTTTTCTTTCTTCGTGTTGTGGTTTTAATACCTAACACTCCTAATAATCCTCTTGTCAATTCTCTTGCCACTGTCCTACCTACCTGCCTGGTAACCGTACTGTCCATTACTTTCTCAAATACACTTTTACCGGTATGACCTTCTGCTTCCCGCTGTTTTTGTATCCGGTCATTATGTTCATCCGAGTTCGCTTGATCTACTTTACCCGATAATATTTCATAGGCGCTTTCCCTGTTTATTACTTCATTGTAAACCGGAACCAAATCTGATTTACTTACAATATGATCTAATTCATCTGACGTCAGGATATCCATCCTCGAAGCCGGTGGCCGCATCATTACATGAACCAATGGAGTTGGCACACCATTTTCATTCAGACCTGTGACAAATGCTTCACCAATGCCCAACTCCGTGATTAATTGATCCACATCATAGAATTCTGACTCGGGATAATTTTGAGCAGCTTGTTTAATAGACTTTCTATCTCCCGCTGTAAAAGCTCTAAGGGCGTGTTGGATCTTTAAGCCCAATTGGGATAAGACAGATGCTGGTACATCTACCGGGTTTTGCGTAACGAAGTAAATCCCCACTCCTTTGGATCGGACCAGTTTCACAATAGTTTCTATCTGATCTAATAATGTTTTAGATGCTTCATCAAAAATTAAATGAGCTTCATCAATAAATAAACAAAGCTTAGGTTTATTTAAATCACCAGCTTCAGGAAAAGTAGAATAAATCTCCGCCAGGATCTGCAGCATAAACGTTGAAAATAATTTCGGTTTATCCTGAAGATCTGTAAGCCTTAAAATAGAGATCATACCCCTGCCTTTTTCATCTACACGAAGCAAATCATCTACATCAAAGGATCGTTCACCAAAAAATTGTGAAGCTCCTTGTTGTTCCAATTCAATGATGTTTCGAATGATGGTTCCGACGGAAGCCGTAGAAATTCTACCATATTCTTTTTCAATATCCGCTTTGCCTTCATTAGATAAAAAGGTCAATACTTTTTTAATGTCCTCCAGATCCAGCAAGGGAAGTTTTTGATCATCACAATATTTAAAAATTAATGAAATCACCCCGGATTGGGTATCATTAAGATTGAGAATTTTTGAAAATAAGATCGGACCAAATTCAGTAACCGTTGCCCGCAATTGAATTCCTTTTTCTTTGGAAAGGCTTAAGAACTCAACGGGATTTCCTGATGATAAAAAAGGCAATCCAATAAGGTCACTTCTTTCAATTACTCTGGTCGAGGATTCACCGGGCAAAGCAATACCACTCAGATCTCCTTTGATATCCATTAGCAGACTTGGTACACCATGTGCTGAAAGATTTTCAGCTATTAACTGCAGGCTTTTAGTTTTCCCTGTACCCGTTGCCCCGGCAATTAATCCGTGCCGGTTCATCATCTTCAGCGGAAGTCTTACAAAAGAATCTTTTATCACTTGTTTGTCCAGTACAGATGACCCCAGGATGATGGTATCTCCTTTAAAACTATATCCACTTTGAATCGAACTTTTAAAGGGTTCTAAATTATCAGCCATATTGTTTTCCGTTTAAAAAATAACCTCGCAAAACTAGCCTTAAATCAGATCATTATCAATTCGAAACGTATATATATTTATTCTATGAAATCTTTTTATAATTTATCTTTATTTTATACTTTTGAATTTCACTTCTTCAATTTTTTTATCTATGGCAAATAAAAGAACAACACACCGCAGTAGTACAGGAAAAAAATTATATGCAGTAAGAGATGCAGCAGGCCGATTTACGGATATTCAGACGTATGAAAGAGCTCATCGCGCAGATCTGGCCAAAAAATCAAAATCTGAAAAAGCTAAAGCAGCTGCCAAATCAAAATCTACCAAAGCCGCTCCTAAAACGACTGCTAAAAAGGTTGCTGCTAAAAAAACAAGTTCAACGAAGAAGTCCGCTAAGTAATCGGGAATAAAAAATAAAGGAATTCCTAAAGCAGATTAGTTTCATATCTGGAGATGTAGTTATAATAGCCTGCATTCAATGATTAATTTTGTTCCACACCGTTATTCGTTGGTTGTACCTTTTTTTATTGATAGGCCAATTATTTTTAAATACTGACTTTTCTGCTTCTTCAATAAATGAGCTTGGTGGTATGGTGTTGAAAAAATTTATCCCGGTGATTTGTTCAATACTATCAATCGGATATATATATTCATTGAGTGGTTTATCGGATACTGTATTTGGTATGATAAAACCAATTCCTTTTGTCTCAGTTCCATTGGCACAGAGCACTACTTTATAAAACAAAGACGGAACCGTCACTTGATTCTTTCCAATCTTTTTTATAACGTCGGCTTTCAAGACTGGGCCGGTTACAACAAACAATTTTTCATTCGATCTTGCCCAATCACGAACATTTTCCTCCAGTTCACGCCAGATACCCTGGTTAAACTCCCTGACCTGTGGTGAAATATTACTCATATAAAAGCTTTCCTTATTAGCAATGGAATCAAAACTCATATCGCTGGCAGGTGCAAGATGTCCTCTCGTATAACCAGATCCCATATAATCAAAATGATTGGATGATCCACCCTGAATCATATCGTCTTTATCAAAATAATTGAACCGGTGAAGTTTACGTTTATTAAGATTCTCACGGGTAAGAATATAAGCGACCCATTCGGCTTGTTCGTCTTGTTCCGAATAAGAAAGGAAATAATACTGGTGTCGTATCATTCTATTCTGACCTTGTATGGTTGGAAGACCAATATCTTTCCAGCCTTCAGACAAGGTCCTAACTGTATCAATAAGAGCTGGTCTATTAACTAAAGTATTGGATGAAAGGCTCGTTTCTTCAAATTTTTTAAAAAACTTTAGTACCTGTAGAAGTAAGAAAATTAACACAGCCGCAAACGCAATTAACCGAACCAAAAAGAAGCGTGCTTTCTTTTTAGGTTCATGATTGATTCTAAATTTGGCCATAAAATAATTCTTGCTAAATTAATTCGCCAATCAATAAGATGTATAAAAGAAATAAATTTGAGTATTCAATTATTTAAAATGTTGATTTATCAAGTGGCATAAATTACTCTTTTAGATAAAGTTGAATGGTATAATGAACACCTATCGCTACACTCTTTATTTTATCATCTGCTTCAATTTTGGAATGTCAGGGTATTTGCATAGCCAATCCTTCTTTAACCAGATCAAAGGTGCTCGCCTGAACGGATTAGCCAACCAGGCAGTGACGGTAAAAGGATCAGAATCCTGGGCTATCAATCCATCTGCACTTGGATTTGAACCTCAATGGTCTTTTTCTGTAAATGGCGAATCAAGGTTTACAGGAACAGGGATCAGGGGTTCTTCCATTTCAGGTTCGCTCCCGATTAATAAAAACAGTGGTTTAGCTATTGGAGGGGAATTTTATGGTTTACCGGAATACCACCAACGAAGTTTTGGACTTGGATACGGCAGGTTAATATCGAATAAACTTTCTATCGGCAGTTCATTTCAATATCTACAGTTTTTTAATACCCTAAATGAAAACAGACCATTGACCTTATTAACACTGGGGACGCTCTATGTTTTGAGCGATCAATTATCCTTGGGAGCTTCATTTCATCTACCATTCACTTCAAGTGGAATTGAAGGCTACTATGCTGCTCCGTCATTTCAAATAGGAAGTAGTTATGCCGTTTCGGATCTGGTTAAGATTTATACAGAATTGGACAAGATGAATGATTTCGGTTGGAATATTAAAATTGCATTTGAATACCAGGTTATCAATGCTTTTGTTTTAAGGATTGGTGTTTCTACTTCGCCTCAATTATTCTCGACAGGTATTTCTTTAAAACTATCACCTAGAATTCGAGTTGACATTGCATCCTTATTTTACCAACGTATTGGACTTACACCGTCTTTAAGTCTGGTATATACCTTTGAATCGAAAAAAAACAAACAGGAATGAACATATTGTTATGTGCTGCTACAGAAATGGAATTTGGTAATCCCATTACCAGTTCTTCTCATAAATTAGATTGTTTTGTAACCGGTGTCGGGCTCGTGCAGACTGCTTGGCGATTAAGTCAAAAACTGCATTCCTATACTCCTGAATTGTGTATACAGATAGGTATTGCAGGTTCTTTTGATCCTGCCATTACTCCTGGCATGGTGACTTTGGTGCAACAAGATTGTTTTGCTGATCTTGGTGCTCAGGATCGTGATGGTAGTTTCCTTCACCTGACTGAAATTTTACCATGTGATAATGAAAACCCGTTCGAACGATTCTATTTGAGGCCGGAGATACCTTTTATAGCAATCAATCTTCCAATGGTTAATGCGATATCGGTGAATACGGTACACGGTCATCAACCGGAAATAGATCAAGCCAGAAGCAAATTTGATGCTCAGATTGAATCTATGGAGGGTGCTTCTTTTTTCGCTGTTTGTATTAGCAAAAACGTGCCTTGTCTCCAGATCCGATCCATATCCAATATGGTAGAACCTCGTAATAAATCCTTCTGGCAAATAAACCTTGCGATACAAAATCTTCATAAGGAATTAGCCGCTATCATCGAAGTCTTGTGATCTTTAAATTCATATTAAAAATTTATTTAATATAATTATTTTTACAGTATGAAGAAAAAAATAGCATTTGTTACGGGTGGATATTCCGGTGAAGCAGTGATTTCCTATGAAAGCGCAAAAACCATTGAAGCTCATGTTGATCGGGAGCGCTATGAATTATACAGGATCGATATCCGGAAAGATGGTTGGTATTATAATCCCAGCCCGGATGAGTATATTCCGATAGATAAAAATGATTTCAGCGCTATTTATAAAGATCATAAACTTCATTTTGATGCAGTATTATGTGGTATCCATGGTACTCCAGGGGAAGATGGCAAACTGCAGGGGTATTTTGAATTGATTGGTATGCCTTATACTGCATGTGATGTTGCTTGTTCTGCCATTACATTTAACAAAAGATATACCGTCGCGGTCGCTGCTTTTTCTGGAATCCCGGTAGCTAAGTCACTTCATTTTTTCAAATCTGATTCCATCCAGATCGAGGATGTGCTCAGTCAGATTCATTTACCTGTGTTTGTAAAGCCTAATAATGGAGGGTCCAGCATTGGAATGAGTAAAGTGATGTCAAAAGATCAGTTAAAGGCGGCTATTGATAAAGCGTTTAAAGAAGATGATCAGATATTAATAGAAGAATTTATTTCCGGAACGGAATTGACGATAGGAGTTTATAAAAATGGAAATAATATCATCACATTGCCTATAACTGAAATACGAAGTAAAAAAGATTTTTTTGATTACGAAGCAAAGTATACTACAGGTATGGCCGATGAGATCACACCTGCTCCCG
>JBDTUE010000048.1:0-21414 GCA_040007895.1 Saprospiraceae bacterium | reverse complement strand
TGATCCAAAAAAACTATAAAGATTCTTTACAGTCAATTAAAATCGATTTGGATGCTGCGACGACGTTGATCAATGCACTCAAAACTAAAGTTAAATAACCTCTCTCTGGTGAAGAGGTTTATACTTCTCTTTTGTTCTCTCAGTAGTTTGTTTTCTTGCCGCACCTGGCAGGATAGTGATTTATACATACCAGAGGTATTCATTAATGAAAAAAATGAACTTTATCTCATTCTCAAAAACTCAGGTCATACTTATATCGATCGTCAACACATTGATCTGGTCGTATACTGGGACGAGGATCAGCGAATAGTATTTGATCTTGATAGCCTTGATCCTCATTTTAGAAATGGAGGCGACAGCAGTATTATTCGATTACCCTTCATACCCGGCTTAAATTCACATCATATTCTTGCCCGGGTCGATACAAAAAATATCTTGCCGGAGTCTGATGAAGACCATAATACATATTCAAGAACCATCCGGTCTCCTTTGTTGCCGGAGGAAACTAACAAATTTAAATATCCAAAACTGAACGCCACTTTTGATGCTCATATCTATCAGGATCTGATAAATAGTAGCCCAATATCTCAGCTGGCTCAATGGGACATAGGAGGCAGGGTGGTTTATCTTCAATATTGGCCGCCGGCATGGAAAGATCTTTTGCTTAGCCATATTGAGAAAATATATTCCGGAGAAGCAATCGAATATCCCGACACTTTATCTGCAGGTTACTCCCATGATCAGGCTTTTGATATTTATCTGACATATCTGGCACACAGTTTTTACCTGGAAGCAGAGCATCTCGTGCCCTGGTCAGTGAATGATTTTAATCCATCAGATATAAAGGATTTATGGGATGCTCATCAGTATTTTCAATGGGATAGTATTCATAAAGTCTTTGAACTCAATTATGAAAGCAGTGGAGCGATAAGGGTCTTTCATCCACTCGCCAGTTATTTATTTGCTAAAGGCATTCAGACCAATGACCATTTTGAAAATCAGCAGGAAGCGATTAAATCTGTATTAAACTGGTCCAGGGCATATCTGCATCATACGGAGCGTACGGGTCAGATTTATTTTCAATCTGTACCTCAGACGCTCTACCCATCTAAAGGTAAAGTTCATGCTGTATTTTCATGCTGGGCTACCGGTGGTATGCTCATGGAATATTGCAGGGCGTTGAATCTGCCGGTCAGACGAAGCAATATTGAATTGTTTAACGGCATTCATACCCAATTGAGTTTTCCATCTATGGATTGGCATCTTACTCATGCAGATGATCTTTATGATCCTTTGTTTTATCCTCTTGGTAAAGACATTCCTATCTCTTCGGTCATGATGACTAATAAGGAATATGATGAATTTATTAATCGGAAACCTATTTGTATGAAAGATACTTGTCACTCCTCCGGCACTCAACATACCTATGATCGGCGAAGAGTATTATCTTTGAAAGCAGCTTCCGTTTTTTCACCGGATCTATTGCATAAATATGATGAAAGTGGATCTGATTACAAAGCTTTTCTGAGAGGTGATGAATTCAATAGTTTTTTATTACCTGCACTGAATGCGACGGAGCAAAAAGAACTTACTGCTGGTTTATTACAAAACAAAACAGATCATGTAATGATCCATAATCTTTATGTCCGGTACCAGAATTGTAAAAATAACAGGCGATAAACATTTTTCCCTTGTTTAAATAGTTATATTCAGTCAGTTCAAAATATATTTGCACGCTTTTTTATAAAAGGATATTACAAATGAAAATAATGAAATTTGGTGGCACTTCGGTTGGTAAACCCGAACGCATGCGCGAAATATCAAGGCTCATCACCATCGATCAGGAGAGCAAGATTGTAGTCTTAAGTGCCCTTAGCGGTACTACCAATAAACTCGTTGAAATAAGCAGGCAAATATCTTTGCGGGATAAAACAGCAGCATTGAATGAAATTGAATCATTATATGCTCATTATCTTTCTTTCGTCAATGATTTATTAAAGCAAACACCGACTCATGCTAAGGGCAAAGCTATCATTGATGAACATTTTGATTTCTTAAAGATAGCTACGAAAGTTTCTTACAGTGATTCATTGAATAAGGATATTCTCGCCCAGGGAGAATTATTATCTACTAAATTGTTTAGTTGTTTTCTGGAAGAAAATCATATCGATCATCAGCTCATTCCGGCACTTGATTTCATGTCGATTGATAGCAATGATGAGCCCCAAATAGCTATGATCCGATCTAAATTGTTTCCTATACTGGCTGCCAATAGCGATCACCAGATCTATGTCACCCAGGGATACATTTGTCTGAATGCGCGGGGAGAAATAGATAACCTCAAACGCGGAGGGAGTGACTACAGTGCTTCATTGATAGCAGCTGCAGTGCAAGCATCCGTCTGTGAAATCTGGACAGATATAGATGGTATGCATAACAATGATCCACGCATTGTTAAAACTACCCGGCCTGTAGAACAATTATCGTTTGATGAAGCTGCCGAGTTGGCTTATTTCGGAGCAAAAATCCTTCATCCTGCAAGTATATGGCCTGCCCAGCAGGAACATATTCCTGTAAGACTCCTCAATACGATGGCCCCGACTGCAAAGGGGACACTTATATCAAAAAATGCTGCCAGCCAGGGAGTCAAGGCTGTAGCGGCAAAAGATGGCATTTATGCGATTAATATTAAGAGCAGCAGGATGTTACTGGCTTATGGTTTTTTAAAAACTGTATTTACGGTCTTTGAAAAATATAAAACTCCAATAGATATGATCACCACTTCAGAGGTGGCTGTATCTATGACGATCGATCAGGCAAATTTTCTGAATGAAATAGTTACTGAACTCGAACAATATGGAGTCGTATCCGTCACACCTAATCAAACGATCATTTCAATCGTCGGTCATAATCTTGCTAAATCACCTGAACTGCTTAAAGATATTTTTGAAGGTATCCTTCATATTCCTGTAAGTATGGTCAGCTATGGTGGTAGTCCGCATAATGTCTCTATTCTGGTACCGGCTGATCAAAAAAATGAGACGCTCGTGGCTTTGAACAGTAAGTTATTTGGATTGTAAGGTTAAAAATCCTTTCGTTACTTGGATTAATGCACTGCTTCTCTTACTGTTGGTTTTGCAGCTGCTTTATTACTTTTTACCATCATTATAAATGGAATACAAACCAGAAATATGATTCCTATATATAGAAATACATCCATATAAGACAGTATGGTAGCCTGTTTCATTACAGAGATATCGAGCATTTTATATGCACTTTGTAAGGCAATATTGGGTGCCTGACCTTTATTCATAAAAGTATGTTGCAGAATATTTACCCGGTTCTGTACGACAGGATTATTAATATCGAGATTATTGACCAGGTCACTTCTGTGTTGCATGATCCTGCTGCTCATAAATGTGGTGATGGCAGCAATACCAAAGGATCCTCCCAATTGCCTCATCATGCCGGTAAAAGCTGCACCATCTCCAATCTGTCTTCCTTTTAGTGTACTCAATGACATCGCTGTAATCGGTATAAATAAAAGACCCAATCCTATTCCTCTAAAGATAAGCATCCAGAAAAAGGATTCTTTACTGGTATCCGGAGTCATGATTTTATAACCCCAAAAACAGAAAAAGAAAAATACCAGCATACCCAGTGAAACCAATACCTGTTGTTTGGCTCCCCGTTGTAAAAGGTTGCCAATGATTGGCATCATAAATGCCGTCGTCAATGCTGCAGGAACCATGAGTAATCCGGATTGTGCAGCAGTCCAACCAAGTGAAGCCTGAGTGTACAATGGAATAATAAATGTAGTTCCATATAAACCAAAGCCCATAATAAATGATAATATAGTACCTACTCTCAGATTCCCATTTTTTAATGTACGCAATTGCACTACAGGATTACGAAAGGTTACTTCCCGCCAGATAAAAAAGAAACCTCCGAGAATAGCAGTGACCGTTAACGAAATAATCAGCGAACTGCTAAACCAATCATCTTCATGGCCCTTCTCTAAAATATACTGAAGAGATCCTACAAACACAGCAAGCAATCCAATACCCAACCAGTCTACATCTTTCATCGCACTTTTTTCAGCGTATTTAGGACTTTGCACAAATTGAAGTGTAAGTAAGGTTGCTATCACTCCTAATGGAATATTAATATAAAATATAAATGGCCAGGAATAATGATCTACAATGTATCCACCCAGAGGAGGACCGAGGGTAGGTCCTACGATGACACCTAAGCCATAAATGGCCTGAGCCATATTTCTTTTTTCAGGGGGATAACTTTCAGTAATGATAGTTTGTGATGTTACCAGTAATGCCCCACCACCTATTCCCTGCAAAAATCTGAAGAGTACTAATTCAGTAATTCCTGATGCATTACCACATAAAAAAGAACACACAGTAAATATGACGATCGAAACTGCAAAATAATTACGGCGACCAAACTGCTGAGACAACCAACTGGTCATCGGTACTATAATCACATTTCCAATTGCATAAGCTGTGATGACCCAACCTACTTCACTCGTAGTAGCGCCTAGATTGCCTTTCATATCATTGAGTGCCACATTGACAATCGTAGTATCCACTATTTCTAGTAATGCACAAACGATACAGGTGAGTGTAATGATCACCCGTCGGGATCCATATTCTATCAGGGATGCCTGGAGCATATAAGGGAACTATTTGTTTAATTAATCCAAATGAACATCAACCTGTACGTTCATACCGGGTCTCAGTTTTTTTATCAGGTCATCCTCCTGACTATTAAATTCAATTTTTACAGGCAACCGTTGGACCACTTTTACAAAATTGCCACTGGCATTATCCGGTGGTAATAAGGCAAAGGTAGATCCGGTAGCCGGGGAAAATGAGGCAACGCTTGCTTCAAAATCATGAGCAGGAAAAGCATCCGCTTTGATTACTACTTTTTGTCCCACACTCATTTTGTTTAATTGAGTTTCTTTAAAATTGGCCGTAACCCATACTCTGTCACTGTGTACAATACTAAAAAGAGATTGACCAGCCTGAACATATTGACCTGCCTGCACATTTACTTTAGATATCATGCCGTCATCCGGTGCAACGACCACCGCATACGTCAGATTTAATTTAGCTGCGTCGATATCTACTTGTTTTTGCCTGATGTTTGCAGAAGCCACATTGATTTGTGATGCAGTGGCGTCGCTTTGTACCGTCACAGAATTAGTTTGTTGTGTAGCCTGATTTTTTTGTTGTTGAAGAATGTCCAATTGTTTTTCAGCCGACTGTTTTGCAGCAAGCGCCTGTTCGTATTGTTGCTGAGTGATAGAATGATCCTTCAACAGGTTTGAATAACGATCATAGTCCTGGGTAGCTCTCCACAAGGTCACCTTGAGTGCTTCTATTTGGGCATCCACGGTGCTAATTGCTGCGCGTGAAGTACTGATACCTGATCTGGCAGCAACCGTAGCTGCTCGTGCGGTTCCAAGATTAGTTTGAGCTAATCCGAAAGCTGCATCGGCTTGCTCCAGCTTTATTTTAAGATCACGATCATCCAGGATTAATAAGGTATCGCCTTTTTTGACGTATTGATTGTCTTTTACACGAACAATAGTGACATAACCGGCTATCCTTGGGATGACAGGACTGATGTCTGTACTTACCTGGGCATCATCCGTCTCTTCATGATGTAGTCCATGTTGATATTTTGAATATCCAAACCATCCGCCTCCTGATATCAGTAACAAGAGAACGATCATAAAAACGGGGTTCTTTTTTTTGGGTGCTGCTTGAGTAAAGCTTGTTTTGTTTTCAGCTTCCATACGAATATGCTTTTATTATTTTATTAGTTGTTTTTTAAATACTCCTGAAGTGGGACACCCGCTGCATGAAGCAATTGATAGAAGGCCAGAAGAGCATCAGCCCGGACAAAAGATTGGGCAAGTCGTGTTTGCAACAATGCCAGATCAGCATCTAACAGATCGGTGGTCGTTGCCAGGCTATTTTTAAATTTATTATTGACGATCCTGAAGTTTTCGGAAGCCTGGTCTATCGATTTAGTATACACTTCCACCTTTTTTTGAGCACTGATTACATTCAGATAATTTTTATTTATTTGCAAACGAATCTCATCGTCCAGCATACTTTCTGTCGCTTCTATTTGTTTTACTTTGGATTCCGCCTGGGTTATTTTCGATTTATTCTTCCATAAAGAAGCAAGGTCATAGGATACACCCAAACCCAGGTTTAACGCGTTGGTCACCGATAAAACTTTAGGGACATTCAATGCGATGTATCCACCGGTTAATTGCACGGAGGGCAATGTTTCCGCTTTGATGGATTTAATACCTATCTCCGCCACTTGTTTTCTTTTTTCCAAAGCGGCGATATCTTGCCTGTCAGACGATGCTATTTTTAAATAATTATCCAGCGGTTGTAAATTCACTTTCTGAGCAAGTTCAGTCGTATCAGGTTGTAACCGGGTATTCATATCGAGCCCCAGCATGATATTCATATTGACGTTGGTGAGCTGCCAGTTGTTTTCTGCATCTACTAAAGATGATTCGATAGTAGTAGCCTGTAGTTCAGCTTTCATCAAATCATTACGAGCCAACAAACCATTTTTTTCAAGGCTGCTGAGATCATTTATTCGTGACTGAGCATCCTGGAGGTTTTGTTTTACAAGATTGACCGCAGCTTTGGATTTACAAAGATTCACATAGGCTTCAATACATTTTTGAATCAATTTTTCTTTTTGATCCGTGGCATCCATCCTGGAAGCTTCTGTCAGATATCGCGCTGATTCAATACCATAATTGATACGACCACCTGCATATAACGGCAAGGATGCATTTAACAATCCGTACATGGCCTGAGAGACATTGGGTGGTGCATCACCAGAACCTCCGGTACCTCCACTACTACTTTTAGTCTTAAGATTTACATTAGCACCAGCCAGCCGGAGATAGGATACTGACGCTGATGCATTGGGCAATTTTCTTTCTTCCGCTTCATGAAGCATCGCGTAAGCTTCATCGGTTTTAGCATTGTTGAACTTTAACTGGGGACTGTTTTTTATAATAAGATCAATAGCTTCATCCAGTTTAATAGATCGATCCGCCTGGGCGTGAATCCTGGAGATAAAGATCATGCATGCGCACAGCAGCATAAAAATAATAGATTTCATAAGTCAATGAATCAATGAACTTTTAAATAATGATTTCAGATGTACACTTAGTTTTTTGCGAATGTGTTTTCTAAACTGCTCTTCGGACAGGTCCTGGAGGTTTTCCATATCCCTGTAATAATGCTGGGTGGAGAGGATATGATTGACCGTACCGATAAGTGTAGCCATCATCATGCCGATGTCTATTGGTTTAGTAAACTCTCCTCTTTTCTGTCCTTCTTTGATGAGCTGATTGATTAAATTATAATTATTTGTTTTTACTTTAAGAATCATTTCACCCATCGGGCCTTTTGCATTCGTCAGTTGTTCTCTCACCATGATCCGGTGAAAACAAGTCTGTTGTAAAAATTTGTCGATATAAGAATCGATCAGGTTATTGATTTTTTCCATGGAGGACATCAGGGAATCTCGGAGCATTTGATTCAATTGATCCGTGAGGCGTTCACTCCGGTAATGGAATATGGATTCCATCAGTTTTTCTTTGGATCCAAAATAATAAGAAATCATAGCCAGGTTGACTCCTGCTTTCTCGGCAATATCTCTGACGGAGGTTCCGTCGAATCCATTTTCAGAAAAAAGTATTTCTGCGGACTCCATGATCAGGACTTTTTTCTCGCTGTAAACCATTTATTTCAAAATCAAATAACGGCTGCAAAATTAAACAAATGTTTGATTTAAACAAGTGTTTAATTTATTTTTTAATAAATTTTTCAGATCAGGTGGATATTATCACACCCTTGAGGATGTAACCAGCTACCTGCATTCCTCCTTTAAGCAAACAAGCCCTGGAGGCCTTGTTTTTTATATCACACCGGGCTGATGGTGTCTTGCCGACAAGATGACAGGACCTGATTAACTCCCGGATTAAATAACTACCATAACCCTTGCGCCTTTGGTCAGGATGTACTTCCATATATAAATCAGTATAAGGAGGATTATAATGCGAAAGAAATCCACCCGTAGCTACAATAATACCTTGATCACTCAAGACATAGTCACCTTCTGGTTCGGAAGTATGTTTAAAAATTTTATCATCGGATTTTTTTTCCCGGAATTCAACACCGGGTAAACTTAACTGATTATTGACGCCTTCCTTAAACAATATCGTATCCGCCGAGATGGAGTGAGCGCATTCAAATAAGATTGGAGAAGTCGATATATCATTAGATTGACATTCGATAAACCTGGCTTGTGTGCATTGGAGGATTTCCGGATATATTAAATATAAGAGTTTACGAAAGGAAGCGATGATGAATAATTCAAACACGGTATCCCTGTCTTCAATAGTATCGTTTCCTTTGACTGAAACATAGCCTATCCCCTGATGGTCTGATTGAATGATATATGAATCGGTCCATCCTCTTTCGTGGCAGGCATGAAAACGGGATTGAGCCTTTAATTCTTCTAAATACATGGCCCGGTAAGAAAGAATATTTCCGAGCGCCGTTTTTTTAACCGAAATCATTCATTACAGAAATAAATCAGGCATAAGCTCAGAGCCGGGATGTACAGCATATTTTGTAAAATCCGTAATCCCTTCTTCATTAAGAATATCCTCGTCGATACAAAACCTTCCGGAGCAGGTAGCTGCTGTCCGTTTAAAAATAAAATATGCAGTATCTGCTAGTATCTCCGGTGTCCTGGACATCTGTATCATCTGATCTCCCCCTAATAGATTTTGTACAGCCGCCGTTGCAATCGTAGTGCGTGGCCATAGTGCATTGACTGCTATCTTTCCTTTAAATTCTTCAGCCCAACCCAAAACACACATACTCATATTCATCTTACTCATGGTATATGCCAGATGATTACCATACCATTTTGGGTCAAGGCTTAAAGGAGGGGAGAGCGTAAGGATATGGGGATTTTCTGCTTTCTTCAGATAAGGTAAAGCGTGTTTTGTAGTCATGAATGTACCTCGTACATTGATTCCATGCATAAGGTCGTATCGCTTCATTTCAGTATGAGGAGTGTCTGTAAGGGAAATGGCACTTGCATTATTAATAAGTATATCGATTCCTCCAAAAGTCTCAACAGCTGAGGCCATCGCTGCTACTACTTGTTCTTCAAACCTGACATCCACCTGCAAAGGCAATGCTTTGCCCCCTGCAGCTTCAATCTCCTGCGCCGCAGAGTAGATCGTACCCGGAATTTTTGGATTTTCCTCTACCGACTTAGCTGCTATCACGATATTGGCTCCTTCCCTTGCCATTCGCAGGGCAATTGCTTTACCAATACCACGACTACCGCCGGTGATGAAGATGGTTTTGTTTTGAAATGACATAGAATAAAAATAGGTGAAGGATAAAATTACAAATAAGATAAATACTACCATGGTATTGTAAAATAAGTATGCTTATTGAAATAATTGCTCTTTTATGAACTCGAATCAATATCTCTCTCTATCATTATTTGTATTTGGTTCGATAAAGGAGGTCATCGGCTTCTTGCAACGTAAATAGGAATGCCAGAAAATACAAGTAGATTGTTTGAACAATTTATCTTAAATATTAATAAATGGTTTCACGAAGAGTCTTATTCTTATTACTCCTGTTTCTCGCATCGATCACAACCGGATTAGCTCAACGAATGGGAAAAGACTCAACGGTTACACCATTCACTTACAAACCTAAAATTTCATCTTTAATTCTTCCGATCTCTCTGGTTTCATTAGGTGCATATTCCATTCATAACACCACCTTTATCAATCGATTTGGAATTAAAAACTGGCAGACTCAACATTTCAAAACGTTCAACACCGATGCGGATGACTTTTTGCAACATGCTTCATTAGCAGCAGGATTGGTGTTAGCTGCTTTTGATAAATCAGACAAAAAATGGCTTTTTCTGAAACGAGTTGTATTAACTGAAGTAATCACCAACATTGCTGTCCAAACTATAAAAAGGCAAAGTCATATATTAAGGCCAAATAATAGTGACTACCTATCCTTTCCCAGTGGGCACACTACTGAAGCATTTGCAGGAGCTGCATTGTTTTGCGATCATTATGCAAAGGGAAAACCCTGGTTACAGGTTCTTACGTACAGTGCGGCATCAACAGTAGGAATCCTGAGAATATTAAAAAACAGGCATTGGGCTAATGATGTAATTGCCGGAGCAGGTCTTGGTATTTTAAGTGTAAAACTTTCTGAATTTGTGTTTAGAGAAAAGTCCACCCAAGATGCCGTGTCAATCAATTAAACTGCCTGAAAATTTCTTTTAATTCTGTATCCGTTTCTTTTTCTTTGATCTCCTGGATTCTTGCCTTCAAATTTTTCACATCATCTTCCAGCATCAACTTTTTAGGATTATCTTTTTCTTTGATAGCACGCGTAAGCAGCAATTCTTTCAAATCGAAAAGTCCTTTCATCAAATAAAATTTACTGTTTTTATCAACATCTTTTTTCGTAGCCTGTTTGAAAAGAAAAGTAGCCTTCGAATAAATCATATCCGAAGATTGGTTGGTCATTAAACCTACATATTTATCAACCAGGGTAACGGCTAAAGAAGGGTATTCTGACAATTTATTTTCGATATAATCTACACTCGATGGATCATCGTTACTGACTATAATATCTGCGATGGCTTCCTGCATGAGGTTGTTTTTTTCATGCTGCATAGATTTGGACAAGGCTCCTGCTTTAGCGGGATTGATTTTACCCATCGCTTTTAATGCTTCTGAAAGTACAACATAGGCACTATCCGATTTAATGATATGGTCGAGCAGAGTTTCAAGACCTGCTGCATCTTTTTCGCCAAGAATCCGGATCGCAGCAGCCCTTACTTGCGAATGGGCATCTTTGGAGGCCATGGTAGATAGAACTTCAAGGTCTGATTTACTCAAATCGGGAACATAATCAAGTGCTCTCAATTTAATATTCCAATATGGATCAGCAATTGCCTCTTTCCAGATAGCGGGATACATTTTGTCTTCAGTCAAAGCAGATAATGCATTTAATCTAAGCTGAAGGTTATTGCATCGGCGCCATTGATAGGCGTATTCCGTAGCGGATAATTCCGGTTCATTCCATTCCACTAATAACACACGATCCGGATCCAGCACTACGAGGTTTGGTTTATCCTGACTGCTCAATGTAATTTCCTGATCGCGTTCATTCATCCATACTCGTTGCCTTTCGATAGACCCGTTGGAATGATGAATATCAATATCGATAGGTAGGATAAAAGGACTGGGATAGGATTTTATTTGAGTCTGATTAAGAGAAAGGACTATATTTTTATTGGTTTTATCGTATTCATAGGTATACGAAAGTGAAGGATGCCCGTCATCGAGAAACCATTGGTCAAAAAACCAATGAAGGTCTTCTCCGGTCACCTCTTCAAATGCCATCCTTAAGTCGTGTACTTCTACCGATTGATAAGCATGTTTAATAAGGTATCCATGCAAAGCAGTATAAAACGCATCATCACCTACATAATAGCGCAACATGTGCAAAACCAGTCCTCCCTTATTATAACTGTGTGCATCAAACATGTTTTCTTTATCCGCATATCGGTAATCAATCAGGTCGTGCGGTTTGCCAAAGGATACAGAGGATAAATAACCTGTAAGTTCCTCTTCCCGATGACGGTCCGCTTCATATTTACCATATTGGTGTTCCATCCACAAGTATTCGGAGTAATTGGCAAAACCTTCATTCAAAGTCAGATTTGACCAGGATTCGCAAGTGACATAATCACCGAACCAATGGTGAAACATTTCATGGGCAACGATATAATCATTCGGTTCATCAATTAACTCCCTTCGGGTCTTTTCAATAAAATCACCGAATACGACAGCAGTGGTATTTTCCATTGCTCCGCTTACATATTTTTTGACGATGATCTGGCTGAATTTCTTCCATGGGTATTTGAGACCGAGTTTATCGCTAAAGAAAGTCAGCATCTCAGGGGTATAATGAAAAATGTCTTTTGCATATGGGCCATAGGCTTTATCGACATAATATTCTACAGGTATGCCTTTCCACATTTCACTGACTTTTGCAAATGGCCCTGCGGCAATCATGACCAGATAAGGTGCAATCGGTTGATCCATGACCCAGGTATCTGTACGTGTTTTATCGGGATTCATACTGGTTGAAGTCATTAAACCATTCGACAAGGTGATCATCGAGTCAGGTACCGTGAGGGTGATATCAATCGTCATTCTTTCATTGGGCTTGTCTATGGTTGGAAACCATCTGCTGTTGTTTTCTGTTTCACCCTGTGACCAAAGTTGAGTTGGTAATAATGGATCCGTATCATGGGCATCAATGAAGTAAAGGCCGTTATCATCCGTGATGGCAGCACTGCCTTTGGTTATATTTTCGCTTGGTTTCGCAGTATAATTAATGACTAAGTTCAAGGTGTCTGTACGGGTATATTTTTTACCTAGTATTAGTTTTAAAATATCATCATGGTATGAAAAATTTATTGTGCGGCCATTCGCAGTAACGGATCCCATATCAAAAGTTTTGGCATCCAGCTCCAGGCTATCCATTGTATAAAACAAGGGTACTAATTTCAGTTTTGCAACTCCCAATACATGTTCTGCATTCCAGTCAAACTTAAGGACCAGGGAGGTATGGATCAGGTCCCATCTTCGGGTATAGGAAGGTCTGTATGGAAGTAAAGGCTCTTGTATCTCATCTTTGGTCTCACCATTGCGTTCTGGTGTCACTTCCAGTGTATCCAGGTGCCGGTATTCCATTTCAGTCAATGCAGTATCCGATTCATTGGGTTTCATTACCGATTTCTGCATTGCTTTCGGGCTTCCGCAACTTAAACACAACAGACAGATTATAAGCCCTGCACCTATACGTTTCATAAAAAGATGATTATTAAAATTGGAAAAAATATTCATGAATAGAATCAAAATTATTCTGCCAGCGATGATTTGTCTGATATATACCAACTAAAACAGGCAGCAATAAATATCAATCCGGTTAATACGATTGGAGGTAAGAATGTAAAGACTACCATTCCTATAAATAATGCTCCAAATACAAAGCATTCAATTTTTAATAAACCTTTCCAATATTGCGCATTTAATTTTCTTCGTAAAAAATAAACATTGATCCAGCCTGCCAGGATACAAATGAGGGTAAAACAAATGCTGAGACCTATGAATAAATCATACATGCTACGGTGTATGCCACCGCCCATATCCTGTTTGTAATTGGTAAGGAGATCTATAAGCTGTTTTTCCGTATCATTAGAAGCTACCGGGTGAGTAAAGAAGCTTAATGAATGGAAAAAAGCAGTTAGAAATTGTAGGGTGATCAATGTAAACAGTGCCTTTCTAAACATATCCGAGTGAATTCTTTTTCACTGCAAAGGTAGCTTAATGTATCTACACTAAACTAGTATTTCCTGTCCCCCATGATGGGTGATTTTCAGTGCTTTATTTATCACCAGGCAATTCTATCTTTTTGAATGTGCCTACCTGATCGAGATCCAGTATCACCCTGTCCGATCCAGGATCCTGGTAATAGGGGCGGGAGAATTTAGCTCCCCATACCAGATCATTACTCAAATAACTTTTTCGTGAATAGATGGTTTGGGAAAAAGTATCATCAAAAGCTTTGATCAGTACAAAGAGCTGAATGCTTTCCTGGATGCAGTCTTCCTGAGTCAATGCATAAAGAGGACTATTTTCATCAATGATATGCACGACTACCCAATTGGTAGCAAACATCGTAATCTTAGGTACTTCGAGTTTGAGAATAGTAAATCTTCGTTTAGCAGGGACCACATTATCATCGAGCCAACTGAGATTAACGGTAGCTTCTACTTCCATCAGACTGGTATGAAATTCATTGGCCAGCATAAACATTAGTGCTTTTTTACCTTCATGTAACGACACGATCATCTTTTCACTATATCTGATTTTTGTATGCGGTTTGGAAAACCGGCTGTATAATGAACCGGTGGCTAATGCAAATATCATCAGGCCTGTATAAGCTTCCAGTGCAGCTACCGTACTGCTGGCAATAGATACCGGGTGCATGCCTCCGTAACCAACAGTGGTAATCGTTTGGGCAGAAAAAAAGAAACAAGCGATCCACTCCTGGAGAAGTGATCCCGGTGAAATTCCGGCAATATTCAGAGGCCCAATTAAAAAGTATATGGTTGCAAATACAATATTTGACCCTAAATAAAGCATCGAAATAGTCAGAAAATATCGAGGCCAGGACATGGAAGTGATCCAATGATAAATATTAAACTGGTTCCAGCGATTACGACTTATTTTCTTGACATTAAAGGTACCATCAGACAATAAAAACCGGGTCTTTCCAGTGACACTCTGATCAAGGCCGAATTCGTCGTCTTTTCTATTTGTAAAAAATCGGGTGAGATTGAGTTTAGCCATAATTTGGATTATTAAACATATAAAGCGAATAATGGTTTGCGGCCATTTTTAATATCTGGTTACAAAATTGAACAATTGATTTGTAAAAGTGGATGATCATGAAGGAGGTATTAAAAAATTTGCATGCCTTGTTGATTAATTTGATTCATTGGTTACTACATTAAGTTTGTGTTAAGTGCATGCGTTTAGGAAGGTAAATCAATAACTTGCAGCTTCGATCCAGATACCCGATTCATGATCTCCAAAAAGAAAATTTTACAAAAATGGTCTATTGCTTTTAAAGTTATTCCGTTTTTATTTTTGATTGTAGTATTAAAGCTTACACTGCATTGGCTGGGTTACGAAGTGCTGGAATTAAACACCCTTTTTACCAGCCTGGTTGCTGGAACAATTTTCATAATTGGATTTTTAGTAAGCGGGGTATTGTCTGATTATAAAGAAAGTGAAAAACTTCCCAGTGAACTTTCATCCTGTATTAATGCCTTATATGATGATATTTTTACCATCTACAAAAGTAAACATTCAGAGGCTGCCCGTCAGTTTTTAGACTTTCACTACCTATTTACCACCTCCATTATCGATTGGTTTTATAAAAAAGAAAAAACCAAATCCATACTCATTAATATTCATAAAATGAATGAATTCATAATTGGTATGGACCTGGAAGGCATACAGCCCAATTATATTATCAAGATGAAAAACGAGCAGAATGCCTTGAGAAAAATATTTTTGCGCATTGATACGATCCGGGACACTGAATTTATTAGCTCCGCATATGCTATCGTGGAATTTATGGGCTTATTGATTGCATTAAGTATGATGATCATTAAAATTCAGCCTTTTTCCGCTGCCTTATTTTTTACCCTCCTGATCACTTTCCTGATTTCTTATATGGTCCTTTTGATCAAAGACCTGGACAATCCATTTGATTATTTGGCGAAAGGAGAAACCGGAACTGAAATCTCTTTAAAACCGCTGCATGATCTGGAGCGCGAAATTGCCTATAAAAATGAAACACGGATAGAATACCCTGTATTCTGAATTTCACACATCCCGCTTTTTAAAATAGTCTCTTTTCAATTCATTCTTTAAGGTTAAGAAAGGAATATTATCTTTGAATGGACTTATTTACTCAGACCGCGACATTTTTAAATCAAATTACACTTACAGACAGAAACACGAAATATGAAAATACTGGTGGTAGATGACGAAAAGGATATCCAGGGTCTATTCGAGCAACGGTTTCGCAAAGAAATCCGCAATGGTGACATGAGTCTTGTCTTTGCTTTTTCTGGTGAAGAGGCATTAAAGTTTTTACATGACAATAGCCATGAGGCAGTTTTGATTTTGTCCGATATCAATATGCCCGGGATGAGCGGGTTAGAGCTTTTAAAACGTATTAAATCGAAATATAAAGCACCACCTCCTGTCGTGATGATGATTACGGCTTATGGAGATGCTGAAAATTATAATTCTGCTATGACGTTGGGCGCAGATGATTTTTTGACCAAACCTTTAGATTTTACTACCTTGAAGGAAAAATTAAAAACTCTGCTGGTATGACCAAAATATTAGTGGCAGATGATGAGGCCGATCTCGAGTCACTGATCAAACAAAAGTTTAGAAAACAAATCAGGGAATTCGAATATGAATTTGTTTTCGCCATAAATGGCCGGGATGCCATGGATAAACTCCGGGATCATAAAGATATAGATATGATCCTGAGTGATATCAACATGCCGGAAATGGATGGTCTCACTCTACTTGGTAAAACCAAAGAATTCTATCCTTTGCTAAAATCGGTTATCATTTCCGCCTACGGAGATATGGAAAATATCCGTACGGCAATGAACCGGGGTGCTTTTGACTTCATTACCAAACCGGTCAATTTTGATGACTTGTCCATTACCATGGAGAAGACCATTGCTTATGTAAACCAGTTGAAATCAACGGTCAAAGCCCTAAAAGAGAATAATATACTGAGGATGTACGTCGATGAGTCTGTGCTCAATTTCATGAATCAAAAGCCAGATGAAACATCCCTTTTAGTCAGTGAAAATATAAATGCATCAGTAGCCTTCATAGATATCACCGGATTTACAAAAATTACCGAGATGGAAAAACCTGAAACGGTAGTAAAATTGCTTAATCAGTATTTTGATGTGATCAGCAAAGAGGTGATCAAACATGGTGGATATGTAGATAAATTTATCGGTGACGAAGTAATGGCTGTATTTAAATGTGACTTTCACCTGGATAAAACCATCGATGCCTGTCTCGCGGTTCGTAAAGCAATAGAACAACTGCCTCCAAGTGAATCAGGCAACTATCATCCACAGGTTTCTATTGGCGTCAATTCCGGAGAAATGATTTCCGGAAATATAGGTTCAGAAGATCTTAAACGTCTCGATTATACCGTGATCGGAGATGTAGTCAATACCGCCAAACGCATGCAATCCACCGCCCGCGAAGGTGAAATCATAGTGCCAGAGTCCTGTTATCTTAAAATCAAAGAGTCCTTTAACTTCAAAAAAGTAGGTGAAGTCACTTTGAAAAACAAATCAAAACCAATGGTAGTTTATCAGGTATTGGACTAGAACAAGGTCTTTTTTGAATTTGAATTTGCGTTTGCGTTTGAAACTTGTATTTGTACTTATGCACTAATCTGCAAATTTCCGGACAAGGCTAGCTAAAACTCATGTCCAAATTCAAACTCAAACTCAAAATTATTTAGTGGGTAGTTTACCAAGTACTGGATTAGATAGAAGTTTTCCGTTTGAATTTGATTTTGGACTTGTATTTGTATTTATCATCCCCTTGGACTGAATATTCAAATTCAAGCTCAAAAGGATCCTGTGGGTTTCCCTTAAAAACGAATCAATACCAATAGTAGTGGATCGAGAAGCGGATTAGCTACAGCTTCCTTTTTGAATTTGATTTTGAACTTGTATTTGTATTTAAATATAAATCTACAAATGATGGGACGAGGTAAATTTAAAGCTCAAACTCAAGTTCAAATTCAAATTCAAATTCAAAAGCATTTGTCAGTGGGACATTTACCTCACTTCTTACATATATCCATATGACTCCAAGATTCAATCTCCTTCCTTCCATCGAATCCACCTTTAAAACCAGTAATGCATCAAAACTTAGTCCATTAACCTATGCTGCCGGTTCGGAAAGTGTGGATGTATTATTTTATGAATCACCCAATACTTTTCATTTTAAAGAAACCTCCACTAAAAAAAGAATTGTACTGCATTTTACTGCCGGACCCTTAAGTAGTGATATAGCACAATTAACTCCAGCTGCCGGTCAGCCCAACCAGTTTGTATCTGTCCCCTTTGTAATAGCACGGGATGGCACCATCTATCAATTATTCAGTTCTAAACATTGGGCTTTTAACCTTGGTATGAAAGCAGCCGATGGCAATGTAGATCATATCTTCGAAAGGGAGTCTATCGCTATAGAAATCTCTAATTATGGTGTACTTATTCCGGAGGGTGAAGTACTTAAAACAATTTATGATAAACCAGGTAGGCCGGATACTTATTGTAACAAAGATCAAACCGAAGCTTATATCAAACTGTCTGAAGCATACCGCAAACGGGAATTTTATGCCACGTTTACAGATATACAACTGGATGCAACAATCCGTCTGATTCGATGGCTAACAGAAAAGTATGGTATTCCAAAAGATTTCCTTGAGATAAAAGATCGTTTCAGTTGTAAATCCTCTTCACAAAATTTTGCAGGAATCACCAGTCATGTTAATTATCGCAAAGATGGTAAATGGGATATTGGTCCGGCGTTTGATTGGGATAGAGTTATAGCAGGAGTTCAGGCTCCTTCACTACTAACAAGATCAGGCAGAGGTACTACAAGAGGTACTAAAAAGAAAATTACTGAAGAGTCTGGGTTAATAGGGAAGACCAGGGGTGCAAGGTATACTAAGGAAAAAGAAGAAAAGATTGTAGAGTATGATCCTTATAAAAAGAATTAATAAATATCAATGCATCATTTAAATAAATGACTTTAAACAACCAATTGTTTCATGAGGTGCATCTTGAATATTTTATTGGTATCTAATTAAAGGTTATTTAACCATTCCTTCCCCTGGAATTCTTAGTGACATTAATTTTTATACTTAACAGGCAAATTCGTTATCATGGCACAAAAAATTAAAATTCAGGGTAAATCTCTTCCAGAAGTTACGGAACATCTGGATAGTGATTACAATAGAATTATTAAATCTTTTCGCCTGGAGTCTGACCGGGGAGTAGCAGATGTCATCGATATCGGTGCAAAGGATAATGATATTATAGGTTTGGAATTTGACGATGGGGCCGAATGGATAGGGCATATTGAAGATATCCATCAGATCTTTGGAGAGCACATCAGGTTAAGAGGAGATAATGAAATCTTTCCATCCGGAATTGCATCGGTTTCCGAAGATCGGGGAATTAGAGAAATAGGTATTAAACTATTACATCTTATCAGGGGCAGTAAAACAATCCCTCAAACTGCAGCTAAATTTTTAGCGGCCAAAGTTGATAAAAAGGTCATGCCCAATCCTGGCTTTTTTAGTGTATCAGGGCAAGGAAAGCTATTTCAAAAAAAATTAACGGACAAACCTTCAACATATTTATTGTATTTGCATGGAACCATCAGTTCATTTGATGGCTCGTTTGGTGATCTATACCAGGATGATATTACCGGTATTCGCAAGCTGATCAATGAAAAATATGGAGATAACGTTATTGCCTTGCAGCATTATACTTTATCGGCAAGTCCCTGGGATAATGCCATTGAAATACTGAAAGCATTGCCAAAAGGATCGGGTCTTGACATCATTTCTCATTCACGGGGCGGTTTAATAGCAGATATTTTAGCTGGTTGTGATATCCGGAATCAACAGCCTGTATATTCATCTTCTGAGATAACATCCGTCAAAAAATCAGATAGTATTCTTTCAGCTGCATTGGAGACAATAAATGTTTTGGCCCGTAAAAAAATGATCAGAATAGAGAATGTGATCAGAGTAGCGTGCCCGGCAAGAGGGACTGAACTTTTAAGTAACAGTCTTGATCATTTTCTGAATGGCTTGTTAAGAGCAATTGGACTTGCCTTCGGTCACAATCCCGTTTACCAATTCATTCGTGGATTGATTACCGATGTGATTAGCGCACGGTTGACACCGGATGTGATGCCAGGAATACTTGCTATGGTCCCGGAATCAATTCCTCAGAAATTAATCAACCGGCCACAAGTGATTCTTAAAAATCAACTTATCGTCGTTGAAGGTGATTCGGAAATTGGGAAAAATTTCTGGCGATCCATATTAGTTGTATTCAGTAATCTCTATTATCGGGAAGCTAATGATTTTGTGGTAAATACGGGAAGTATGCGGTATGGAGCCTTGCGCGAATCAGGCTTACAGTTTTTTAAATCACAGGATGATACTACCTCTCACTTTAATTATTTTAAAAATGAAAATACACAACAAGCCTTGCTGGATGCTCTCACTACTCCAGTAGGTCAATCCATCAAACGATTTGAAACAAGGTCATCGGGTGAAATCGATCGCGGTGTTTTTGTTGATTTGTTCAAAAAATATAAAGCGGTTTCCTATAATCAGATTTCAGGCTCCAAACCTGTCATCATTCTTATTCCTGGGGTGATGGGTACACACCTGCGAATCGACAATAAAATTGTTTGGCTCGACCTCAGTGAGATTGGCAAAGGACGAATGATTGGTGACTTACAACCGGATACAACTGTAGATACCAATTATATAATAGGCGAGTTTTATGATAAACTTGTAAAGTTTTTACAACCAACCTATGATGTGTACACGTTTGGTTTTGATTGGAGATTGTCCCTTGCGCAGTCGGCTGGCAAATTGGATGCATTAATAAAAGAAATCAATAATAAAATTAAGGGTCAATCCATTTCTATCATTGCTCATTCTATGGGGGGCCTTGTGGTCAGAGACATGATGAGGTTACATGAAGCCAATTGGAAGCAATTTAGTTCAGACAAAAATTCAAGAGTAATCTTATTGGGAACACCCTGGTCAGGATCACATCTGATCATGGAGGTATTCACCGGGCATCTGAGCAGGGTGAGACAAATCAATTTATTGGATACGCATCATGACTTAAACCAATTAATACAATTATTCAATTCCTATCCCGGGCTATACGATTTATTGCCTATCAATCACGAAGCATTTGAAACGGCTGATTTTTGGTCCGATATCAATACACAATTAGGGCATGATAAAATATTAATACCTCCATTACTTGAATATTTTAAATCCTATAAACAACATATTCAGACGTTCATTCCCGATTTGACTAATGTTTATTATCTCGCAGGTAAGGACGATACGACGACCAGTTCCTTCAGGATAGTTAAAAATATTTTTGGTAAAAAGCTTCAATACCTGGGGACAATGGAAGGTGATGGTTCAGTAACCTGGGAGCTTGGAATTCCTAAAAACCTTCCAATAGATCATTTGTATTATGCACACCAAACGAATCATGGTAATCTTGGAAATGATGAAACGCTCTTTGATGGAATTCGTGATCTTATCAAACAGGGCATTACTTCTAATCTTGAAAAAACTCCTCCTGCACTGGACAAAGAAAGATCGACCGGTGATATTGAGGGGTACCGGGGCCTGCAGGTTATTCCAGAGCATATGGTGTCTAATCGTGCTGATGAAGCCTGGAAGATCCTGCAAGGACAAAAGTTAAGTACAAGTAAAGTGAAACCAAAAGATGATTATATAAATGTATCCGTGGTGCATGGAGATTTAAAAATAGCAAGTCATCCGATCATGGTAGGGCATTTTA
>JBDTUE010000047.1:0-21736 GCA_040007895.1 Saprospiraceae bacterium | reverse complement strand
CGGGGTAGACATGTGAGAAAATAATATATAAAATATTTTTTATCTGAGGATGGGTTCAAAAGCGGGGCAGAAACTAGAAATAAAATTATCCTTGTTGCAATACGTCTAGATTACCCTGTGTTCTTATAGCTAGATCACTTAACTGTTTAGATAAATCTTTGCAATCATCCAACTTTTTCTTTCCTAATTGCTTAGATCTTAATAACGCTCTTAAGAAATAATATAGAAAGTGAGCAGACGGAACTAATAATATTGAAATTTTCAAAATAAAGTTCAAGTCTTTTGGACAATGAAGTTTATACCATACTTCAAAAATCAAGAAATCGGCAAATGAAAAAAAGGACCCCACAACAAAAGTTAACATAACATCCCACGTGCCGGGTTTCCAAGGATATCTTACTTTTAATTTTTTAGGCCAATTCATCCAAATTAAAAAAATCAAAGAAACTACATTAAAAATAATTAGCATCATACTTAAGTTGTAATCCTTAAGCTCTTCATCATACGTTGCGAGAAACAATATCAAAAGACAGTAAATTCCGCCAAATAAAGAAAAACGCTGGAATACACTGGATGCACTAAGTTTTTCAATGTCCTTTCTAATCTCTGCCTTATAATCATTTTTAAGTTTTATTATTCTATTCAGATCTTCTTTGCGATCCAACAAAGCCATTAATCCATTATTCTTTTCAATTCCCGTATTTATATATGACTCAGATTCAATTATTTGAGTTTTTACACTTTTCATTTCCTCACGCACAGCCGCAAAACTCCCCGTGAGTTTTAAGTTTAGATCGTTTAAAAAAGTACTGGAGGCTACAAATGCGAAATTAAATGCTGTTAAAATTTCCAATAATGGATTTAAGGGAGAAAGGGGCATTAGGTCGATATTTTGTATTCAATAAAAAGATTTATCTCTAAAATGATATCACTTCAGTGGACTTATCAGAGTTGAAAATTTGATAAAATTGACTTTGCAAATTTGAAGATATATTTGGGTCGTTGAAATTACCCGTTGCCAAAAAATTATTTATGTCGTGTTCAAGTCTATACATTGCAGGTTTCGTGTCGCTTACATTTTTAGTGCCGACTGTGAAATGAACGACTTCACCAGACTCTTGTAAAATAAAATTCACATTTGTCAGTTTAATATCCACTTGTTTTTTTGAAAAAAGCTTTAATACTTTAAGTATTTCAGGAGGATTATCAGTTTTATATTCACTGAGCAGAATTCGCAAAAAACCTCCTCTGATAATAAAATTCATAAGTTCAATAATATAATCAATGTCCTTAGGGATATCACTCATTAGATCTTTTGCTCTAATTAAAACCTCCTTATTAGAATGCTTAAAAATACGTGAAATCACCATTGAAGCATGTTTGGAGCTTGAATTTAGAAATACAATATTTTGGTCCTTTTCGACAAGATCATCTAAGTATTTCGCATATTCAGTTAAAACTGAGTTATCGGTTTCATTGTACTCATTCATGGTACTGAGTTTTTAAATAAGGTCAATCGAATGCAGGGAGTAAGAATTCGACAATTAATAATGTTTTTCAATCGATCAGTATTCGAATCGCTCAGAAACCATTTACTTTAATTTTAGAAGCTAAATAAAGCGATAAAATTAAATACCTTCAAGATCGTTACAACATTTCGATCCGATGAATTTTATTGGCTTTGTTTTCCTCAAAACAAAATCAGGTTTCCTTTTAGGAGCGACTCAAATTCAAAACACAGGTCGGTAAAATTTTTACCATTCAAAATACTTGCCAACATTCCGCTTACCTAATTTATTATTGCTAAGGCGGAATTGAGTTCATAATAATCCTTCTTTGTAAGTGTTAAATCTATAACTCTTCGGTGTTTGGGTTTGCATTAGGAACAAATATACTAGTTTTGGATAAGCTAAATATAATTATTTCGAGGGTGCTAAGGGTTATATTTTCTAGACCGAGAGTAAATATAAAACGAAAAGTGAGCACCCAAAGTATCCTTTAACAAAAGGGAATTCGCCATTTAGTAACCTTTATAGTAAATATTCTAAAGCCTTAATTATCAGCATATTAGACTTAATATAATATCATTTCTCCAATATTCAATTCTGATAAAAAATCGACCTCTTCATTTTCAAATAAATTTAGTCTCAGAAAGTTATCCCAAGTTGCTGCCCAAATCCAAGCAGATACTGTCTTGATGAGCAAGATTGAACGGGGCAAGAGAAGCGCCTCGAGAGAACACGTTGTAGAGATTGCGAATTTTCTAAAAACTAATCAGAATGAACCCCTCTGGTTGACTGACAAAACTGATACTACAATTGTAAAGGAACTGGATCTGGCCTACCATTTACTTAAACTGGCCTGCAAAACCTTTCAAAAATGAAAACCGGCATCAAGCTAATTGACAATTCCTCCGATGAATATCATCTTGGCCGTCCTGAAGGAGATGATAATTATTGACTCCTTTTCCTAACTTTCCAGAAATAAAAACTCAACCAGCCCCATGGCCGTTAAAAAATCCGAATTATACAGCTCCCTTTGGGCTAGCTGCGATGAACTGAGAGGCAGCATGGATGCCAGCCAATACAAGGACTACGTATTGGTCATGCTGTTTATGAAGTATGTGTCGGATAAAAAAGATCCGCTGATTGAAATACCTGCCGGTGCCAGCTTCTATGATATGGTCAGGCATAAAGGCAAGTCCGATATCGGAGATAAAATCAATAAGATCATCGGCGCGTTTGCGAAAGCGAATGGACTCACGGGAGTCATCACTGTAGCGGATTTCAATGACGATGAAAAACTTGGTAAGGGCAAAGACAAGATTGATAAACTCACTAATCTGATCACCATCTTTGAAAAGCCGGAATTAGACTTCAGTGGCAACCGGGCTGAAGGAGATGACCTCCTGGGTGATGCCTACGAATATCTGATGCGTCACTTCGCCACCGAAAGCGGAAAGAGCAAAGGACAATTCTATACTCCTGCAGAGGTATCCCGCATCATGGCAAAAGTGATTGGGATCCAAAAATCAAAAAGCCAGGCTGAAACCATCTATGATCCCACGTGCGGATCAGGATCACTGCTTCTCAAAGCAGCAGACGAAGCACCGCATGGCATCACTATCTACGGACAGGAAAATGACAATGCCACACGTGCCCTCGCAGTCATGAACATGTGGCTGCACGGAAACCCCGATGCAGATATTGTGCAGGGCAATACCCTCTCCTCGCCTGAATTTAAAAATGATGCCACAGGCGAACTCAAACAATTTGACTATGCTGTGGCTAATCCACCATTCAGCTACAAATCCTGGATGAATGGCTTAGATCCGACCAATGATGTGTATAAACGCTTCGACGGATTTGATGCTGTACCTCCAAAAAAGAATGGTGACTTTGCATTTCTGCTGCATCTGATCAAATCATTAAAGTCGAAAGGGAAAGCATGTATTGTTTTGCCATTAGGCGTTTTATTCCGTGGCAATGCAGAAGCAGACATTCGTAAAAAGCTTATTCAAAAAGGATATATCAAAGGAATTATCGGATTGCCTCCAAATTTATTTTATGGAACGGGCATTGCCGCCTCTTTGATTGTCATTGATAAAGAAGATGCTAGTAATCGCAAGGATATCTTCATGATTGATGCCAGCAAGGGCTTTATTAAAGATGGAAACAAAAACCGTCTTCGCGAACAAGATCTCCACAAAATCGTGGACACCTTCAATTATCGGATCGAAACACCTAAATATTCACGCATTATTCCTCTTGCAGAAATTGCAGATCCTAAGAATGACTACAATCTCAACATACCCCGCTATATAGACAGCCAGGAAGAAGAAGATATTCAGGACATTGCCGCTCACCTCCTCGGTGGAATACCTAAGCGTGATGTGGAAGCCCTTCAAAACTATTGGATAGTATACCCATCTCTAAAGGCTGAATTATTCAAACTGGTCCCTAAGCGTCCGGAATATTACCAACTCAATATTGCTTGTGAAGAAATAAAAAACACCATCTTCCATCATCCCGAGTTTACTGCTTTTGGAAAGAAAATGAATGCTGTCTTTACTAAATGGAAAAATGAAACCATTGAATACACTCGTCAATTCCAGAAGGGCTTGCATCCAAAGCATGAAATACACCTCATCTCTGAAAACCTCCTGAACCATTACGATGACAAACAACTCACTGATCCATACGCCATGTATCAGCACATGATGGACTACTGGGCTGAAACCATGCAGGATGATTTGTATGAACTCGCTGCTGATGGGTGGAAAGCAGGTAAAGATGTCAAACGGATTGAAAAGAAAACAAAGAAGGGAGAAAAAGAAGTAGTGAAACAAGTAGCCGGTATCGAAGGACTGGAAGGCAGACTGATTCCTCCTGCAATAATCATAGAAGAATATTTTTCAAAAGAGCAAAAAGCTATTGATGGCCTGGAAGCAAAAGCTGAAACCCTTAATGCCACGATGGACGAACTGAGAGAGGAACACGGAGGAGAAGACGGTTTGCTTATCAATGCGATAGATGACAAAGGCAAAATAAGCAAAGGCAATCTGGCTAAAGCTATTAAAGAACTGAGAAAACGAAATGCCGACAATGCCGATGAGTACGACCAATTGCAAGTCTATAAAAAACTGATGGAGGATGAAGTCGAAACACAGGGCAAGATAAAAACCGCCAAAGCAGATCTGGAAAAGAAAGTGATATTGCAATACCCCAAATTAAGTATCGATGAAATAAAAACAATCGTTATTGAAAGGAAATGGATGCGAAGCATGGAACACCGTATTCATACCGAGATGGATAATATAAGCCATCGTCTTACCCAAAGAATAAAAGAGCTGGCGGACAGGTATGAAACCCCTTTACCCGTATTGAATATTGAAGTCGATGCACTAACAGCCACAGTGGAAAACCATTTAAAAAAAATGAATTTCAAATGGTAGAAAACGCGGACGTGAAAAAGGGATATAAGAATTCAGAAGTAGGTACTATACCGAATGATTGGGACACGAAACCTATTGCTGAGATTACCTCTCTAATGACTAACGGATTTGTAGGAACAGTTAAATCACATTATACAGACTTTGATAATGGCATTCTATACATTCAGGGATATAATGTTGATGAGAACAAATTTAATTTTAATGGTATTAAGAGAGTAACACATGATTTCCATAAACAACATTTAAAATCATGTTTACAGGAGGGTGATTTGCTTACAATTCAAACTGGTGATATAGGTATTACAACCGTTGTTCCAAGGGAGTTGGAAGGAGCAAACTGCCATGCTCTAATCATAACACGTTTTAAAAAAAGAACAGCGGAACCAAAATTTTATAGTTACTACTTTAACTTTTCAGTAGGTAGAAGAAGATTAAAGGAAATAGAAACAGGTTCAACTATGAAACATATCAATGTAGGTGATATGAAACAAATGTTGATACCATACCCCACCCTCGCCGAGCAAACTACCATAGCCACCGCCTTAAACGATGCAGATGCACTCATCACCATGCTAGAAAATCTCATCGCTAAAAAAAGAGCCATCAAACAAGGGGCGATGCAGGAGTTGTTGAGGCCGAAAGAGGGGTGGAAAATTACGCAGATAAAGACATTTGCCTCAATTTCAACTGGCGCCAAAAACACACAAGACAGAATTCCAGATGGAGCATTTCCGTTTTTTGTTAGATCACCAACAATTGAAAAAATAGATTCTTATTCGTTTGACGGCGAAGCAATATTAGTTGCTGGGGATGGTGTCGGAACAGGAAAAGTAATGCATTATATAAATGGGAAATTTGATTTTCATCAGCGAGTATATAAAATTAGTGATTTTAAAAAACTAATTTATGGATATTATTTTTATCTATTTTTTAAGGAAAACTTTTATAACAGAGTTATGCAAATGACTGCGAAATCATCCGTTGACTCAATAAGAATGGAAATGATTTCGGAAATGAATATCCCCCATCCATCATATGAAATCCAAACCCAAATTGGCAAAGTTCTCTCCGATATGAATATTGAAATTTCCGCATTGGAAAAGAAACTGGAGAAATACAAAATGTTAAAGCAGGGGATGATGCAGAATCTGTTGACTGGCAAAATCAGGCTGGTATGAAAAGATATATACGAGTAATGCTCGGAGCAAAGAGTATCCATGCTGATGAATGCTACAAAGGGAACTTTATTGGTGCAGGATTTGATATCAACCAGGATTTGACCAGGCAATTACCTGATAACTGGAGAGACTTTAACAAACATTTCATACCCATTTGGATGGAAAAACATCCCGGGAAAAGCAAGGTGTCTGCAGGATTATCCTGTGGTACGTTGTGGACGATCTGTAAGGGAATAAATGCCGGAGACATTGTGCTGAGTCCAAATGGAAGCGGTGCATATTATGTAGGCGAAATTTCCTCAGCATATTACTATCAACCCAATACACCCCTTCCTCATCGCCGGTCTGTAAAATGGTATCCAGTCATGATTGACCGTCAGGCCATGAGTGAAGGACTTCGGGGCTCTACAGGATCTATTGGGACCTCCAGTGATATTTCTAAATATGAAGATGAAATACTTACCCTGATTGGTAGCAATAAACCTCCAGTGCTGGTTCATACCGATCCCACGATTGAGGATCCTTCCGAATTTGCGCTTGAAAAGCATTTAGAAGATTTTCTGATTAAAAATTGGAAGCAGACCGAACTCGGTAAGGATTACGATATTTATGAAGATGGTGACATCTTTGGAAAACAATATGAGACTGATACCGGACCAATAGATATTTTGGCCATTAGTAAGGACAAGAAAACATTACTCGTCGTTGAATTGAAAAAAGGCAGAGTGAGCGACAATGTAGTAGGCCAGATACAACGCTATATGGGGTATGTCAAAGAAGAACTGGCAGAATCCCATCAACAGGTGAAAGGCGTCATTATCGGACTAGAAGATGATTTGAAAATAAAAAGAGCCTTATCAGTTACAAATAACATAGACTTTTACAGGTACCAGATAAGTTTTAAACTATTCAAAAATTGATATGGATTCAAATGTTATCCCAACGGCCATTTTAAGCCTATTGGCATAACTATATACTATTCACAGCATTCAAAGGCGCTTGCCAACGATCAATTGCAAAGAGAGTTATTCAGGGAATTCAATGAAAGGTATGATAAACTCAATAGTAATTTATACCTGATCAAGGATAAATATCCTACGTTGTCAGACCTGGAAACTGCTGAAAATCCGGATCAATTAAAAAATACAATCATTGACTTTTTCAATTTATGTGCTGAGGAATATTATTGGTATCATCATAAAGGAAGGATTGATAAATTGATATGGACCAGTTGGCAAGATGGTATGAACTTTTGGTTCAAAGTTCCAGCCATTCAAGATTTATGGCGCATTGAAGTTGATTCAAATGGGATGAGTTCATATTATATCGATGATAATAAGGGGTTTTTCATGGATAATTCAAAAGAAAATGAAGTCAATAAAAGTTAAATGGAGTAGTATTAGATAACTCCAGAATGAATCTAATGCTTCATTCAACATACTCAATCAATTAATGTTAACTTAGCAATAAATATTCAGTCTCTATATTTTCTTTTAACCATGATATCATTCAGAACCGGTGATCTTTTATTGTCTGAAGCTGAGGCTTTGGTCAACACCGTCAATACTGTAGGAGTGATGGGAAAAGGAATTGCTCTACAATTCAAAGAAGCATTTCTCAACAATAACAAAGCTTATATCGCTGCTTGTAAAAATCACGAACTTATACCTGGTAGATTGTTGGCGATCTGGGATGAAAATCTACAAACCGGAAAAAAACTTATCATCAATTTTCCAACTAAAATTCACTGGAGAAACCCATCTAAGTATGAATACATTGAGAAAGGTTTGGATGCACTCAGAGAATTACTGATCAAAGACGATATCAAAAGTGTTGCTATTCCGCCCCTGGGATGTGGTAATGGAGGTTTAGATTGGGAAAAAGTAAAGCCAATGATAACATCCAAACTCAATGTCCTGAATATTCAGATTTTTATTTACGAGCCGAATTCAGCCATCAAAGATGTTTTACAAAAACAATCTGATAGTTCAACTTTAGTTTAGTCCCTCTAAAAATTAAAATGCAAAAGATCAAGGTATTCTTAAGCAGTGTGCAGGGAGAATTTGCCACTGAAAGAGACGCCCTGTACCACTATATTCTTAGTGATTCTCTTCTGGGTGTTTTCTTCCAACCCTTTCTTTTCGAAAAACTTCCTGCTGCCGATATAACTGTGCAAAATGCGTACCTGGAAGAATTAAAACATAGTGATATATACATTGCCATTCTTGGCATTCAGTACGGCACAGAAAATGCTGAGGGAATATCTGCTACCGAAAAGGAATACGATGAAGCAACATTTCATCATAAGCACCGTCTTGTTTTCCTTCAGCAAGCAACGACACGTCATCCGAAAATGCAACAATTTATCACCAAAATTGGATTATCTGTTATTCGAAAATCCGTAACTACTCAGGCGGAGCTCATGGCTGGTGTGTATGCTTCCCTGGTGCATTACCTGATGGAAAAAGGCTTTATCCAAAACGGACCATTCGATGCCACCGTTTGTCGAGATGCTACTCAAAAAGATATTGATAATTCGAAGGTGAGACAATTTGTAACCCGAGCCAGAGGGGCTAGAAATCTTCCCCTGGCTACAACTGCCCCCGTGAAGGATGTCTTACAACATCTAAATCTTCTCACCAATGGGAAAATAAGTAATGCGGCTATTTTGTTATTTGGTAAAACACCTTCCAGACTATTTCAGAACCTGGAAATAAAATGTGCTTCTTTCTATGGAGATGAGGTTACAAAGCCTATTCCTTCGTATAAGATTTTCAAAGGTGATGTATTTGAGTTGGTGGACCAGGCTGTTGATTTTGTATTGGCCAAATTAAATCTACAGGTAGGTACAAGGCAGGAAAGCAACCAGGCGCCTGCACAATACGAAATACCCCGAGCTGTTGTGGCTGAAGCCATTGTCAATGCCGTAGCTCATCGTGATTATAATAGCAATGCCTCAGTGCAAGTAATGTTATTTAACAATCGCCTTGAGGTTTGGAATCCTGGTCAGCTACCGGCCTCTCTTTCGATTGAACAATTGCGAGGTCCTCACGGCTCAGTACCTCACAACCCATTGCTTGCAGAAGCTATGTATTTGGCTCAGTATATTGAAAAATTGGGTAGTGGGACCGGTGACATGATCAGACTTTCTGTCGAAGCTGGCTTAAAAGAGCCTGAATTTGAGCTTAATGATGGGTTTAAACTTACTGTCTGGCGACTAGATCCCAAGACATCACCGGACAAGTACCGTGCAAGTACCGTGCAAGTACCGGACAAGTACCGTGCAAGTAAACCGGAAATAAACAGGCTTGTTATGGTATTTAATGGAGAAGAGAAACGTTCTGAATTGCAAGCAAAATTGGAATTAAAACATCGTGATAGTTTTATGGAAAATTACTTGCAGCCTTCTATGAATGATGGCTTTGTTAAAATGACAATTCCTGATAAGCCAAATAGCTCAAAACAAAAATACCGCCTCACAGAAAAAGGCCTGGAATTAAAAAAAATATTAGAAAAATGAGCAACATCGGTAAACGGGAACGAGTCACACAAGACAGGCTGGTAGAACTATTCGCTAACGAATTGAAATACCGCTATCTCGGCCACTGGGCAGACCGTGAAAACAACAGCAACATTGAAGAAGAAATACTCGCAGCATACCTCACAAAAAAAGGATACAGCCCCAACCTGATCAGCAAAACACTGTATGAATTCAGTAAGACAGCCAATGATCAAAGTAAATCATTGTATGATGTCAACAAAGAAGTGTATTCCATGCTCCGCTATGGTGTCAACGTGCAGCCCGAAACAGGACATAACAAAGAAACTATATGGCTCATAGACTGGAAAAATCCTGCGGAAAATGATTTCGCTTTTGCTGAAGAAGTAACAATCAAGGGTGTGCACAATAAACGACCGGACATTGTCCTGTATGTAAACGGTATTGCACTGGGCGTGATGGAACTCAAACGCAGCACTGTCTCTATTTCCGAAGGTATCCGCCAGAACATTGATAACCAAAAACACCTTTTCATCAAGTCTTTTTTCTCTACCATCCAACTGGTCATGGCAGGCAATGATATTGAAGGCCTTTCCTACGCCGCCATCGATACCAGGGAGAAATACTTTTTGAAATGGAAGGAAGTAAGTGAGGAGGTCAACAAAGACCATCCATATCTCCTTCAACTGACTCAACCCATACGCGCCCATGCCACTCTGCATGATTATCCTCTGGATAAAAATGTGATTGAGCTATTGAACAAAGAACGTTTCCTTGAAGTCCTGCATGACTTTATAGTGTATGATCGTGGACAAAAAAAGCTATGTCGCCCAAACCAGTACTTTGGCATCAAAGCCGCACAGGACTTTGTGCATCGCAGAGAAGGCGGTATCATATGGCATACCCAGGGCAGTGGCAAAAGTCTGACCATGGTATGGCTCACAAAATGGATACGGGAATACAATCCTAATGCCAGGATACTGATCATAACTGACCGTGAGGAACTGGATGACCAGATTGAAAAAGTGTACAAAGGCGTACAGGAAAATATATACCGAACGACCAGCGGAAAAGATTTGCTCAATAAACTCAACGACACTTCTCCGTTAGTGATTTGTTCGCTCATCCACAAGTTTGGCGGGAAGGAAGAAGTAGACGAAAAAGATGTGGATACTTACTTGCAGGAACTACGGAGTAATATCCCAACTGACTTTAAAGCTAAAGGGGACATTTATATTTTCGTGGATGAGTGTCATCGTACACAAACCGGCAAATTGCACCAGGCCATGAAGCAATTTGTTCCTGATGCATTATTCATTGGTTTCACCGGAACGCCTCTCCTAAAATCTGACAGACAGACAAGCCTTGAAGTGTTCGGCAGATACATCCATACTTACAAATTTGACGAAGCTGTTTTTGACAAAGTAGTCCTCGATTTACGTTACGAAGCAAGAGATATTGAGCAAAATATAACCTCGCCGGAAAAGATTGACGAATGGTTTGAACTCAAGACACGCGGTCTTACTGATTTTGCCAAAGCAGAGCTGAAGCAAAAATGGGGTACACTCAAGAAAGTGTTCAGCAGCAGATCACGATTGGAAAAGATCGTAATCGACATGATGCTCGATATGGAGAAGAAAGAACGTCTACAAAACGGCAGGGGCAATGCCATGTTGGTATCCGATAGTATTTACAATGCCTGCCGGTATTATGAACTCTTTCAAAAAGCCGGATTAAAGAATTGTGCTATTGTAACCTCCTTTGTTCCATCCCATGCTGACATCAAAGGTGAAGGAGAACATCATACAGAGAAATTGCAACGATTCGAAATTTACCGCAAGATGTTGTCGGACTATTTCAATGAAGATGCAGAAACGGCTTTGAAGAAAGTTGAACTGTTTGAGAAGGAAGTAAAGAAAAAATTTGTCGACGAACCTGCCCAGATGAAATTGCTGATCGTCGTCAACAAACTGCTCACGGGTTTCGATGCACCTTCTGCTACCTATTTATATATCGATAAAAATCTTCGTGATCATGGATTGTTTCAGGCTGTGTGCCGTGTAAACCGTTTGGATGGTGATGACAAAGATTACGGGTATATCATTGACTACATGGATTTATTCCAAAGTTTAGAAGATGCATTTTATGATTACACCACTGAGGCTTTGGATGGATATGCAAAGGAAGATATAGAGGGCTTATTGAAAAACCGTCTGGAGAAAGGCAGAGAACGATTGGATGAAGCATTGGAGGTCATCAAAGCACTATGCGAACCAGTAGACGAACCCAAAGATACCCTGGCACATATTCGATACTTCTGTGGTAAAAACACCGCCAATCCTGACGATCTCATGGATACTGAACCCAGGCGAGTGGCACTATACACGCTGACCATTGCACTCATTAGAGCTTATGCCAATATAGCTGATGAGATGAAAGAAGCCGGATACAGTGACAAGGAAACTGAACACATCAAAGAGGACATAAAGCACTTTGAAAACCTCCGTAAAGAAATACAACTAGCCAGTGGAGACTACATTGATCTGAAACAATATGAGCCTGCCATGCGGCATTTGATAGATAGTTACATAGGGGCAGAAGAAAGTCGTATGCTGGCCAACTTTGACGATTTCAGTCTTGTAGAACTCCTCGTTGAAAAAGGCAAGGATGCACTCAATGAGTTGCCAAAGCATATCAGGGAGAACAAGGAGGCCATGGCCGAAGTGATTGAAAACAATCTCCGAAGAGTCATTATAGAACAAAGCCCAACCAACCCGGTGTATTATGAGACAATGAGTGTGCTGCTCAATGAACTCATCAAAATGCGTAAAGAAGCAACACAGGAATACGAAAAGTATCTGAATGAAATCATTGCTCTATCAGGGAAAATTAAAAAACCAAACACTTCAACTGACTATCCAGGTTCATTAAACACGACAACTAAAAGGACATTGTACGATAACCTGGGTAAAAATGAAATTCTTGCGAATGAGCTGGATCAGAAAATCCTTAGTACTAAAAAGGATGGCTGGAGAGACAACCTTCAAAAAACAAAAGCAGTGAAATATGCCATTGAGGAATTGTTGTGGGAATATAATGTCAAAGAGCCTGACGCGGATTATGTCCTGAATCTTGTAAGAAATCAGCGTGATTATTAATGAAACACATCACTATCAGTAATATAAAAATTGATGTAGTTCGAAAGGAAATAAAGAACATCCATCTTGCTGTCTATCCGCCGACGGGGAGAGTGCGTATTGCTGCACCTTTAAGTATAAGTGAAGATGCTATACGCTTGTTTGCCATATCTAAATTTGCCTGGATCAAACGCAATCAACGGAAATTTGATGGGCAGGAGAGGATATCACCGAGAGAATACAAGCAGAGGGAGAGCCACTATTTTCAGGGTAAGAGATACTTACTAAACATTATTGAAGTCGAAGCTGCTCCGAAAGTTGTGTTGAAAAACAAAACTACAATTGACTTATACATCCGCCCTGAAACACCCATTGAAAATCGGCATGAGATATTGACAGAATGGTATAGGGCAGAATTGAAAAAACAGATCCCAGCCATCATAGTTAAATGGGAGAAGATTTTAAACGTAAAAGTCAGAGACTGGCAGGTAAAGCAAATGAAAACTAAGTGGGGCTCTTGCAATATTGAAGAGAAGAGAATTTGGATCAACCTTGAGGTGGCAAAGAAACCTGAGCATTGCCTGGAGTATATCATTGTACATGAAATGATCCATTTTCTGGAGCGGCATCATAACGACAGGTTTTTGTATTACATGGATAGTTTTTTACCTAACTGGAAACAACTCAAGACAGAATTGAATCAGTTGCCTGTGAGTCATGCGGATTGGAGTTATTGATCATCGTATACTTTTAATCATAAACTTCCCTGTTGCCATGGGAAAGAAATAAAGTGATCTCCTCTAAAGGAAATAAGTATTAACTTCGGAAATGAAAACTCTAGCTTGAGATTCAAGAATTGTTAAAACCTTATCCCTTTGATTTGAATATTGTTAAACACGGGTTTTAGCGCGAGAAAATTTTAAAATAACATACATAATGAAACTAATTTTCTTTTTCGTTTTGAGTTTGTTGATTCCTCTTAACCATGCTATTAGTCAGAATCCTCAGTTTGCGGATGTAAAGCCTAACGGGATTACTCAGGTTTTCACTTCTTGGCCAACTGCTTATGCCGCTGCTGTTAATGGAGATTTTATTTACTTGCCTGGTATCTTGATACCTGATATTATGACTGTGAATAAAAAATTATTCATATTTGGATCAGGTCTTCATCCTGATTCATGCAGTGCTTCCGGCAGAACTAAAGTGGATATATTAAAAATTTTGGGAGGTGCCGGTGGTGGCACTATTGAGGGGATACAAGTGAACCAAGCTACTTATTTAGGTTCAACAGAGTCCGGATACACCACAAAACTTCAAAATTATACACTAAAAAGATGTTCTCTGGGTGGTGTAGTTTTCAATTCTCTTCCCGATAGTTTGCCTGAGTTTATTACGATTTCTGAATCCTTAGTCTCGTCAGTTTCTGGTGCTGGAAATCCAGTAGCTTTGAATTGTTACTTTTATAAAAATATAATTTTTACCAATATATTTCATCTTGGATATTGTACCTTCAAAAACAATATTTTTGCCAATGGTGACTGGGTGATGGGTGATATAAATTACACACTTTTTGAAAATAATATTTTTTTATATCCAAGCCCCTTTATTCCATCATTACCGAATTGCTTTAATACTTTTTTAAATAATTTAAAAGTAGGTGTAGCTAACCTAAATTCATGTGAATCCACCCAGCAAGGGACTATATTAGTACCTTCCGTAGATGATATATTTATTTTGTACAATCCAAGTAATAGTACATATATAAATAACTATCACCTGCTTCCTGGATGTCCCGGTATCGGTGCAGGCACAGACGGCACCGATGTTGGAATATATGGCACAAATAATCCCACACCAGTAGGCTGGATCCCAAGTAATCCGCACATCTACTTTAAGCAGGTAGATGCCGAGACAGGAGCAGATGGAAAATTGCATATTAAGGTGGGAGTGAGGACGAATAATTAATTGTGTATTTAGCAAATGGAATAAAATGAAAATAAAAACACTTCTTCTGATTACAATGACTTTCTTACCTATTTGTATGAAAGCACAAGCACCCCAAATTGCTGTTGTAAGACCGGACGGGACAACATTTATACGAACTACTTGGGATTCTGCGTATGCGGTTGCTCAAAATGGAGATTTTATTTATTTGCCTGGTGCGCAAATAAATTTAGGAAATTCCTTTTCTATAAGTAAGAGATTACAAATCTATGGAGCCGGTCACTTTCCAGACTCAACATCCGCAACTATGCAAACCCTTTTAACTGGTTCACTAACCATTTTAGGTGAAGCAAGTGGAGGGTCCATTGAAGGAGTAAAAGTTGATAATGTAACTACATTAGGAGGACCAACTAAACTTAGAAATTACACAATAAAAAGATGCTATTTTAAAGGTCTATTTTTTACATCTCCCTTAGGGCAAGATAGTTTGCCCGAGAATATTCTTATCACAGAATCAATAATTACACATTTTAATGCTTCATCTGGATTAACAGGTGGAGGTGCTGACAATAATTTATTTATCAAAAATATTATTAGTACCTATGTTTGGAGCTTTCAATATTGTACTTTTAAAAACAATATTTTTTTATGGCCATATTACCAACAATATGAACCAAATATTTTTAATTACGTAAGCCACTCTTTAGTTGAAAATAACATCTTTCTAAATCCTGTTCCAGCTCCACTGAGTGCTCAAAATTGTTACAATATTTATTTAAATAATTTAAAATTAACGAATTCAAACTATGAGAGCTCTGAAACCTGCCCAGCATCAGCTCAAGATAATATCTCTGTGCCGGCTTCGAATAACATCTTTATTTCATATGATGGAAATTATGGCATTATTTATGGGAACAATTTTCATTTAGCTCCGGGATGTCCTGGCATTGGAGCAGGCAATGATGGAACAGACGTCGGTATCTACGGCACAAACAATCCTACTCCAGATGGATGGTTACCCAGCAATCCTCATATTTTCTTCAAGCAGGTGGATGGAGAGACAGGATCAGATGGGAAACTACATATCAAGGTGGGGGTGAGGACGAATAATTAATTGAATCTTAAATGCATAAAGTATGAAATATATTATTTTGTTATCGGTTTGTTTGATTTCATTTTGTGATTTACTGAATGCCCAGGCTCCGCAGTTTGCGGTGGTGAAGCCAAATGGGACGACATCAATCTATCCTTCCTGGCAATCTGCTTATGATGCTGCAGTAAATGATGATTATATTTATTTGCCTGGTGGTGGTATTAATGGATCAATGACAATTAGTAAGCGATTACACATATTTGGCGCTGGGCACCATCCCGATTCAACATCCGCTACCTCTAAGACAATTGTTGTTGGCGAATTTTTTGTTAATTTTGGAGGCAGTGGCGGCTCAGTTGAAGGTATTTCTTTAGTTAATTATTTTCGAATTGGTACTGATAACAGAAAAATCACAAATTTTCTCATAAAAAATTGCATTGGGACTGGTGTTTTATTAGGAACATCAATATTAGATAGTTTGCCTGAATTTATTACTTTTTCTCAAAATATTTTTTATTCAATTGTCTCCCAGGTATCCGGAGGTTGTAAGAATTTATTAATAGAAAAAAACATTATTTCTGGACAAGTGATAAATTTTCAATATTGTTCATTTAAAAACAATGTGCTTTTATTGAACGGAAATTCAGCCTCAGGTGTATCGAATTCAATTTTTGAAAATAATATATTCCTTTATTCAAATCCTGTTTCCTACGCAAACAACAATTGCTTCAATTCGTTTTATAATAATTTAAAAATTGAAATCCCCAGTTTTGCCAGCCCAAGTGGATCATGTCCAGTCCTATCTGAAACTGGAAATATATCGGTTCCACTCTTTTCTGATATTTTCATTTCTTACGATGGTAACGGATTCGATTATTCTGACAATTATCATCTTAAGCCAACCTGCCCTGGCGTCGGTGCAGGCACTGATGGCACCGATGTAGGGATCTATGGCACAATTCAGCCGACCTCTGAAGGGTGGGTACCAAGTAATCCACACATTTATTTCAAAGATATAGATTCAAATACCGGGCCGGATGGGAAACTGCATATACAGGTGGGGGTGAGGACGAATAATTAATTGAATATTAAAAGCATAGCTCATGAAAAATATTATTTTATTAGTGGTTTGTTTGATTTCATTTTGTGAATTGATGCAGGCCCAGAGTCTTCAATTTGCTGTGGTGAGACCTAATGGAACAACATATATTTGTCCAACTCTTGATTCGGCATATAATTTATCATTAGATGGTGATTTTCTGTACTTGCCTGGAGGAAGTTATGGCCTTACTCAACCAATTACAAAAAGTATTCATATTTACGGAGCTGGCATTCATTCCGATTCAAGTGCTGTGACCACAAGAACAATTTTAGATAATATTTCCCTTGTTGAAGGTGCAAGCAATGGATCAATAACTGGGTGTTATTTCATAACCGGAGGTTATAATGTACTTGTTCAGGGTCTTGTCAATAATTACAGTATTACTTATTGTTTTTTAGCAGGTGGTATAAAATTCAATGTTGCCTCAAATAACTTTATTATCACAAGCAATATTGTCGGGTCATTCGGTGATGGGTGCTTATATGGCGGCAGTTGGTCTATACAGTTAGCAGGTCAGGGCCATCTTATTTCTAATAATTTTATTAAAGCTTCAATTTCCTCGAATGGAGGAAATGTTTATCGCAATAACATTATATCATATTGTTCTCCATACTGCTCAACTTTGAATTGTAGTAATGAAGAATTTGATAACAATATAATTGCTTGTGCAGGTAGTGGAGTTAATAACTCATTCTTCCACAATAATATAGGCTGGACAAATGGCCTTGATAGTCATGGAAATCAAGGATACAATAACTATACTATATCCGGGCCAATTGATTCATTATTTATCAATTATACTGCAGGTTGGGATGAAGGCAACATTCATTTAGTACCAAACTCACCTTATATGGATGCTGGTACAGATGGTACTGAATTAGGAATATATGGAGGCATGTTCCCAACAAGTGAGGGATGGGTACCAAAAAATCCTCATATCTACTTTAAAGATATAGATCAATTAACAGGACCGGATGGGAAGCTGCATATACAGGTGGGAGTGAGGACGACTAATTAATTCCAATATTATGACAACACCAAAACTTATACTCTACTTGATAACTTTTTCTTTGAATTCTTTTATATCAATAGGTCAAGAAATAGTTATACCCCCATGCGGAAATTTGGCACCAGATAGTAAGTGGCAGGTCTCATTTGAACAAAAGGTTCAAGAGTATAAAAAGACGAAATCAAACCAAAGAACCACTGAGGAATTTATAATACCAGTTATTTTCCACATTTTACATAATGAGGATGATGCAAATATACTAGCTACTCAAATCCAATCACAAATCGATATTTTGAATGAGAGTTTTTCAGCAATGAATGCTGATATAAGTTTTACTCCCGAATTTTTTCAAGATGAACTAGCAGGCAACACAGGCATTCAATTTTGTCTTGCAATTGTAGATACAAATGGGATATCAATGTCTGAGCCAGGAATACAGAGGATAAATTGGAGTGATCATGGCTGGACTGATCCAAGTTCTTTCGGACCAGGAAATGTAACTACTAATCTACAGAATTTAAAAAATTACTTTAATAATGTTGTAAAACCTGCTTCAATTTGGGATGCTCACCACTACCTCAATATATGGGTTGCGGATTTTAGTAATACCATTAGTGGATGGGCGACTTGGCCAGCTGGTTATTCATCCAATGGCATAGATCCATCTGAAATAGAAACTGGATTTACATCAGGATTGTTGCTTAATCACGTTGTATGTGGTAATATTGGAACAGCAGATAATCCACCAGTACCTCACCAACATTATGATGGTGGTCGAACAGCTGTACATGAACTAGGTCATTGGCTTGGTCTACTTCATCTTTGGAGCGGGAGTCTGGAATCTTGTTTTGGAGGAGATTGTGGAAATGATTATTGCGATGACACTCCAGGCCAATTTCATGAACATTACGGTTGCTTTGAAGCTCCACTGGAGGGTTTGTGTTGCCCGCTGTATTTTAACAACCCATTCCATGGAGTAATGTTCATGAACTATATGGATTACACAAATGATTCTTGTAGAGTAATGTTTACTCAAGATCAAGCCGATAGGATGCATACCGCTATGATATCGGGCGAATTTAGAAGTAGTATGCAATATTCAACTGCCTGCCAGAGTCCATGCACAGACCTTATTGTAAAAGATCAATCCACATCTCAATCATATTGCCATGCTGGCGATTCAATAACCCTCCACTTCAAAGAAAAAAATATCGGTGGTATAACAGCAGGACCAAACTATGTAAGTTTTCATCTTTCTTCAAATGATGTTCTAACTCCAGGACAACAAGGAGATGTATATATTGATGAATATTTAGTCAATCAAAGTATTTTACCATTAACTCAAACGAATGAATTGACGAAAGTAATAGACATTCCTCCTTCAACCAATCCAGGAACCTACTATCTCTTTTTCTCTGCAGATGGCGCTCAGGAAATTACAGAATGCAACGAACTAAATAATTTTGCTACCGTTATTATCACAGTTTCAGACTCAATTGGCAATACACAATCTGGATACAGATACTGGTTTGATAATCAATTTCAACAGGCTATATCAGTAAATCAACCCATAGGGAATATCTTTCTTCTTGAGGATTCAATAGCAACAACATCTCTTTCACCTGGACTTCACGAAGTTAATATTGCTTTCAAAAACACTTATGATTTATGGAGTAGCACTATTTCATCCATGTTTTTCAAACTGTCTTCTTCCTTTCCATCCGGATCAGCCAGATATGACTATTGGTTTGATAACAATTTCAATACGCGGATAGTCAAGACTATAAACAGCACATCAAATCTTTTCCTGATCAAAGCTCTTAATACAGGATCTCTAACCAATGGCCTGCATTCTTTTTCCATTAGACTGAAACCAGATGGCAGAAATTGGACCAGCACGATTTCATCTCTCTTTTATAAACTCGATTCGCCCTTTCCTGCTGGCCCTCCCCAATATGAGTTCTGGTTTGATAATAATTACTCCGGTAGAGTTATTGATTCAATAGCAGGAACAAACAATCTTATTATTTTGGATAGCATACTGACCATCGGGCTTAGCCAAGGACTCCATACTTTTCACGTTCGATCAAAACCTGACGGATTACACTGGAGTTCAACGACATCAGATCTGTTTTATAAAACAAAGCCTTCTGGTGGAGATATCATAAAATACCAATACTGGTTTGACACACAATTCCAGGATACAGTGACAGTCAGCGTGCCTCCTACAGATAATCTGCAGGTGACTGCCCTGATCAATTCAATGAATATCGCTACCGGTTTACACTCATTTCATATCCGACACAATCAGAGCGATGGATTATGGAGTTCAGTTACCAGCGATCTCTTCTATAAAAATGATCCTGACATCCCCAATAACCGTATCGTCAAGTTTGTCTATTGGTACGACCATCAATGGCAAAATGCCCAGACACTTTATCTCCCTGGTTTGCCAAATGATTCATTGACCGTCTATCTGAATGCAGAAGATCTCGCAGTCGGTGATCACCCCATCAGCATGTACTTCGGAGATGTGGGAGATAAGCGAAGCAGCATTATCATCGATACATTTACAAAAGTAGAATCACCCATCGTGTGCCCTTTTAATAATAAATATTTCACATCAGGTATCAATCATCCCCAGAGTGCCACTCTACAATGGCAGGTAAACACCGGATCAGGATATATCAATGTGATAAATGATGCAGTCTATTCCGGAGCCACCACCGACACCCTTCACCTGACTAATGCACCGACATCCTGGTACGGCAATTTGTATCGATGTCAGATCACGGACAATAATGGAACGGTCAGCAGCCAGACTTACACTTTAAAATTTTCCCTTACATGGAATGGGTCAGTGAGTACTGCCTGGGAAAATGCATCTAACTGGTCCTGTACGACATTACCTGATGCTTATACAGACGTCTACATCAATACAGGCGCCTCAAATTACCCTGAAGTAAATGTTACCACCTCATGCAGGACATTGAAGCTAAAGCCCGGAGCAGCGGTGATCGTCAAGTCGGGAAATATGCTGAATGTAACTGGGAATGACTGATATTAAAATAAATTATTTCCTAGTCTAATTTTGTAAAAGAAGGTTTACGATTCGATTATGCCAGGAATTGTAATCTGTATGATGCAAAGATTGGTTATGAATTAATTTCATGCTAAAGGTAAAGTTTTGAACCTCATCATTACTTTCATTTTCCTACCAGGTTTGAAAGTAAGTCCTCTATGTCCTGCGCATTCTTGCTATTTTCTGGTTTTTTACCTTAAATTTGCTTTATTGTTGCATGCCTGTTATATAGAGATTCGGGAGTTAACTAAATAAAAAATATTTCCTGCATCCAGGTTTACTTCACTACCAGAAATTTCACCTTAAATATAAATAACAGAACTATGGATAATACACTGCTCATTCAGATAATCAACCAAAAAGCAGTTGGCCTTTTACACGAGCTTGAAGAATTGCACCTCATCAAAGTACTCAAACAAAATAATGCCACGACTAAGTTAAAATTGTCCGATAAGTATAAAGGTATAATCAGTAAAGCGGAAGGTCAAAAGCTCAACGAACATATTCATCAAACTCGTAGCAAATGGAACAGTATCTAATTGATACCAATGTCGTATCTGATTATTTTTCTGCTTCACTTTCTGATGCCTCCATGCAATTTATAAACGATTCAACCTATTTTTAGAATCAGGCAAATCGAGCAAATATTTCATACGTCTCCACCGCCGCCTTATCCCACGAAAATTCCTTAATCCGTTTATATCCCTTCGCAACTAAATCTTCTCTTACATTCTGATT
>JBDTUE010000046.1:0-21810 GCA_040007895.1 Saprospiraceae bacterium | reverse complement strand
TAGTAAGAATAAATAAATTATCTTTGCGTCCATTTTTTAACAATAACTACTAAATGTTTATCATTATATGGCAGTTAAAATAAGATTGCAAAGACACGGTCGTAAAAAACGGCCTTATTACCACATCGTGGTAGCTGATTCCCGATCACCTCGTGATGGAAAATTTATTGAACTTCTTGGTACCTACAATCCATTAGTAAAGCCTGCAACGATTGATATAGATCGGGACAAAGCTTTGAGTTGGTTAGATAATGGTGCTCAGCCTACGGATACAGTACGGAATATCCTTCGTTTCAAAGGTGTCATGTTCAAGAAACACCTTATGCGCGGGGTTAAAAAAGGAGCTATCACTCAAGAAATAGCAGATCAAAAGTTTGAAGCTTTTGTCAATGAAAAAGAGAAGATCAATGCTCAAAACATTGCTAAAACTGCAGCTGAAATCAAAGCATTCCATGAGCAAGTGTTCGGTAAAGCTAAACCTATAAAGAAAAAAGCTCAGGCAGAAGCAACAGAAAGTACAGAAACACCTTAAGGGCAACCCGGGTATAGATTTTATTGTTTGTAATTTGATCTGGTAAAGTAAATAAATTGCTTTACCAGATTTTTATTTTTAAAACTGAATAATAATGGAAAAACTAGATGAAAAATATGTCGAGGCATTGGATGATATAAAAGCTAGAATCCAGTCGTCTGATACCTTACAATCTCTCCTTGAAGAAGAATCCGAAGCCGGATACCAGGCATTAAGAGAGGAGTTTGAGCCGGAGATTCATGCCGCCTATACTGAGGTTGGCACATTAAAACCGCTTCAATTATTGGATCTGGAACAAAGATTATTTGATGGGGAATTTGAAGGGGTATACTTACCTAAATTGTTAGGATATGCTGTCCTTCGGGGAGATGTCAATGAATTGGTAAAATACAGGAGACCTCAGGATCAGTTTGCTCTTGCTGTTAAGGCATTGGCCAATTGCAATAATTTTGAATTATTAAAAAACAAAACTGGTCAGACATTACAAATAGGATTTTCATTGTCTAGTGATATCTGGGTCTCTAATTTGGTAGACCATATTGAAAATAAGCGTAGTAAAATTTATTTTGAAGGTATTCGGGCGCAACGAATCAGTGACCCATTGGATAGAAAGTCTGCCTTTTCTAAATATGCCAGGCAATTTGAAGGTGCTCCATATCATTCTGCAGAATTTCCAAATACACCGGAAGACTTGAAAAGTCTCTATATTCCTTTGATGGAATTTTTACTGCACCGGGTACGGCATTTTTCGGACAATTCAAGCTTAAAGCCATATTTGATTGCATTGGTAAAAAATGAAAAACTTTATCATCTTTCTGAATTTTGGGAATTGATTTATATCATTACTAATTTCTATCCTTTAGATGGAAATGATCATGAGATCCTGAAAAACCTGGTTAATGATAACCGGAAACATTCACCGGAGTTTAGCGAGCATTATTTCGGATTCTTGCATGAGATGCATTTGTTGGGTATCAAGTTCGACGCAGATGTAGATAAAAATGCACAGAATGTATTGGACCCTGCTTTCAAGGATGATGTCAAAAAATATTATGAGTTGGCGGAAGTCATCCATTCAAAAGGATACATGCATGAAGACACGATAGAAGCTGTCCGTAATTTTTATGAATCCAATGAAGGACTTTCTATCATTAATGCCACGGTAAGGAATACGATCCTTGGATATTTTAAAAGCTTGCTGGATAACCTGGATGAATCTGAATATCAGAATTATTTTGAGATTTCAAAGATCTTTAATATTTATATGAAAATCTTTGCGAATGAAAAATTCAACCAGGATGTTCAATCATTAAACCAAAAATTTATCAACAAATTACTCACTAAGTTTAATGATAAGCGAGGTAAGGATTACCAGGATATAAAAAAATTCGTCACTGCCAACTTTGCAGATCTCGAGTACATGAAGGAAAAAGATATTACGGAGCTTTTTAAAACGAAACGCAAGAAAACAACTTAATAGAAAGTTGTTTTCATAGTTTGAATAAAAGATTCCGTTTTACATCCTCATTCACAAATTATTAATAATTAACGGAAAACCATTTTTAAGGTCATGACGTTATACTAAAGTCATGATCAGGGACCTTGTATCTTCATTTAAAGCTTATTGGGAAGCATGGACTATCATAGTAGATAAAAAGCTGTGGTTGTACTTGTTTGTTCCAGGCCTGATCAGTGTATTTTATGGCTTATTAGTTGGATTCAGTGCCTGGTATTGGTCAGACAATGTGAGAAATCTGATTCAAATGGCTTTACCGCTCGATTCCAATTTAAAAATCATGCATAAGATTTCTTCTGGGTTCATTGGAGTTGGAATTGCAACTACCGGGGTTGTACTTTATAAATATGTTATTCTTGTTTTGTTATCTCCTTTTTTATCCGCGCTTTCCAAACGGGTGGAAGAAGCAGTGATCGGGTATTCTATATCTTATAAAAAAGAAACACATGATACCGGCTTATATGATATAGGCAGATCGGCCCTTTTTGGATTCAGATCTTTTGTAAAAGAAATGTTGATCACTTTTACTATTGTACTTATAGGACTTTTTCCATTTATGGGTTTCATTGGAGCGCCACTGATTTTTTTGGTTCAATCAATGTATGTGGGATTTTCTAACCTGGATTTTAGCCTCAACCGGTATTTTGGTATTGGAGGCAGCCTGGATTTTATTCGTAAAAACCTCGGGTTTAGTTTCGGCAATGGTATTGCTTTCATGCTTTTACTCATGATTCCGATTGTAGGGTTATTTTTTGCACCAAGCTTAGGAGCTGCAGCGGCTACCTTAAAAGCAGTACCTCGCATTTATAGAACGACCTACGCCTGATCCCCTTTTAAAAATACTTTTTTCGTACCTTGCCATTTTTATTGGCTTGATGGGCTTTCCGGCTTATATACTAGAAACTTTAAATAAATATGGCAAGGTAAACCTTGGGCCTCTTGGGACATTTAATTTGGATTATGCTCCTGCCAAATGGCATATTTCCAGGCAATATTTTGAACCCCCTCAATCTTTTCTATCCTGGTCGCCATCTGAAGGAGAAATGGAATTTTCAAACAATAATTTAGGCCCATTAACTAGCGTCATTTCCGGATTATACGACATTCCCTACGATCAGGCATCTGTTTATTGTCATCGGCAAATTGAATTATTAAATCAAACTTTACATGAAAAGGATTTAGAACTAAATCCATTCGGTATATTAACCAGGAAAACAGAGAATGATTCAATAGCATTTGTGAAAAATCCTGAGTTTGAACCACTCTTAAAATTCGATCCTGTCCGTTTACCTAAACTTCAGAAAACACCCGAGAAGGATACCTCATTTCAATGGTGGTTAGTTTTGGCTTCAGCATTATTTCTCGCTACTTTGTTTTTCCTCATCAATAAGCTTTTCGGATCTAATGGAGATCTGGTCATGAACTACAGGGAAGCAAAAGAAATTACCTATCCTATGAATACATCTCTAAAGGATGCAAATAGTGCCCCTATAGATTCTGATACTGTGTTTATGCAGAAAGTAAATACAGACTCTATCAATACAGTAGCGACTATTATTACTGGTACTTTTTGTCAAAAGGATAATGGTGCACGTATGAAGAAATTGATAGCTGAAAATGGATTTCAATTGTATGAAGAAAAACTCCAGAATGATTGTGTCCGTTTAGGTGTACTACTTGAAATAAATGAAAGTTTTGACAAGTCTTTGATAACTATCCGAAATAATATTGAACCCTCTGCCTGGGTCCTTGCTCATTGATTTATGCATCATTCCATTCATCACTATTTACCCCTGCTTCGTCATAAAGAAAGCACTAATTTTTTTTTAATAGCCGGACCCTGTGTTGTTGAGAGCAGAGACTTATTATTCACAGTAGCTGAAACCGTATTGGAGATCGCAGATAAATTAAAAATACCTTATATTTTTAAATCTTCATATCGCAAAGCTAATCGCAGTAGCAAAGATTCTTTTTCCGGCATTGGGGATATTAAGGCTCTGGAATACCTTCAGGAAGTAAGGGAGTATTTCAAAATTCCAGTGGTTACAGATATTCATACAGAACCTGAAGCTGCATTGGCTGCTAACTATGTGGATGTATTGCAAATCCCCGCATTTCTTTGCAGGCAAACTACCTTGCTCGAGGCTGCAGCTGCAACCGGCAAGGTAGTCAATATCAAAAAAGGTCAATTCATGGGCCCAGAAGCTATGAAATTTGCAGTTGATAAGGTGATGAACCACAATGAATCAGCTTCAGTATGGCTTACAGAAAGAGGAACCACATTTGGCTACCAGGACCTAATAGTAGATATGAGATCTATACCCGCTATGAAGGAGATTGGAGTTCCTGTAATATTGGATGTGACCCATTCCTTACAACAGCCAAATCAATCCACCGGAATTACGGGAGGTCGACCTAAAATGATTAGCACCATAGCCAGTGCAGGTATAGCAGCTGGGGCAGACGGCCTTTTTATCGAAACCCACCCCAATCCTTCAATTGCGAAATCAGATGGAGCTAATATGCTGGCACTAGATCGCATGGAAGATTTATTAATAAGACTTAGTAAGATAAGACAGGCTATTCTATAACAGGGACATGAGTCAATTTATAGAAATTTCAATTGCGCCATCTGAATTAGATTCTATTGAAATCATTGAAACCAGGATTGCAGACGTCTTGTATGAGCGGAATCAATCATCATATTATTACCGGATCATTAAACGATCATTAGATGCCCGCAAATCGCCGGTATACAAACTGCGTGTTGAAATATCTGATACAGCTTTTGAGCCAGGTGGTAATTTGACTTCTTCTTTTAAAGACGTAAGCCAGGCAAAGCCTGTTCTTATAATTGGAGCTGGTCCTGCTGGATATTTTGCAGCCTTAGAATGTCTTATACTTGGCTTGAAGCCTATAATTATTGAGCGCGGCAAAGATGCCAGGTCGAGGAGAAGAGATCTACGTGCAATTCAGCAATTTAATCTGGTGGATCCTGACTCCAACTATTGTTTTGGAGAAGGGGGAGCAGGGACATATTCAGATGGGAAATTATATACAAGATCGGGTAAACGGGGTGATATCCATAAGGTACTTCAATTGTTTGTAGAGCATGGAGCCAATCCGGACATTTTAATCGATGCTCATCCTCATATTGGGTCCAATAAACTACCGGAAATCATTCAAAATATAAGAACCACTATACTTAAATATGGCGGAGAAGTTCATTTCAATCAAAAGCTTGTTGATTTTCAAATAAGGAATGAAAAAATAGAATCTATCACGACAGACAAAGGCTTGCAATTAACAGGTGATGCTGTCATTTTATGTACAGGCCATTCTGCCAGGGACATTTTTCAACTGATGGCTGGTAAGAATCTCCTTATTGAATCAAAAGCATTTGCATTAGGGGTTCGTATTGAGCATCCACAGGCACTTATCGATTCAATTCAATATCAACGACATGCTAAGGACCTGGCATTGCCACCTTCAAGTTATTCTTTAACCTGCACATTTGATGGTCGTGGTGTATTTTCATTTTGTATGTGCCCTGGTGGCTTGATGGTTCCATCGGCGACAGCACCAGGAGAAATTGTCATTAATGGGATGTCATTAAGCAAAAGAGATAGCCAATTTGCTAATTCAGGAACTGTGGTAAGTATATTCCCCTCTGATTTTGATCATCCGGAAGATCCTTTTTGCACTTTAAATTTTCAAAAAGAGGTTGAACAGAAAGTTTTCCAATCCGGAGATGGCAGTCAGCGGGCTCCTGCTCAACGATTGGTAGATTTTATACAGAACAAATGGTCTTCTACCTTACCGGCAGCATCCTATATACCTGGTCTGTGGAGTGCATCGCTGCATGAAATATTGCCGGGTCGTGTCATTAAACCATTGCAAAAGGGCATTCGTGAATTTGCTTCAAAAATGAATGGTTACTTAACGAATGAAGCAGTAGTGGTTGCTACAGAGAGTAGGACGAGTAGCCCGGTACGCATTCCAAGAAATTCATTATCTATGCATCCTCAATGTGCTGGACTTTTCCCTTGTGGTGAAGGGGCCGGATATGCAGGAGGAATAGTTTCGGCAGCAATGGACGGACAACTCTGTGCCAGAGCAGCCTTACAATATTTAATTTCTTAATTTTTTTTATTCAATGGTCCAATGAAAGATATAATAGATCTCATAGGTAGAATTTGTCTTTCTCTTATATTTTTCTGGGAAGCCTACGATAGCATTGCATTTTTTGATGCTACCCAAAGGACCATGACCAATTATGGAATTACATGGAACCAGGATTTTCTATTGATCGGTGCCATAGCTATTTTAATCCTTGGAGCATTTTTTCTTTTGGTTGGTTACAGAGCCGCTACCGGTGCATTTCTTATTTTATGTTATTGGATTCCGGTTACTTTAATTGTTTATTCGTTTTGGAACGATCCCGTTTCGGAACGCAGACTTCAATCCATTTTATTTATGAAAAATATTGCCATCATAGGTGGCTTACTCATTGTCATCGTTAATGGTGCAGGAAAATTCAGCATAAAAAGGATGATTGCAGCCAGCAGACCACCCAAACCCAAGTGGTAATTTTCAATTCCTGTCTTTTGTTCGATTTAAAACTTTGAAGGCACATTTTAGTTCATGACCGGAAGAATCGATGATTGTAAGTACATGGTCTCCCGGTTCTGTCGACACGGACAATTCGTGAAAAGTGCGGGTACTACCAAGATACGCTTCGTCCAAATGCCAGTACACCGGAGTCTCCTTGCTTCTATGAGCTATTTTAAAAATTATTTTACCCGGTTGGCCATTTTGATCCATTGGAATATATATTGAGCTGTTTGGCTCAGGTTGAATCATACTCATCGGATTCGATCCGGGTATATCATTACAACGGGGGTCGATAGGAGGCATTTTTTCATAATCAGGATGAGTAGACTCGTAGTAATACTCTTCTATAGGGGATAAGTTAAATATGACTTTAGATATTAATTTTCCTGCATCATTACATTGTTGATTTCCACGCATTCCCGTTAAAGGATTAATCCAGATATTTTGATGATATGAACAGGGTAGGGTCTGATTGTAAAATCTGCTAATACGTATGGTATCTACGGTTGGACATAGAGCAGATGCTTTCATCCCGCTTATTTTACAAGTAACCTCATAATTCAATTCATCCAATGGCGGATCAAAATTGCTTTTTACATCTGAGGGTAACATGGAGACTACATCAAATAATATCGGAGCCGCTACTTTGGCACCCAATATGCTTGGCCTGCCCTCTCCGGAAGAATTCCCGACCCATATCCCAATTGTATATGCAGCATTTAATCCTATAGCCCAGGCATCTCTAAATCCAAAACTTGTACCGGTCTTCCAGGATAAAGTCTGGTTCGATGAAAAAGTCTGCCATGCACCGGCATCATCCGGTCGCTGAAGTTTTTTTAGTACTTCAAAGGTTGTATAAATACTGGCCACATCATAGACCAATGGCACTCTTGAAAGATCAGAATCTTTTTCTTTCTTTGACGTATTGGATATCTTTAAATTTAAAGGATGCAAATCGGATGGACTATATCTGTTATTCTGAATGGGATAGTTAATTAATGCTCTCCCTAAATATGCATATGCACCTGTGAGGTCCCAGAGCGACGCTTCACCACCACCAAGGATAAGGGATAAGCCGTAATAGGAAGGAGGTTTGTGAAACGAGGTCAATCCCAATTGATTCAAATCATGATGAAATTGTTCCAATCCATATTGTTTGAGTAATAACACCATGGGTATATTAAGCGATTGGATTAAAGCCTGGTCGGCCGGTACTGCCCCTGAGTAGTTGAGATTGAAGTTTTTAGGTTGAAATCCTTCGATCACTGTAGGAATATCTTTCAATAGCGTTTTAGGTAGAATTATTCCTTTGCTAAGGGCACCTGTATACAAAAATGGTTTCATAATGCTACCGGTACTTCTCGGAGCTTGTACATGATCTACATGAAGGCTTTGAATCGTATTAGGGGGATTACCTACATAGGCAATTGTATTTCCAGTCTTAGTATCTGCAATAAGAATGGCAAGATTGTGAATTTGATTGGCAGATAAATGGATATAAGCGTTTCTTGCTAATTCATTTATTTGGTTTTGTAAAGCATAATCAATGGTAGTCTTAATCGTACCACTGATATCAGATTTCGAATAAAGGAAGTCCAGAACATGAGGAGCTATATTGGGCAATGGCAATGGATGATCCGGCAACGGTTCAAGCAATGCCCGATGATAAGTTTCCAGATCAATGGTTCCGGCGATAGTCAACTGTTTTAAAAGTCTGTCTCTTTTTAATTTTAACGAAGACCTGTTTTTACCAGGATGGATTAAGGATGGACTATTCGGTAGCACTGCCAGGCAAGCGGCTTCTGCCCACGTGAGATTAGCGGAAGGTTTATCAAAATAACGCCAGCAAGCTGCTTCCAGGCCGACTACATTGGTTCCAAAAGATGCTCTCGTGGAATAATCAAGCAAAATTTTATTTTTACTGTTGCTTATCTCAAGGCCAATCGCCCAAAACATTTCGAGGATTTTGTTGACAAGGTTTCTTTTCCTGGTGATGCCTCTTCGTAGCCGTATATCCTGCATACTTAAGGTGCTGCCACCACTTATTACCTTTCCGGCTCTGATATTCTGAAATAAAGCTCTGCAAATACTTACAGGATTAATACCGATATGATAATAAAAATGTTTGTCCTCAAATAATAGGATAGCACATTTAAACTTATTAGGAATAGAATCATTCGGTTGAAATCGCCATTGTTCATCTTTAGCCAGTCGTGCACCTAGTAGCTGACCATTCGATGAAAATATAGCCATACTATAGGTTGATTCAGAAGAGGGTAATGTGAGTATGCTTACAATACTACCGACGATTACTGCCAGTAATAGATAGAGCAGGTTTTTTTTAAAAGACTTATGTTTTATTTTAAAATTCAATAGATCAAAGAAACCAATTTTAAAAGGTTTTTACCAATCCATTTATAGTATACTAAATTTCAGGAATAAAGTACAGAGCAAAAAAAAACCGTTCCAAAAAATTGAAACGGTCTTTTCAAAAGAATTTATTTAGAGTAAGCTTATACGTCACCAAATTTTTTGACCAGCCAGATAACAAATGAGACTGTACCAAATAACCATGCAAGGGATGCTAATAATCCAATACCTCCACTAAAAACACTTCCTGCTATGATCCATAATAGTAATCCTGCTCCCCAACCAAAAACACCAAACCATAACCATTTATTTACTGGGTCTTTGAAGTCAATAGCTTTCTTAGCCATTTTTTTAGTCATGAATTTTTCTACCATGGCCAGTCTTTTCTGATTGCGAAATTCTATTCGCTCAGCTTTTTGAATGGCACGGGCTTCAGCTTTTGAAAGAGCATTTGATTTTACATTGCTGATTTGAAGTTCAATACCATTACCAGGTATTAAATTTTTAACAGAATTTACTGCTAAACCCGCCTGACAAATCACAACAGCAGCGAGTAACATGGTTAAAATTTTTCTTTTCATAGTCCGGATTTTAATAATTTCTGGTACGAATATAACCATCTTTCCTTCATATATTTCTCCTAACATATGTTAATTTTTTAACTTTTTTAAAGAATAGATTGCTCCTTCAAGCCATGCAATAACAAAAAACAATCCTCCAAGTGGAGTAATAGCTCCCAACCAGGACGGAATTCCTTGAATGTGAGACCTTAATGATAGGATGTATAAAGAGCCAGAAAATAAAATTATTCCAATTAAACATTCTGAAACTGCCCGCGAGACCAACTTCGCTGAGGGTGCCCATATCAAATAAATTAAACTTAAGATAGTGTGAATAAAATGATACCTGTTAGCTGTTTGGTAATTTGACATCCCAGATTCATCAAGATATGGTTTTAGCCCATGTGCTCCAAAAGCTCCTAATAGTACAGCCAGGGCACCTGAGATAAACACCAGAGTCATTAATTTTCTATTTTCCATTGAATTGTTTTTAAATCATTCTTAACCAATAACTCATTGGTCTTTGAAAAATGTTTGCATCCAAAAAATGCACCTCCTGCCAGTGGAGAGGGATGGGCCGCTTCCAAAATATGATGTTTTGCTTCATCAATCAATATTTTCTTATTCTTCGCAAAATTGCCCCATAACAAAAAGATCAAACCCCTTTTAGAGTCTGATAAAGTAGAGATCACAGCATCGGTAAAAGTTTGCCAACCTGATTTTTGATGAGACCCTGGTGATGATTTTTCTACAGTAAGAATTGAATTCAAGAGGAATACACCCTGATCTGCCCATGAACTCAAATCTCCATGATTGGGTGGGTCGAGATTTAAATCTGATTTTAATTCTTTAAAGATATTTTTAAGAGAAGCAGGTTGTTCAATTCCTTTAGGTACTGAAAAACTAAGGCCCATAGCCTGACCTGGACCATGATATGGATCCTGTCCAAGTATGATCACCTTTACCTTATCAAGATGACAATGTTCGAACGCATTAAAAATCAGGGGGCCAGGCGGATATATTGTTTTTCCAGCTTTTTTTTCTGAACGGATGAATTCTTTGAGTGCCTGGAAATAAGACTTTTCAAATTCTTTTTCCAAAACTGAAAACCAGGATGGATGGATTTTAATATCAGTCGGCATACTTCAAACCTAATTAAAAAACCAATGTACTTCAAAATTCATACGCTGATTTTATTATTTATAATGATTCTCTATTAGTGTGGTCATTGCATGATATGCTGATTTCCATTCCGGAAAAGTATCCATCAGTATTTTCTCGTGAAGCTGAATGACTTTATGATCGTGTCTTTTAGCTGGTCCTGTTTGAGCATCGACGGGAGTAAGGTATTTTAGTTTTGATGTTGTTTCCTCAATGAGTGGTAGTAAAATTTCAAACTCAATCTTTTTCGATTTTAGTAATTGAGCCGCCATGACGTACCAATAATTAGGAAAATTATTGACCATCACTGCTGCAAGATGAATCAATAACCTGGTCTTATCAGATACCACTCTGACATCATTGCTCATGGAGCCTGCGAGTTGTTTTACGATTGCCATTGTATTCCGTCCTTGAACTGTAATAAGAATGGGTATTGATACTGCAACACTTTTTTTCTTTATACTAAAAGTCTGAAGTGGATAGATCACTCCAAAATATTTAAAATAGGATTTAAAGACATCTGTACTCACACTCCCTGATGTATGCAGGATTAAAGCATTTTTGTGAATCAGTGTTCTTAGAGTTTTTACGCATTCAGGAATAACATCGTCATTGACGGCCAGTATAAAAATATCTGCATCCGGGTAGATCTCAGTCCATTTGTTTGTAAAGGGCACTGATAACTTTTGACCCAGCCGTTTAGCATTTACGATAGTGGGGCTAAAAACCTGGATAATTCTAAATCCAGGTGTATTCATGATTGCCTTCCCCAGGTAAGTAGCTACGTTGCCTGATCCGACCAATATTATTTTGGGAAATTTTTTTGGCTTGACCGATGGCATTAAAAAATGGACTTATTGTATTAAACAATCCATCGCCGGATACCACTTAACAATACACCACCAAGCATCGTGAGAGCACCTAACCAAAATAGATTGATTCCCGGGAATAAAATGGATTGAATGACGATCAAATCATTACGCGGAGCTTTTTCCGCCAGATCTATATCTAAGACGGGTTGTGTTTTAGTCTTATAAAAACGAACTAAAATGCTTTCCGATGCCGGATCGATTTTAATACAAGACAATCTTATTTGTTCTTCGAAAATAAAATCATGAACCAATTGGATCTGACTATTTCTAATAATAAATATCGGTGCCGCGGGATATACCGTTCCTTTCGGTGAAGTGATTTGAAGCATAGTGCTTACGGCGATATCACCTTCCTGACTCGCATATTTTTCCTTTGCAACACTTTTATTAAATCCTTCAAATTTAACTTTATACCCATCAATTATTACTTCCTGGTTTTCTTTTAATGTGACATCTTCACCTTTATCGTGCTCTGGGTAAAAAGATTCAAGGCTGGTAGGGTTAAGTTTAATTTTTAAGCCCAGGTCGTTTTGGATAGTGGGTAATGTAAAATAAAGTTCTCCCCGGGAGACAATAGCTGTATGCGCGGTATATGTATTAGAATCGTTTAATTGATGAAATTCAATATCAGCCGCCAGTACAAGGTCACCGGGCTTAGCTTCGTAATCAGGGTGAGTTGTCTTATCACTTATTTTCCGGATGACTCCAAACCCTGCTGAATAAAACAAGGTGTCACCTCTCTGCAAATGGTAGGTCTGATATTTAAGATTGTCTTCTATCTTGTCCGCAGCTTCCCTATTCATCATTGCAGGAGGCAACCAATTTACAAAAGTGTATAAATCCTTAGTCAAGCCATGATGAATAGATGGATTGGATGATGGAGTTTGGCTTTCATTCCGGCTATATACCAAGGTGGGACTTGAGTTGAAAGACTTTATTAATTTACCATCATCATCTTTTTGATCAAAACGGATATCAAATTTTCTATGAAACGGATCTAAAAGCGTGTCCGTATTATATGTTACCTCAAAATTTTTAATTGGCATGGGTTCTCCTTTGAGCAATACCAGGTTTTTCATATAATCTTCCGTCTTAAATCCTTCAATCAAATCTGACTGGGCAAATAGATTGGTTGAAATGATTTGTTTATTCAATCCTGTAGCCAATATACCCAGGACCATAACTCCAAATCCCAGATGGGCCATAGCGGAACCAGCTAATTTGAGATTGCCCCTGAGAAAAGCAAAAAGATAAGTAAGGTTACTGATGATGGCAAACGTACCTGCAAATTGCAAGACATAATGTTGCCAGGTTGGTTCATTCAGAGATTTATAAAAAGCAATAAACAAAAGTAAAGTTGCACCCAATGAAATCGAGATAAGCTTAATAAATCTTGATTTGTAGGTATCCCAGTGTATTTCTTTGAAACGTAATAATTCTGCTAAACCACTTAGGAAAGCTACTAATACTGCTATCCAAAGCTGAAACCTGTTATGATGACTAATCTGATCAACGATGACCTGACCTGCATAGGATGGTTTAAAGAGCTGCATTATTTTATTGTACACAGGAAGGGAAGTAGCTCCGGTAATCAGGATAGATGAAAACAATAAGATCATAGCACCAATGAACATCCAATATTCGCGGCTATTAATTTTTTCTTCATCTGTGGGTTGAATAATTGTTTTTTTATTTTTAAAAAAGTTATATAGACCAAGTGAAAGGAAAACCAGGATAAGCAATATCAATTGCCACTGTAAATCCATGTCAGTGAATGCATGCACACTGGTAGCACCCAATACACCACTTCGAGTGAGATAGGTGGAGTATAAAACCAGGACAAACGAAAGTAAATAATACAGATACGTGGTACTGATAGCCCTTCCGGTGGATTTTGCGATCATATTCGTATGTAATCCTGCTATCATCATAATCCAGGGTACTAATGACATGTTTTCAACGGGATCCCAGGCCCAATAACCACCAAAACTAAGTGCTTCATAGGCCCATGCGCCTCCCATAAGAATACCAAGGCCTAATATGAAGACGGAAAATAGTGCCCATTCCATTGCTGGTTTGAGCCAGGCTTTATTTTCTTTTTTAAACCACCCGGCAAAAGCAAAAAGAAATGGAACTATAGTGGAAGCAAAACCCAAAAATAGAGTAGGAGGGTGGATCGTCATCCAATAGTTTTGTAAAAGCGGATTTAGTCCATTTCCTTTAATGAGTTTTACATAATCAGGGTTTTGAAAAATGGGCGCTACAAACGTTTCCCGAACTAATAAGCTAGGACTTGCACCGATTTTAAGTACGTGCTCACCCCATCCGACATGAATGCCCAATAACATGGAAAACAAAATCACCTGCAATAAACTTAATACACCCATGACAGGTGATTCATACAGCTTACTGGTTTTAATTAAGATCAATCCTAAAAACACATTCCAGAACATCCATAATAAGAAACTTCCTTCCTGACCTTCCCAGAAAGCTGCAAAAACATATTTTAAAGAAAGATCATCGGAAATATGATGACGGACATATTCTAATTCATAATAGTGATGGATCATGGCATAAAACATCAGCCCCATCGTGCTCCAGACCATCAACGCCTGAAAGCGGAATGCCCACCGGCCATACGTCTTCCAATTAGTTAGTTCTGCTTTTGATGATTTATAATAGGAGATGCATGCATTGATGCTGGCAAGAAATCCTAGTATGATACAGGCATGAATAGAAAAACTGATCCATTGATGTTCCCCTACATATTGAATGGGTGACATCTTTAGATTTGTTTTTTCATGTAAATTTCTTCGTCTTTATATTTGGAAGGACATTTCAGAAGAACTTCATTTGCGATAAATTCTTCTCCTTTCATTTCCCCTGTAACGACTATTTGTTCAGACCGGTCAAAGTCCTGTGGTTTACCTTGTAAGAGAATCACTTTTTTCTCATTTCCTTTCGGATCACGCAAATAAAAGGAAAAATAATTGGGGTTTTCGGCGGGATTGTAATACATCTCTTTGTCTTTGGCCAGCAAGCCTGCAACTTTAACCCGTTGATGATTGGCTGTAGCTTCCGCAAATGAAGCATATGTGCTCACATCTTTGGACATTGAAATAAATATGGCAATACTCACCAAGATGAGAATGCCGGCAATAATATTGTATTTATTCATATTGTTTTAAAACTGCGCAAATTTACGATTTAAAGGGATGAATTACAAATAAAGAAACCCTTATTCAAGCCTATAAAAAATGGATTATTAACCCGCCGGTCATATAATCTTAATTTATAAATGGTAATTTAGGCTAAATTTTACACGAATGCGCTGGAGAAGATTCGATGGAACCACTATTGAGCTGCCTATTCTCACGGCAGTTGAAAACACATTAATAAGGGAGAATGAGGCGGGTAACAAGCTTAAAGTGTGTATTGGTACGGATTCAGAAGTGCGCCAGGATGGTATTGAGTTTGCTACCGTAATCGTATTCCTCCGGGAAAAAAAAGGAGGGTTCATGTTTATACGGAATCAGCATAAGCCGAAAAATATGAGCCTTAAAGAAAGGATGATTACTGAAGTATCTATGTCTGTGGAAGTCGCTTATCATCTATGCGATTTGCTGGACTTATATCAGGTAGAGCTTGAAGTACATGCTGATATCAATACAGATCCTCATTTTAAATCAAATGAAGCATTAAAAGAAGCAATGGGTTATATCCTGGGTATGGGGTTTGTATTCAAAGCCAAACCGGATGCCTTTGCCAGCAGTTATTGCGCAGACAAAGTAGTTTAAGCCGGGATTATCTTTTATCAAAAGAAATTTACTACTATTCAGCTTTGCCAGGATTTACTACTTCTTCAACCCATTGATAATACTCCGCGGAAGTATTCACCTTCCAGTATAATATAGCAGGTACATGATAAGGATGTGTACTTTTTATTTCGTCAAGGAGTATTTGAAGGTGAGACGTCAATGTTTTAAAATGCGCTATAAACTCATTATCCTCTTGAAGCTCATTGTTCCACCAATAGATACTCTGGATAGCATTAAAATTCACACAGGCGACTAAATGTTTTCTTAGCAAGTGATCTGCTGCTTTTCTGGCCGATGCTTCATTCGGATAAGTTACCTGTACTTCAAAGATTTCCATATTTAGCCATGACTTCGGTGATATTCCACAAGGTTATTTAAAGGTTTTGCTAAAATAGTTCCGCAAGGAATTCCATTTTTGGACAGGCATGCTCTTAAAAGATCCTGGTAATAATATGCCACCGATCCTACGAAATGGGTTGGAATTATCTTGTGACCTTCATACTTTGAAAGATTGGCATTGATTAGATCTTGAAAATCTTTAGTGATCAGGTGTTGAATAAAGAGATCTTCTTTGTGTTCCATTGCAAAACGCATAAAGCCTGCCAGATATGTATTGACAGCTTCGTCTTTGCTATACAATTTCTTCATGATTTTTTCCTGTGAACCTGCAAACTCTTCAAAGGCAGGTTTAAGATTATCAGGCATATCTCTGAAAAAATAAGACCTGATCAATAATTTGCCAAAATAATTTCCTCCACCTTCATCACCCAGTAGATAACCCAAATTAGGAACAGAATCAATAAATGTATGACCATCGTACAATCCTGAGTTGGATCCAGTACCCAGTATACATGCTATGCCTTTATTATTTCCACAGGTAGCTTTGGCCGCTGCGAGCAAATCAGTGTCAACGCTGAAGTTGCTATTGGGAAACACATTTTCAAGAAGCGTTTTGACTTTAAGTTTTTGCCCTGGTTCTGCACATCCCGCACCATAAAAATATACCCTTAAAATTCCCTGGCTTATCTCAGGATCAATCGTTCTTATTAATTCTTCCCGGTAGGAAGAATGATCATGAGTATAAGGATTGAATCCACTGCTTTCCAGAAAAACTATTCCGGTATCCTTGATAAAAGCCCAATCACCTTTGGAAGCTCCACTATCACATATCGCTATCATGTTCTAAAATTTAAAATCACTAAACACGATGGTAAACTTAGCACTTTCTCTTTTCTTAGTGAATATTTTCCAGGTCCCTTCGTAGGATATGTTTTTGGGTAAATATCGGTCCTTGATATGGATCAAATCTACTTTCATTAAAACATCAAACGAATAAGCCATCGTATTCCCTGCCAATTGGTAATCACGACGCATAATTTGATGGTCGTTTTTTTCAAACCAGGTACTTAATTTTTTAATGACTGTCTTATTCTCATGCTTCATCTTAAACTCAGGTTTGACCTCTACCTCAAACAGGTAACATTCAATGCCATTCAATGTATCCAATTGAAATCGATAATCGTAAAAAGGCAACATCTCCTGATCGAAAATGGCTGTCTTATCTCCAAGCAAAGGAACGTGGGTCCGGCTTCCCGGTGAAAATAATAACCGTTTCAGTTCCTCTATATTCTTTTCCATTCGGTTCATTTCAGGTTTTGCATTGGTGATACTATCTATGCAGACAGAACCATGAGTAAAAAATAACCGATCATATAATCTAGCAGTATACCATCTATAGTTTCCGTCTGAATCAAAAAAATCTCCAGTATTCCTTTGATCCGTTATCGTCATTGATCTGCAGGGAGGACTATAGTGTTGAAAAGCTGAACTGGAATACCCGGCTATTTCCATTTTGTTTTTATTGAATATTGAAATTTGATTTTGGAACGAATAGGAAACTTTCCTTAGATTTTTAAATCCTTTATAGAATGTTTCATCATTCATCATCATGGATATAAATCCTTTCAAATCGATGGTGTCTTCTTTATTGGCTTCTATAGTAATGGAATCCAGTTGAATGATCTGTAATATTTCGTTTTGGTTTTGTCCGCATAGAAATGAAAAACCTGATAGGTAGATGAACAGGATCTTAGTAAGGGTGGCTGAATGTTTATATCTATTGATCAAGCCAAAAATCTTCAGTATCTGAATCGGGGGCAATTTTATAATCATCTATATCTCTGCGTTCTTTTTTGGTTGGACGACCGGTTCCTTTTTCTCTGATTTCTGCAGCCGCTTTTCCTACAAACCAGGATTTATATTTGTCGAGTTCTTCCTGAGGAGTAAGGTTTTCATAATAGTTTTTGGCTATGGAGGCACTGACTCTTTTTTCGAGGATATCTTTTACTTTAATTTCTAATTTGAAACCATCTTTATACACATAAATCAGATCACCGGGTTTCACCTCATGCGCTGGTTTAAGCATGATATCACCGATTTTTACTTTGCCGGATTTACAAGCATCGGTAGCAATAGTCCTTGATTTAAAAAGTCGGATACTCCATAGCCATTTATCTACCCTTACTTCGTCGGCCATTTATTTAAGATCTGTTTGGAGTTTTAGTACGGCCTGTTTATCAGCGTCAGCCAACAAGGGTAATTGTGGATTCATAGCTTTAAGCGTATCGAGTACTATTTTTGAAATAAGATAATTCCTATACCATCTGTTATCTACAGGAATGATATGCCAGGGAATAGTACTCTGATTGATAGCATATTCGTACGCTACCTGATATTGATCCCACAGTTTTGTTTCTTCCCAGTCATTACTATTATGCTTCCAGTTTTTTGCAGGATTATCAATTCGTTCCTGCAGTTTTTCCCGTTGTTTTTCTTTAGAAATATGAAGGTAGAATTTCAACACTTTGGTATTGTTATCAACTTCTAAAATTTTCTCCATAGCATTGATGGCATCCATTCGGTTTTTGACGCGTTTCATATCTATCCAATTATGGACACGCTGGATTAAAATATCTTCATAATGAGACCGGTTAAAAATCTGGATAAAACCTTTAGCAGGAGTCAGTTTATGCATTCGCCATAAAAAATCGTGCGAGAATTCTTCATCGGTAGGTTTTTTGAATCCAAACGCATCCAATCCTATCGTACCACAATTCTGGAAAACAAATTTAGTTGCACCATCTTTACCACTGGCATCCAATCCCTGAAGCACTACCAGGATACTTTGTTTTTTTTCTGCATACAGTACATGCTGCAAGAGGCCGATCTCTTTCGTCATCCTGCCACTCATTTTTTTAATCTCTTTTTTATTTAATTTTTGCGGGGCCTTCGTTGAGATTTTATTGAGTTTTATCATCACGTTCTATTTTAAATAAATATTCAGGAATAAGACCAATTGATTATTAATTCATCCGGTTTCGTTTGGCCAGGTAAGCCTGTAGAATGGGTTTGTATCCCTTCGTAATATCAGCTTCGATCAGGTCGATTTTGAATTGAAGGCAATTCATCCGGATTTGCTCTTTGATCTTAGTCATTTGATGGGCGTATTCTTTGGCAACCTCCTTAGGAAGTAACCTGATTTTTTCACCAGTTTCGAGGTCAATAAACAAGTGTGGCCTGTTTTCAAATTGAAACTCTATTTCCTTTTTATGATCCACCGTTTGGAATAAAATCACTTCATGCTTATTATGTCTTAAATGTTGTAATGAAGCAAAGATTTCTTCCATATGCGTCGGGTCTTCCATCATATCTGAGAACACAATGACGAGAGAACGTTTGTGAATTCGCTCAGCGATTTCATGTAAGACTTCGGCGGCATTGGTTGTTAAATGGTCACCAGGTGATTCTAATTTTTTTTCAAGGTAACTTAATAATAATCTATAATGCGCTGTACTCGATTTGGCATCCGTGTGAACTTTCAAAGAACTATCAAACAAACTTAGCCCAAAGGCATCCCGTTGCCGTTTGAAGATATTCATTAAGGACGCTGCACCTAAAGCAGAGAATACAAATTTGTTTTGTGTATCTGATGGACTTTCAAGGCTGCTCACCGGGAATTGCATCGAAGAGCTGGCATCGATCACCAACTGGCATCTCAAATTTGTTTCCTCTTCAAATCGTTTGGAATACATTCTATCGGTGCGGGCAAATACTTTCCAATCTATGTTACGGGTACTTTCACCCTGATTGTAGATCCTATGCTCGGCGAACTCCACTGAAAATCCATGGAAAGGACTCTGATGAAGACCGACTATAAAACCTTCGACGACCTGGTTAGCTAATAATTCTAATTTGCTGATTTCCCGGACTCCAGGTTGCTCTAATGAATGCATAGGTGCCAAAGATAACAGAGAATGAGGAATCTATAGTTTAAAGCTTTACTAAAACAAAAAAGCCTTTTTGATTCAATCAAAAAGGCTTTGAAAATTCGTTTATTCTTAGATTGCATTAAGCCATTAAAGCTTCCAGTTTATCGGTTAAAACCTTTTTAGAAGTAGCTCCTACATGGCGATCGACCAGTTGGCCATTCTTAAAAAATAAAAGGGTAGGGATACTTCGTACACCATATTCCATAGTGACCTCAGCATTATCATCTACATTTACTTTACCTATAGTGGCTTTATCTTTATATTCTGCAGATAATTCTTCAATGATAGGAGTAATCATGCGACATGGTCCGCACCATTCTGCCCAAAAGTCAATAAGAGCTACACCATTTTTTTCCAGGATTTCTGATTTGAAATTGTTGTCTGTAAGCGTTTGTGCCATAATTTTTCTTTGATTTGTTGGTTTAAATAACACCTAATCTTGTAGTAAAGTTTAAAGAATCACAAAGATCGAAATTTTTTAAATATGTCTTTAAGTTTAAGTTATAAAAATGTTATTGCGGTCTTCATTTTACTTTGTATCGTCTTGTTTCTCCTTAGTCCGGGCCAGACTGAAGTAGTATATGGCCATTTTATTTTCCCTATGATCAGGGTAATCTTAATTCCCTTTTCCTGGATTCCTTTTCCTGTTCTATACATTTTAATTGCGATTTTACTTTATGGGACTTTTAAGCTAATCACATCTAAACAAAAGATAATGAAAAGGTTAGCGTGGGTTGCTTACGCTGCGACTTTATTCTTTTTTTTATTCTTTTTAATGTGGGCCTATAATTATAAACGAACCGATTTTGCCATAAGATTTCCAATTACATTACCTAAGATTGACAGTTCAAGCCTGGCAGCAGAAATGGGGATTGCCTCGGAAGCCCTGATAAAAAGTCGTCCTATTAGAATATTGGATTATAAGCCCACAGAAATAGAAAGTATTATCAGACCTTTTATAAAAAAGTATTGCTCAAAATTCAATTATTCAGCTCCTGGAAATGTACGGGTGAAGACACTTCCCGCCGGCACTCTTTTGCGAATCAAAACAGCTGGTTTTTATTTGCCGTATGCCGGTGAAGCTTATATAGATCTGGGACTTCATACCATTCAGTTACCGTTTACTCAAGCTCACGAAATGTGTCATGGATATGGTGTTACGGATGAAGGAGCTTGTAATTTTATTGCATACCTGGCTACAATCAATCAATCAGATAGTACGGTGCGTTATAGTGGAGCGATGAGTTATTACAGGTATGTAGCAGGTGAATACCGTTACCATTTCCCCGGAGCTTATCAACAGTTCAGAAGTCATTTGCCGGAAGTGATATTGATGGATCTGGATTCAATAAATAAACAAATTCTAAAGTATCCGGACATATTTCCGGCCCTGAGAGATAAGGTGTATGATAAGTATCTTACTTTACTGAATGTGCCGGGCGGAATGTCTAGTTATGATAAAATAATCGATTACGTCAGGGAAGCCAGGTCTGTGGGTTTGGTTCCTAGATGGGATTAAGACAAGCTTCAATCAAGGAAGAATAAAACTCTTTTAGCGTGAGTCCCTGTGCTCTTACCTGTTGCGGAACCAGGCTATTTGCACTTTGTCCCGGCACGGTATTGATCTCCAGCATAAACGCTTTTTGTTGAGCAGGCTCATAAATAAAATCTATACGGACTACTCCTTTGCAATGGAAGATATGATATAACCTTGCAGCCTGACTACGAATCAGGCCGGCGATATCTTCTGAAACCGGAGCAGGCGTAATCTCATCGGCCATACCTGTAGTATACTTTGCTTCGTAATCGAAAAAATCTTTTTTACTTCGTATTTCAGTTATTGGCAGCGTGACGATATTATCTCCATTTTTATAAACACCAATCGTCAATTCTGTTCCGGAAATAAATTCTTCTATTAATATCTGATCATCTTCTTTAAATGCTTTCTCTATTGCAGTCTTTAACTGATCTTTTGACATCACTTTACTCATTCCTATGCTGGACCCTCCATTATTAGGCTTTACAAACACAGGTAAATG
>JBDTUE010000045.1:0-22283 GCA_040007895.1 Saprospiraceae bacterium | reverse complement strand
ACTCCGGTTGGCGCGTGTGGGATCAAGTCCTATGTCTATGATTTCATATCCGTCTTCTATTTTTTTCTTAATCCACCTTTCATTTCTTTTAAGTGCTGCTTTAAGTTCATTCGGAGTCATGTCTCTTCCTTTAGGAAAATTTTTACCCCAAGCTTGATACCATTTTGCATTATTTAACTTGGCTGCAGCTTTAACTCGAACCATTCCTTCTCCAATCACAATCCTCTTAGCTGTTACTTTTTTGCATGACAATCCTAATGAGTCAATCCAGATATTCGGATCCTTAACATATGAATAAAATGTTTGATTATCTCCAGCATTTCTTATTGGATCCTGGCTAATATAGAAACCTGTAACCGAATCATAATATCTAAATCGATGATAAAACAACCCGGTCTCAACATCCTCATACTGCCCAGGATATCTGAAAGGACAATCCTCTTTCTTCCCCAACAAATGGCTTTCCTCACCATAAATGGATAAATCCATTTCCCAAACTTTTCCACCTTCTGTATTGTACATCGCTGCTGGTGTACCCAAGTGATCAGTAATGATACTAAAATGATTCGTGCCATTTAGCTTGGCTAAAGGAGCGAAAGATTCTGGTTCAAACAACCAGGTAGTTATATCCGCAACTTGCTGCTGATTTGCAGGTCTAAGCTTTACCTCTTCATTTCCCGGAGGACCATTGATCGGAGCATTCGCTAATATTTCATCAAATCCCCTTGGATATATTTTTTTACTTCCGTTTTCAATTTTGAATGTCCCCGATTTGTCAAATGAAGTTTCGAACCATTCATGCAATATTACATTACCATCCCATACCCATCGAGTGGTCTTGCCACGAAAAGATTTTGATATCCGTCGACCAAGCGCATCATACACAAATACTACATCAATATGATCCGGCCGTGTAACCTTACTGAGCATCCCTGCCGCATTCCATTTATATAACCAAATGCCGCCACCTGGCTCTGTCTTTTTGATGAGGTTTCCTTCTGTATCATATTCATAGCGCGTTCCATTCGCTTCAAGAAGCTGTCCGGCTGGTCCATATTTGCGATCTTTTCGATCTTTGGTTTTAAATAAATTACCAACTGCATCTGGCATTCGAAGCTCAACTGATCCATCAGGATATTGCGCTGCAGCAAGGTTGCCAAAAACATCATGCTCAAAATTCCATGCGCCTTTTTGAGGGTCGATGATCTGTTTCAGCCTGTCATTGACATCCCATACATACTTTCTGTTATGTGAAATCTTTCCTCCAACAGTAACCGTTTTTTGTTCAACCGGTCTTCCAAGTTTGTCGCGTTTCCACGTGGATTGTACACCACCAGGCATAACACGTTCAAGTTCCAGACCCAAATCATCACGCTTAAAAGATGCTTGCCATTTTTCGGAGTTTCCATTAGCTGAAACATTGAGTACATCTCCCATGATGTTTCTTTGGTACTGTATATGTGTACCCATGGAGGACTGCACATCAATCCGCATACCCAGGATATCATACACAGAAGAAACTGAATGCTCTCCCTGATATTCAGTAATGACTTTGCCCACCAGGTCACGATCAAATTTTACCTGTGCATGATCATTGATCGCTTCGATAAGTTCTCCATCCGGACGATATGCATACTTCTCAAGTGAGCCATCTGAATATTTAACGACCACAACTCTGCTAAGCTGATCATATTCATAAGAAGTAAGAATTCCGCTCGCACGTTGAACCTGTGTGACCTGCTTTGCAGCGTCCCGTTTATATTGCCGCCTGATCCCATCAAATCCGGATTCTACTATGACTTCGCCATTGGCATCAAGTTCAAACCGGTAGGCGTATCCATGTTCATTAATTATTCCCAGCAGGTTTTCTTCAGTATCATATTTAAATTCAACACGGGTTCCGGCTTCCGTACGCGCACGGAGACGATTCATTCCGGAATACTCGAATCGCACATCATGATGTTTGTCTGTTGCATGGACGACATTTCCTTCCCCATCATATTCGAGCTCACGCTTATTGCCATCAGGCTCATTGACTTGTCTGACCCAACTATTTAGATTGAATTTTCTTTTTTGCGCATTCCCCTTTGGATCAATAACAGTTATACACCTGCCCAACCTATCATACTCCCATCTGCTCGATGCATCATCAGGCGTCCGTAACTCAATAAGATTATACCGGTTGTCATAATTTACATTTGTAATTCCTCCTGCAGGATCAATGATCTTTTTCAGCAGTGATTCTTTGTATTCGTATTCAGTGGTCCTTCCTAAAGAATCTGTACGCGCTATTAGTTGACTTGCATCATTGTACGACCACTTCCAAATTCCTCCTAGCTGGTCAACAGCCGAAATGAGCTGATTACCCTGATATTGCATTTGCAACGTACTTCCATCCGGGAAAATCGTCATCGTTTTGTTTCCCAGATCATCATATGCATAAATGGTATTCCGTCCTAATTCATCAGTTTCTGAAAAGAGTTCATTGTCTTCACTGTACTGTTTGGTGGATACATTTCCGAGCGGATCCATAGAGCGAATCACCAGTCCTCTGTCATTCCAGTAATGCGTGCTTTTATATCCTAATGAGTTTTCGACAATCGTATATTTCTCCGTTAGATTGTAGGTCAGCTTATGACTGTAAATCCCTCCGTCACCCCAGGTATGAATGCATCGGGCTACTCCTTTCTGGATGTCATATTTGAAATAAAAACTTAACCCATTTGCATTCGTTTCCTTCATCAGAAGATGATTTTCATACTGGTATTGGAAACTGTAATCCAATGCATCAGATGAAGTCATCAAATCTCCTTTGAGATCATATTTGTACCTGACGATGGCGAATGTTTCTTCCGGATTTCCGGGATGAGGAGCGAAAATTGCAGTGATCCTTCTTTTTTCGTCTGTACTGACTTTTAATATCCTTCCGGCGCTGTCAATAATTTCTCTTAATGCATTACGTCCATCGTATTCAAACTTAATCGCCTGTGCTACCTGATTAGTTATACTTGCCAATGGCCATTCTGCACCAGACGGTTTGTTTTCATGAAATCGATAGAATTGTTGATCTTCATTTTGTATCACGTAACCTTCGACCCGCCTGGATAGCAACAATTTTTCGGACCGGTTGAAATGCTGTTCACCTATTTTCAGAATTGGGAATGCAAGCTTTTGTCCTTCTGACATCCGAAGGATAACCACACCTTCTTTCCAGTCTTCCTGCAAGGCCATATCATATTCATGATGCCATCCATAACCAATCGGGCCATCGTAATCAGAAAATGAATCATACGTACGTTCCCATTTAAAAGGAATAGGCCCGGGTAATTCAAAATCGACTTTATCGGTGATTACCTTGCCGGTTGCTACATCTACGGGATGTCCTGTAAAAAAGCATAATGCCTTTTTGAGTTTGTCGGCAATTTTTTTGAAAAATTTGCTTTTCGCGATCAACTTACCCAACTTACCCAGTGCAGCCATTCCTAATTTCATCCCGATGGCCATCAAGGATATGGTAGGTGGTCCCCCGATTAGTACTGTTTGCCCTGCCGGAATAGGTAAGACCACCGAAGTGGGAAGAACCATCGTCTTTGTTCCGCCTTTCTTTTTTGGTCTTGGTGGTGGTACCATACCTACATCATGGCATGTTAATACCTGACAGGACATAAATGTGAAAGGCTGATCCTCCACCAGCACTGTCGAGCTGCCCATGAACATTTCTCCTTCATTAGCAGGTGGTTTGACAAATACGCCGCCTATGGGAATATGTGAAGGCATGTTTTTTGCTGCAGTCCCGGCCTGCGCTCTGGGTATACCATTGACATATACAGTCGCTCCTACAATAGGTACAAAGTCCATAGGATCAAATACGATCCCAATGAAAGGATGTGGTATCGGCACAGGAGGTACAGGCCCGGGAGGTTGGACAATATGAATGTCCACACCCATGACGATATCATATTGTTTGGCAGCGAGCATCATATGGCAGATGCGGTTTGTGAATGTTTAGCCAGCCAACCCTGACCCAAAAGATTATTCAACCGGTTTTCAAGAGAAAAATATTCCTCCTTTTTTAAAAGTGTATCGGCCATATCCAGAAGAGCCCGACCTACATAAGGTAATGTCGAATTTTGACGAATGGAAATATCAAGTTGTTCGCCTGCATTCAATGAGAGATTATAGGCTGCCCATGCGGCTTGCTTATTTTTAAGTTGTTCAAGACAATATCCCTGCATACGTCTCGATTCCATGATCTGAAACTGATCCCCCACTTCATCTGCTTTATCGCCAGCTAAAGCGTATTGCTCAGAAGCCAACTTGTAGTCTTTCATAGCAATGCCCACTGAACCCTTGCATAATAGCATCTGCATGGATAGAGTTTGACCTATCGGGTCGCCCTGATCTGCTGCCGATTGAGCTATAAGTCTTCCATTTTCGTAGGTGCTGATTGCATCCTCGAATTTATTAATCGATAAAAGAGTACTTCCTTTAAGCGCGAAGACGGCAATTTCCAAATGCTTCCAACCCTGCTGACGAGCGATGCCCAGAGGCTCATTGGCAAGTTGCTCAAAACGTTGCAGATCCTTCTTTGCGGCGGCCTGTGATAACACCAGAAAAGCCTTACGAAATTTGACTCCGGGGTCGGCTGGATCACCAGCGGAAGCCAGTTGGATCATCGCTGACATCATATCCAACTCAGGTCTGATAGTCTTCACTACTTCTGGATACAAATCAGCAAGCCGAGTAAACATCGGATACGCTTCCAGGTCCAGCACTATGAAACGAATACGATCCGGAATGCCTGTTGACACGGCATCAATAAGCCAGGACTCTAAGCCGGGAGTCCATGTCGGTGGGTTAAAAAATGCAACTGCTAATTCTTCTGTCGAAAGTGCAGAAGCAAATGAAGAGAAATTGTCTAGAAAATGTTTCGAAACACTTTTACCTGGAGGTGTTACGCCGGGTTGCCAAACAATACTGAAATCGGTTTTTTCCTTTTCATTCTTCAGCCGTTCATCTAATTCGTTAATCAGGTCCACACTATAGTTTTCAGGTTTACTGAAAGTCGATTCCAATGGAAAGAATAAATCGGCTATTTCGTGATCAGGCCGTTGAGCGAGATCAATAAAACCTTGTACTAACTTTACCTCATCATCCTTAAGCAACCATCTGCAGATGCGCGCATCTGGTCTTTCACGAAACTGCATCCAGAGACTGGTGAGTTTTGCGAGACGTTGTTCGATTGCGTTCGGAGGTTCTTTTTCCATTGTCACTTATCCTTGTTTTGTGCTTGCATTTGCAACATTTTAATTTGATCTTTTAGATCATTTATTTCATCCTTGAAATCATTTTTCAATTCCTTTTTTTCCAGTTCACAGTGTTCTTTTAATTTTTCTTTTAAATTTTCTGAATTCTCCTTGATTGTTTTGTCCAAAGCCTTAATGAGGCCGGAATAATTAACAAATCCTGTTAAGACTTTATCAGGGTTATCCATTGCAGCAATATTCCTTTCAAATTCGATTTTCAATAAATGAATTTCATTCTCTATTTTGGACTCGAGATCTGATTTTTTATTTTCATCTCCCGAATCGAGGTCTTGCTTTTGTGACAAGTCCCGGTAATTATTTAAATTGGTTGCCAGGTTCGCCATTCTCTCCCAATACACATTTCGATTCCTCAATTTTTGAAGTTCAGATTCTTCACTTTTGTCAGCCTGCTTCGAAGCTCCTAAAGCAAAATAGATTGTGACCCCGAAAACAAACAGTGAAAGGACGTATCCCAGCCAGAATCTCCATCTTGAATTCATGCGTATTCGTTTATTTGTAATAGTCATATTTCAATAATTTGAATTAGATCCGTCGTACTGTCTCAAAACTTCTAGAAGTCATCGTCTCCTTCCGGATTGTCAATAGCATCAAATTTCTTATAGTATTTTTTACTGTTAATGCAGTTGCTGAGTATCACGTCATTCTGTTTGAGTGTTGCAATGCGTGGGTCATTTGCTTTACGCATTTTCTCATATTTCTTAAGTACCTCAAGGCAACAACAATCATTAATTCTTTTTTCCAGGTCATCACAACATCCTAATGAATAAAATGGACTATCCGATTTCGCCGGCTCTTCAGAAGGAGGGGTGCCTGTGTAAACTGTATCAATTGATTCTGCAATTGAATCAATAATTACTGTCGTGTCTTCAGGTTTGGTTCCTCCGGAATGACACGCAACTGATAATTGAAGAAGTAAAATGGCAAGTATGAAATCAGGTTTAATATGCATGATCTTATATAGTTCTGTTGTAAATCAAATCACCGGGTGAGTTTTTAAGAATGTGGGTGGCATTCCGCATGACAATAATCAGACTGGATGCGAGGATCGCCACAATGGCAAGTACCAGCCATGGACTGAATATTTGAAAACTGCTTTGATCACGCATTACTCTTTGTTCAATCAAATCAAGCAATACTGCAACAGACAATGATACAAAAATGCTGATCGACAGCATACCAAAAACTATTTTAGAATACGTGCCGGTTAAAAAGCGCGTACTAAGACCAAATGCCTTGAATGTTCCAAGATTTTGCTGGACTTTATTCAGATGATTTTTCAAGAGGTTGGAGAGAAATAATATGATGCTCAATGCACTGAAGAGTAAGAGTACGATCAATATACTGGATGTGAGTCGGCTGACTAAAGCAAAGTTTTCTTTATCCTCAGCCTGTCTCATGTCAATCGGTATTCCGAATTTACTTTTCAGATCCTTCCGGAATTCCTGCATACGATTCAGGTCTTTAAAATTAAAGGCGATGTAATGAAAATCGTTAAAATTACTTTGCTTACAAACAGTTGCACCAGTTTCGACTCCAAGTGACTCATATAGACCTTCTTCTTTAAAAAATCCTAACACTTTTGCGAGGGGAGGTGTCAAAGAAGGTGAAAACGCAATCTTTGCTTTTATCCATTCAACAGGACCTGAAGCAATCACGTCTGTTTGAATTAATCTAACTTCTTCCCCGAAAGTATGGGTTATCTTATTTTCCAGTTTATTTTTATCAAAATCATCTCCACGTATCATGAAGGGAAAGTGCGTATCACCTTCCTTTGCCAATTGGATATATTGGTAGCATGATACACCCTGTACAATTTTGCCATTCAATACATTGTATATCTCAGGTGTCACTGCAAAAGCGCAATATGAGGGAAGCTGATTGACTACAGCAATAACAGGCAGTGCAAGAAGGCGATTATCCTTATTGACAAGTAAATTCGAAACTTCAGAAAGCTTTTCTGGTGAATTATCATACCCAAGCATACTGACTGTTTCTGCTGTGATGATTAAGCCCCCTTTCATAAATTTTTGTTCCGCATCATCGGCTATCCACTGAACGTTCCCGTGATTGAGGTCAGGATCCAAGATGACAGCCAGGAGCTTAGATTGCGGCACGACAGTAAGACCTCCTAAGTTAAACTCTTTTTCCAGCGCCACATCGTGGATGCTCCACCAAAAGTGGCTCCACCCGGATACGGTATCAATGTGCATTGAATCCCTGACACTATTCAATTCGTACCGGTCAAATATATTGGCGGCCTGATCCCTTACATTATCACCCGTTACTGAAAGGCTTATCCAGTTAGTGAATGGGTCATTCGTCCGGTCATGAAGGTTTTTCAGCCCCCCAATCGCCCAACCAAAAGCCAAAAAAGTCATAAAGAGAATAACTGTAAGAATCACCAGTGTCCTTGAATTTTTACCCCGTAATGCGCCGAATTCATTCAGATAAAATACCTGTTTGAAATCAGAATCAAGTCCCAATATGTGTTTCCAGAATTTCATGCGGCTACCAGGACATTATTTTTTTTCAGGCAATCCAAAAGACTGCTTCCGTCATTATTCAATCGCTCATCTGCACTATTCGTCCAAAGGTCATTGCTTCGATAAAGAATGTTTTCGGATTGAATCCTGCCGCACATATTGACTTCATTTTCATGTTCCGCAGTAATCGGTATGACAACATCCGCAAAAGCATCGGCGAGTTGCAAATCATGTGAGACGATGATGCAGGATTTTTGCTGGTCGTGTACAAGTTCAGAAAGAATGCTCATGATTTCATTTGCTGAGATCATGTCAAGATTGCCGGTGGGTTCATCTCCAAAGAGAACTGAAAAATCCGATGTAACTGCCCTGACAAAAGAAAGCCGTTGCCGTTGCCCTCCCGAAATCTCAGTGATTTTTTTATCAAAAAGGGATCTTTCTAAAGACAACCGATCCATAACTTCCAAAACAATCTTTTTAGCTGATGCAGCTGATTTTCCATTGATCAGCAAGCTGATCATCATATTTTCACCGCAGGTGAAATTAGGCATGAGGTTCGTTTGCTGGAACATAAAACTATAATGCTTCTTTCTGAATTCAGAACATATCAAATCAGAAGTATTCCAGAGACTTAATAGGTTTGTAGAAAACTCTGTTTCCGGAGAGAATTGAAGCAAAGCATTTAGGTTACGTTCAAACGGATCATTCATCAAGCCCAGGATCTCAAGCAATGTACTTTTACCAATACCCGAACGGCCAATAATAAATACCAATTTGCCTGCAGGGATATCCAGTGAATCAATCTTTAAGACATGCTTATTCTGGTGATATAAACACTGAAGATCCCTTATACGATATATAGATTTCATGAGGCAGATTTCTAAAACTAAAAGGCATCTTTAACAGGAATCCAAAAATATCTTTGGCCGGTTTTGGTTACGTACATAAATTCGTATCCCTCCACATCATTGAGAATTTTCTGAAGGTTTTTAGCGACATCAGTATATCGTTTGTAAAGCTGATCTATCATCTCATCCTTAACTTTTGTTTCATCGAGGATATCGCCTATGCGGAAGTTAAGTTCAACCGGAAGTTCCAATCCTTCATTTTCTACTCCCTGAAGTAAGTCAAACACATCACGGCGTGTATAATCTTTAACATCCTTGCGAATTTTTTCACCCGCTAGTTTTTCAACAAGCTCTTTGTGAATACCAAATAATCTTTGTCTTTTTTCATCATAAGAGGAGGGCTCATTCTGTACAAAATTATTAATTTGAGTAATGTAGCTCACAAGGTCCTGGATAGGCATAAACATCACATAGGAAAACGAAGGGAATGATGCACCCTGGATTTTCGAAGGAAAATAAACGTTTGTATAGAGTTTATATTTGGCACTTTCCAATGATTCCCCAATTTCTTCAGCTGACATATTCCCCACAAGCTCACTTAGTTTGTAGAGTAATGCTGCATCCATATTGCCCGCTGCTACGTCAACATCAATAATTTCTTCGTCTGAAATCGCTTCTTTTAATGTTTTACCTTCGATATAAATTTTATCCAGGATGGATACAAGATTTTCCTCAAAAGCAACAGCTTTCTTTATTTCTGAATATATTTTTGATGAAATCTCAGATGTGGTAAATTTCTCACCCATGGAAGGCATTGAAATACTTCCTAAAGCTGTTCCTCCCATCAAAGGAACATAGTTCAATTCATCCACTGGATTTTCTAAAGAGGGTTCAGTTAATACAAATCCAGAATGAGATTGTAGCACCTTCATATCTGCATTTTCATATTGCTTATTATATTCCCTTTTTGCAGTTTCGAGTATCAGATCCTGAGCATAGTAATTAAATGCTTTAGACCATCTGGCAGGCTCCCTCATAAGCTGAATGGAGATGATCTGGGCTTTAATATCTGATAGATTATTATAAAGAGTAATTTTCTTTGCCTCATTATAGAAAGTAGATCCAGGTTTTTCCTCTGCGAGAGCACGTCGATCCTTATCCGCGGTATAGTCACCATTTCCTCCAAGAATAATGATGAAATTCTGTGCATCCTGCTTATTAAATCCAGCCACTTGCATGCTTTCGTTGATCGCATGAAATAAACAAGTATAATTATCCTGGTCTTTACTGGTAAATTCAGCATTGGCTATGAATTCATTTACTTTGGATGTGTCAGAGGTCAGGGACAGATATTCAGTTACCTTATCATCCATAACGTCTCTAAATACCAGGGCCCCAAATTTGGCTTTGGGATAATCCTCCAGGTCTTTAAAGACTTGTTTTATAGCCTCCTGAATCTTCGGTTTTAAAGAAGATGTTGATCGCGTAGCTTCCACAACGAAAAAAATATTCAAATTTTGTGTGCTTTGCTTAAGCGCATTAATTTGCTGAACGATTTGAGCATATTCAATTTCTCCAACATTACTAACCTCAAATGTAGGTTTCGTTTTATTGCTCAATACAACTTTTCCGATTACACCGCTTCTAAATACCCGGGCACCTGCTTTGCCTTCGCTCCCGAACATAGGGAATCTAACTACACTGCCTTTGTAGCGCAAGGGATTTGATTTAGCCAAATAGGATTTATTGATAAGCACCGGATCTTCTTTCCAGGAAATTTTATCCCCCTGTGTCATTCCTTTGGCAAATTCCTGGGCTGATGTCAAATCTTCAAAACCGCGGACCTGAAATCCGGGATTAGTTTTCCTTTCATTGAATGCTTTTTCCTCAAAATTTGGTTCAAGACATATACGCGTATTCCAGCTGGTCATTTTGGCAGTACTTACCCAACCCAGAATCTGGTCAAGGGTAGAAGGGCCTACCTGAACCATTTTACACAGTAATGCAGTCCCATTGTCCAAATCGTACTTCATGATAAAATAGAAATCATGTATTGGGACGTTTTCCAGTTCGATTGATTTATCCGGGCTTTTATAAATCTTTGCAAATTCTATATCCTTTTGTGGCTGCTTAATGATTTGTTCAATTTCACTTGCTTTGTTCAATAGAAATCCTTTCTTGTGAATAGCAGTGATATGATCAACCAGGCTCGAATTCCAAAGCAACATATTTTTTTTGGGTACCCATCCGACAGGAGGATTTTCTTTTGTAATCCGAAGACCATCCACTCCTCCTTTAAATAATTTAATCCATCCCTCTTTTTCTTCTATAACGTAGAAGAAATCCTGGAATTGAATTTCACTTATTTGTTTTCCATTTATATTATCATACACAGGGTTTTTATCTCTGTCCGAGATAACAAGCCACGCTTCTTTCCGATCTTTATTTTCTGTTTGTTCTAAAAAACTTTCAAACTGCCGCTTATCATACGAATAGTCTGCCGGATTATTATATTTTCCAGGTCTGCCTAACACCTTACTTTGACCCGCACTATTCTGGAGGCAAAATAAAAGAAACAAAAAGCTGGTTAATAACTGAAAATGGAACTTCATGACTTTGTTTCTAATTGTTTATTACCTATTTGTGAATCAATTAATGATCTTACGAAACAATCCCAATCTCAGACCATATCCTATGGATGAAATCTTATCTGAATATTGTTGCACTACGCTTTGATAAAGAGCGTCATTTGGAAAACGGAATAAATCTGTTTCCACCGGAGTGCTGGTAATAATGTATTTAGAGTGGTAAGTGACATCAACCCCAATCAGCATACCCCAGGTTTCATCGTATTCACTAAAATCTAAATATAGTGTTGGGGATAATTGATAGGCAATTGTTGATTTTAAAATAGGCTTAGCAACCAGATCGAGTGGAATGTTGCCCACCTGGTATGCATTAAAACCCAGATCACTTTGTAATAGACCGGTTTTAATTGCTTTATTTCTAAGAAAGCGAAATTGACTTTTTGTATTATTACTTCCATAGGTAAGCAAACCATCATACCGGGCAGGTCCTATGAGATCACCATCTCCATTAAGTACAATTCTGGGAATCACCCGGGCATGTAAATAAAGTTTGGTTTTTTTCTTATTAAGTAATCTCAATCCAATCCCAACCGGGATTTCAAAAATGTTAGGTGTAATAACCTCCTCACCATCTATTGGTCCAACATATCGAATATAGGTCTGCTTGTGGGTGTTATTAGCAGCCTCAGTGGCAACAGCGGGAAAAGTATCAGTTCTAAAATTTTCAAAATTGGTTTCAATTTTGTCAATTGCATAGCGTATGCCCAGGGAGAAAATAAGGCCTTTGTGGGGTGACCGCGAAGGATTGATAATTTTGGTTGTAATCAATTCGCCACCTACTGAAAACAATGTGGTTTTGCTCTTGAGAAGTGATGCCTCATGTACATCAGACCATAATGCAGACTCGGAGACATTTAATGTGCCCTGCCCTATTCCACCGGAAAATGCCCATATCCTCGTGTCTTGTTCGGAAGGCAAATCAGCTGTCCCTTCAAATACATGTGCGATACGGCTGATATATCCTCTATCCGGAGATTTTTCAGGAATAGATATATAGATTGTTTGTTTCATTGGTTTTCCGGAAGTCGAATTCCTGATCTCCCCTTTGCTATCCAGGTAATTGTAGCGTGTCTTTTGGATTTCGACAATGGAAATAAAAAATCCATCCGGATCATATTTGATCTCCTTTAGCGAAGCCTCATCAAAAATCATTTGGACACCAACAGTCGGAAGGTTAGTAATGACTTTATCACCATATTCCTGCACGGGGATTTCCTCCCGGATTTGTTCCATAAAATCAGGTGGCAGGGTAGCATCAGGAACAAAGAGATCACGAAACTGTCTGACTGTTTCCGATGTCACCAGATTAGACTTCTTGTCATAAAGTGATGCATGTTGTTGGTACGCTAAAAAAATGCGTTGAGTTGTTTCTTTCACCTTAACTTCTTGTTCAGCATTCAGGATATCATGTGTTGGTTTTTTAAGGTTGGGGTCAATCTTAACCGTAATTTGGGAGATCACCATCATTGGGGCCAGGAAGGATCCAGCGAAGAGTAGAAGTGTAAAAATATTTTTCATAATGATGAATTATTATGGATAGGATCAAATGTTCTATTTCACAGTTATTATAAATGGTAAAATCTGATACTTTTGATGGCCACTCCAAAGACTTAAAATATACATTCCTGCTCCCAAATCCTCATGATGGAATGTTTCAAAAATCCTGTTTGAAGTCGCGAGAACTTCTCTTCTTTCGACCTGACGTCCAAGAATATCATTAATAATAATAGTATACGATTGCTCAGAAATTGGAAAAACCTCGTATGTAAATTCCCCAAAATTCGGATTTGGATATAACCCAAATTTGAAGTCTTGTGGGTTATGCACCTCTGGTGACCTTGGTGCAACTTTGATTGTACTGCAACCTAGTGTATCGCAGGAACCATTCCACACCTGCACGAAATATTGATTATTCTGTGAATAACCCGAACCTACTACAAAAGACTGATACACTTCATCCTCGAATATGATTGGTTTTCCGGTTTGATCAATTTGTCCCCAAAGATAACATGTCACGGAGGAGTCATTATAAATGAGGGTATTGTTTATCGGACTATATATGATGTTCGTTGTATCAGGAGCCTTTGCTGAATTAATATTGATTATTACGGATGTATCCCCTACACAGTCGACATCAGATTCATCTATTTGTTCTTCTACACTTATTGTAAACACGCCTGATGTATCGCCAAAGTGCACAAGAATGGAGCTTCCTAACACTTCAAAAGATTGAACAATAGGTGAAGTAGGTAAGCCCCAGGAAAATTTGCTCTGTGGAGAAACCGGTTTATCGACAAAGAATATCACCTGCTGATTAGTGCAATGACTGTCCGGAAAACTCAAAATTTTCGGGTGGGGTTTATCAACAATGGATATGGTAGCTATATCTGAAAAAGCTGTATCACAGCCATTTCCACTATATACTTCATATATTCTATAATGTGAAGTACTGTCGAGATTTACAAGAGAGAGCTGTGAAGATGTTCCAAACGGGCTCCATGTGCTCAAATTTAAACTTTTCTCCCATTGATACTTTGGTGTGCCCGTGCCTCCTGTGGATAGTGTAGTCAGAACGCGATTATTATCGGTGCATTGAACACCTGCATTTAAAATTCCTATCTCAGGATCAGGTACAACAGTGATCATGGCTGTTGCAATGGCGTCGCATTCGCCACCATTAGTGACAGTCACAGAGTAAGTAGTGGTTTGGTCAGGTGTTTCTTCTATAGAAGGACCTCCATCACCTGTGCTCCAGTTATAAATTGAACCTCCTGTAGCAGTTAAGGTTACAGATCCCCCCTTGCAAATTGTTTCTTCACCTATGATGTTTGCATTTGGTCCCGGTTTTACAGTCACCTTAACTATATCAGTAGCTGTGCATCCATCATCGTTCGTGACCGTAACGGTATAATTGGTTGTCCCTATAGGACTTACTTCAATCTCAGCTGTATCTTCTCCAGTGCTCCAATGATAATCTGTTCCTCCACTTGCTGTCAGGATTGCACTGAATCCAGGGCAGATTTCTTTGTCAGCACCCGCACTGGCATTTGGTTTGGGCTTGACAGTAACACAAACTTCAGAAGTGCCTATACAACTCCCAGTCCCAACCGTCACCTGATAACAAGTAAATTCAGAAGGAGATACTGTGGTTGTTGCCACATTGCTACCTGTGCTCCAATGGTATGGAGGTCCACCGGTTGCCTCAAGAGTAACATCATCTCCATTGCAAATAGTCTTATTTGCTCCGGCATTAGCGATTGGGGGTGGAGTAACGATAATCGTAATACTTTCTGTATCACTGCAATTATTATTGTCTGTCACTGTGACGGTATATGGAGTTGTTACAGAGGGCGAAACAGTTATACTGCACATTTCAAGAAGTATTGGAGGCCCCCAAGAACAATGCGAACCACCACTAGCCTGAAGCGTCACAGACTGGCCCTTGCATATTGAAGTAGTTAAAGCGTTAATATCAGCTGTTGGGCTTGCTTTTACTGTTACCATGACACTCGATGAAGCAGTACATCCTTTGTTGTCTGTTACAGTGACCATGTATGTTTTATTGCTTGTGGGCTTAACCTCTTTGCTTGGACCCGATCCTAAGCCATCACTCCAACTATAAGTATAACCACTACTTCCGCCAATCGCTTGTGCTAACATAGAAACTGAATCCCCAGAGCAAATTGCAGGAGGATTGGGAAGAGTAACTATTCCGACAATGATTTCAGGATTTACATTCACTGTAATTGACTCAGTTGTATTTCCGTTACTAGATGTCACTGTCACTGTGTATGTCTGATTTGAGGCTGCACTAATCATTGGATTCTGAACATTCATCAATCCACCTGACCATGAATAAGTGGCTCCCGGACACATACTAGTCGTAGTAAAAAGCTGCGCGGGTGCTCCAAAACATGGGACAGGAGGGCTTACAGTAATACTTGTAACATCACATTGACTCTTTGCAACATATAAATCAAGAAGCAGTATTGCAAGTGGAAGGAAATAATGCTTAATTTTCATCAGAATAAATATTTTATATCAAATAATACTTTGTTTCCTGAATAATTCATTTTAACCTCGGCGGGTGCCCTGGGAGATCCGCAAGAAGTGGCGTTAAGTAATTTTGGCCGATTGGGATTCGAGCAACCTGCAAAATCTTTTAAAGTTGACCCCTTAAGTGTATACGTTTTGCCTGCCTTCAATCGAAGATCAAGATCACCGAGTGAGATTACACTCTGGCCAGATTGTCCTGCAGTGAGTCCCCTGCTGATTTTTTCAGTGCGGCCATCTCCGGTAATTGTCAATGTCAGACCACCACATACATCACTGATAACTACAAATGAAAGAAGCTCAACATCCCGGGTTGGAGTAATAGTTGTGGTGAAATCATAGACCTGGAGAGTCCCGCAATTTTTATCATACTTATCAAGATTCATTCCGGCAATTCCGGTATTTACCAGGTTTTTTAGCACCGGGAGTGGTTTCGTTGTAACTGGTGTTGGTGTTCTATCTTCTACAACAGGGGGCTTGATTTCTTCTTTGGGTTTCTTATGTATGGAAATAACCGGATCCCCTCCACCTCCTATAGTTGGATCCTTTCTTCCGGTCTTTGCTTTAATGATAAGATCATGGGTCACGGTATCCCTTGCATTAGATGCGATGATTGAGATCGTATTCATCCCATTTTCCAATGGTGTCACATGCACTTCGAACTCTCCGGTTTCATTATTATAACTTTCAAGCGTTTGGGGTATGGTCTTATTCAGTAAAACTGTGAGGTGTACTGCGTCTAAAAGATTCGACACTGTCCCCTGAACTTTCACATTGCTGCTCTTCACATTCTCTGGACTTCGCGGAGGATTGGTAATGGTGATTTCAGGAGATGGAGGTAAAACTGACTCAATTTCAGGCCGAACTTCTTTTACATAGATGTATTTGGTAATACACTGGTCATCTTTGTTATTCACACAAAGTCGAATGGCATGAAAGCCGGATTTCTTTGAAAAAGGTGAAATGAATCCGGATTTTGGGGCAGAAACAGCATTATTATTTACTGACCATTGCCAGGTTTTTATGCCTTTGATTTCGGTTGTTAGAAAAGTTACAGTGTCTCCTAAATTTATAGTAAGAACACTATCCCTAACAGCATCATAATCGGAAGGAGGTACAGCAAAGTTGGCATATTCTGATCCGTTCATGGTGAAATCAGGTTCAAACTCCTTTTGACAGCTTGTCAAAAAGAGAATGAAGAATGGCAAAGCCAGGACAATTCTAAAAACTTTCATCAAGGGTAATAACTTTTAATCAGAAAAAAATAAAAAGTACATTCAACTAAAAATACTCCTCTGAAATCCATGCGAATTACTTAAACTAGGATTTGAAAGCAAATCCTGAAAAATTTATACCGTTATATTTAGCTTATTGAAAATTCCATTTTCAATAAGCTATGAATTCAAATGTCAAGATAAACTTTGCATTAATGTAATTCAATTTGTTATGACCTAATAAAAATTGAAGAATTAAATATAAATATAATTAATTTTAATACATAATTATCTGATTAAAAGCATTTTCCACGAGTGCAAAAAATTGTCAAAAAAGTTCACTTCTCCTCCAATTGGTTGCTATAAAAATCCATGTGTCCAAGTCTTGGGTTTTTTGCTATAGAGAAATTGAAACTAAGATATAAGGCTCCAATATCAGAAAAAAAGGAGAATTTTGAACTTTTAATATTTGCCGCGTAGAGAGTAAGCAAATAGGCTTTGTATGATTTGGATTTCAGCATCGTGGGTATAATTGTTTAAAAAGAGGGTTTAGATCTATTAGTGTTTTGCTCTTGAATTTTCATTTTAAGTTAATACCTTTCTCTTGGAAATTAAAGATTTAATCTCCTTGTCAACTCAATAGTCCATTAGGATAATTTGTGACCTGATTGAGGAATATATTGATGAATAAATTATTATGATTTACTGCTATTTGGTTACCGCATTAGTCTTAGGCATCAATATTAATATACTTAAGCCTGCCTATTGGAAATCCTATGTTTTTTCTGTTTATCCCTCTTATTACGAAGATATATCTGTTCTCACCTCAAATCAGGTTCTTGACTTTGATACCAATTATACAGATACCAAGCGTATGATCATTTCTATCAAAGATAGAATTGGTTCAAGACCTATATCTGAGGACTCCCTTTCAAACATATTCACCATTCTACTGGTTAATAAACTCATCCCCTACTGGCTCGGCACACCCTGGTCTTTTGAAGGCCACAATTCTGTTCCTCGTCAGGGAGATATAGCCTGTGGTTACTTTGTTTCAACTACATTAAAGGATATCGGGTTCAATCTGAATAGATACAAACTTGCTCAGCAATTACCTATCATTGAAGCAAAATCATTGAACCTCGGCAAACCTATTTTAGAAATTAATAATAGTTTTGCTTCTGAACGAATTGAAATATTAAAAGAATGTTTGAAAGAAGGCATTTATTTCATTGGGTTTGATCAAAGCCATGTAGGTTATATCCGGAAAAAAAATGGTGATTTATTTGTCATCCATTCAAATTACATAGGTAATAAAGGTGTAGTAATAGAAGAGATAGAAACTTCAGTGGTCTTTTCCTATTACCATCGGATTTATGTTGCAGAAATATCCACAAATCAAGAACTACTCAAAAAATGGCTACATAATGAAGTTATTGATGTCATGACTGAGTAATACAGTTTCCTGTTGATTTATAATGAAGACAAGTAGTTGGGTCAGACTCATAATAAGCTTTATCACTGGCTAACATCAGACGTGAAATTTATGCCCATTGTAAATACGTATCTACCAATTTAGGGATGTGTAAGCATTTAGAGCAATGTGAATACTGCTTCTGTTTCACCAACCCTTATCGCTCTCAGCAAAGAATCGAGAAACCAAAATATGATGCTGCGGGCTGGCATAATGATTATGTCCATACTTGCAAAAAGGGAAATGTGATCAATGATCCCTTGAAATTAGGTCCGTGGCAAATAGTTTGAGTGCGCTAGTATTAAGGTTGGAAAGATTCCCTAAGTTCGAAATTGCCTGGTTAAAGTATTGATTCTGTATTTGATGGGCATACTCTTCTACTTTCAAGAGCTTATATTCTTGAATTATAGGCTGAAGGTTCCCTGTTTTGGATACAAGACTATACTTTTTAGCGAATTCTTTTTGTTCCTGTAAACTAATTTGATTATAGGTGTACAAGTATAGGAAATTCTTTTTTCCTCTTAATATATCCCCACCTTTTTGCTTTCCTGTAAGCTTTGAATCACCAAAAACGTCAAGGATATCATCACGAACCTGAAAGGCAATCCCAATATTTTCACCGAAATTATACAGTATCTGCGAAACTTCTGAAGATGCTCCTGCTAACAGAGATCCAATTTTTAAGCTGGCGCCAAGCAAACAGGCTGTTTTCTTTCGAATCATTTCAATATACTCTTGTTCAGTAGGTGAATCGAAATGTTCAAAATCCATATCCATTTGCTGTCCTTCACAAATGATCAATGCTGCGGAAGACATAGCTGAACAAATCTCTGATCCTGTATTATTTTTTCTCCCTGATTCAAGTAAAAGCTCAAAACATTTGATAAGCATAGCATCTCCACTGAGAATAGCCAGATTTCGTCCGAATTTGACATGCACTGTTTCAATGCCTCGTCTTAAGGCTGCTTCGTCCATGATGTCATCATGCATGAGGCTGAAATTGTGGAAGTATTCCAGGGCCAGAGCGGCAGGAAGAGCCGGAGTAATATCCTCATGCCATTGATTGTATGCCATCAGCAACAAAACAGGTCGGATCCGCTTACCCCCCATATTATGGATATAGCGGATCGGAGCATAAAGCGTATCAGGATCTCCTGACACCTGATGTTCATTCAGATAATTTTCAAATGTTTTAGCTAATGAAGCATATTCCAATTGGCTCATTCCTTTTTATCGTATAGTTTTACTTCCATGAAAGTAAAGATGCAAAATAAATGGTCGCATACATTTTATATCCTCGCAGTGATTTTATTATTCCTTTCGTGTCACGATCAACCCAGGGGCAAGTTAAAAGGAGACATGATTTTATTCAATGCATTTATCTATCCTGTCAAAGGTAATCCTATTGAAAATGGTGCAGTTGTGATATCGAAAGGTAAAATTACGGCAACAGGGAATTCGGAAGAAATACTAAAAGAATGGAGGGAGTCAGTGAAAGAATCCATCGATTGTCATGGAGAATTTCTGATGTCGGGATTTATCGAGGGACATGGACACTTTAGTTCCATGGGTTTTAATCTTATCAATGTTGATCTCATGCAAACGCATAGTTGGAATGAAATCATAGATAGTGTAGCTAACAGAGTTAAAAAAGTGAAACCGGGAGAATGGATTACAGGAAGAGGCTGGCATCAGGAAAAATGGAATGTACCTGTCGATAGAAATGTAAATGGATATCCATACAATGATGTACTGAGCAGGATATCGCCGAATAACCCAGTTATACTTGAGCATGCAAGTGGTCATTCACTTATAGCCAATGAAGTTGCGATGAAAATAGCCGGCATATCTAAAGAAACCCCGGATCCTGCAGGTGGTCGAATAGTCAGAGATAAATCAGGAATCGCGCTTGGTGTATTTGAAGAACGTGCTATGGATCTTATTAAAAATCCATATCAGGAAATTTTGAACAAACTTCCTGAAAAGGAGAAAAGGGTTCTGTGGTTGAAAGCCATTTCGAAATCACAATTAGAATGTCTCCAATATGGTATCACTACTTTTGAAGATGCAGGCTCTACACAAAATGAAATCAACTGGTATAATGAGCTTGCAAAACATGATAGTCTGGACGTAAGGTTGTGGGTAATGGTGAGACATGAATATGATACACTAAAATTACTTATTGCACATTTACCCATTATAAGATCAGGTTCTGATATGTTTACTTGTAACGCCATTAAAACATATATTGATGGTGCGCTAGGTTCATATGGAGCGTGGCTTTTAGAGCCATATGCAGATAAGGCTGGTTTCACAGGCCAGAATACGACCCCTCTTTCAGAAATAAAAAACACTGTAGAACTTGCCATTGAACATGACATGCAGATGTGTATACATGCGATCGGTGACCGCGGTAATCGGGAAGTGTTGAATATTTATGAAGAGGTGATGAATGAACATCCTGAAAAAAAAGATTTGCGATGGCGAATAGAACATGCTCAACACATCGATCCTTCAGACATGCCAAGATTCAAGCAACTGAGTGTCATCGCTTCAATGCAAGGAATACATTGTACTTCAGATGCTCCTTTTGTTGTAAAGCGGCTCGGGGAAGAAAGAGCACGTACAGGTGCTTATGCATGGAGAAGCTTGCTAGATGAAGGTGTGGTGATCGCTAATGGTACTGATGCACCTGTCGAACATGTAGATCCCATACCCAATATTTATGCGTCGGTGACGCGCAAAAGACTGGACAATGGAATGGTGTTTTTCCCTCAGCAGGCGATGACCCGTAAGGAAGCTATTTATTCTTATACGTTTGCCAATGCGTATGCAGCAAAAGAGGATGATATCAAAGGAAGCCTGGAGCCTGGTAAATGGGCGGATATTGTTTTATTATCAAAAAATTTGTTGACTTGTCCTGATGATAGTATTCCGAAAATAAATGTGTTGCTGACGATGGTCGGAGGGAAGATCAAGTACCAGAGAAACTGATTCCAATTTTAAGATCAACGGAAACCATTTTCGATTTAAGCGTTCAGTATTGGTGAATCTTTTTGATCTTCAGAATTAATTAAGCTTACTGTAGCGGAAGCAATTTCTTTCAGGCTATGATCAAGGATACACTTGAAATGACCTTTTGGACATTTGTCAAAACCTAATTTTGTACATGGTCTGCAGCTAAGTCCTTTTTGTTCGAAGCTGATCCATTTGATATTTTCATTTCCGTAATAAGGATACATTCCGAATCCAGGGATAGTATTTCCCCAGATAACAATTTGTGGTTTTTTTAAGGCGGCGGCGATGTGCATAAGGCCGGTGTCATGTGAGATGATTGCAGCCGATTGATTCAGAATGGAAGCTGATTGAAAAATATCATAAGCACCACAAGCTGATTTGATATTCTTTGAATTTGATTTGCTTAGAATTTCTTCAGCTTTTTCAATTTCCTGTTTCCCGCCAAGAAGAATCACAGGCATATCTAAGATTTCACAAAGAGTTGCAATCTGATCTGCTGTTAAACATTTCGTGTAATACGTGGCACCAATGACTATGCAAGTATATGTATCTGGTTGAAACCCGAATTTTTCGAAGACATTTATTTTCTTTTCGTCGGGAATAAAAAAATCGAGGCCTTGCTGGTCGTTCAGGATTCCAAGAAATTTGATTGTATCCAAATAACGATCAACAATATGCTTATCAGGCAATCGATTTATTTTAAAATTGACCATTAACCATTTTTCAAAATTTAGTTTGCGAAAAGAGTGAGAAGGCCTTTTAAGAGCGAGTATTATCCGGCGAGTGCGGATGTTATGGTGCAGATCAATAACGTAGTCATACTGTTCATCACGAAGCATCCTGATCATCTGATCGAAATCTTCCTGCAAGGTGTACACTTTCGTGACATTCGGATTGACTTCAATAATAGATGCAAAAGCGGGCTTGGTTAAATAATGAATTTCAGCTCTTACCTGTTGGTGCAATACCCGCAAAACAGGTGTTGTCAACACAATGTCTCCTATGGAACTGAAACGTATGACTAAAAATTTTTTTGATGCCACGGTTTAAAGGTAGAAACTGCATTGGGATAAATGAGAATCAAAAAAAAGCGGGGACTGGCCCCGCTAATAAAAAAATATATTCTCAATATTCGCTTGCTTGTGATCTGGTCAAATTATTGCTTAATAAACTTAAGCGTGATCACAGATGCATTTTTATCAGTCAGTTGAAGCAAAT
>JBDTUE010000044.1:0-22527 GCA_040007895.1 Saprospiraceae bacterium | reverse complement strand
CAACTGCTGTAGCACCTCCGCCGAAACTGCCAATTAATACATTTAAAATCGACCGATTCATTGCTTTACACATCAGGATAGTAAGTAAGGTTCCTGCTGCGCCTACCAGGATACCTCCGGTAAGCATCGCTTTATTGTCATATAGAAATCCACCGGAAGCTGCTGCCACACCGGTAAAAGAATTAAGCAAAGAAATCACCACAGGCATATCAGCGCCCCCAATCGGCATTACAAACAGTAATCCATAAAGTATAGATAAAATAAAGATTAAGTAAAACCAAAACGGTGTTCCATCTGGTCTCAGAAGCAGGACCATAATGACCAGTGTAAGGATAAGTACAAGAAATAATATGTTTAACCAATGTTGTCCCTTGAATGTAAAATCTTTAATTCTGCCATTGAGTTTACCCCAGGCTATGACACTACCGGCAAAAGAAATTGAGCCGATGATTAAACCTAAAAAAATAATTCCAAGCATACCACCATCGATGGTATTGTAAAAGTCTATCTGTCCTGTATTGCTGCCAGATAGATGATTAAATTCTATCAGGGAGATTAGGGCTGCACACGCACCACCCATTCCATTGAATAAACTCACCATCTCAGGCATGGCTGTCATCTTTACTTTTTTAGCAGCTATCCATCCGATAAGTGTACCTATCGCTAAACCTCCGAAAATCCAGATATGATTATGTAAACCGTGTCCCTGTTCTGATTGGTATAAAAAGATAGTACCCAGTATGGCAAGTATCATTCCACCAGCCGCAATTAAATTACCACGGCGGGCAGAGACCGGATTAGACAGCATTTTTAAACCGAGAATAAATGTAACCGCCGCTATCAGGTATATAAAGGTGAGTAAGCTTTGTCCCATTATTTAGTTTTCTTTTGCTTAAACATTTCTAACATTCTATCCGTGACAACGAATCCCCCCGCTACATTAATAGCACCCAGGATCACAGCTAAAAACCCAAGGCTTAGCGCAAGATAGTTGTCAGCTTCAGCCTTTCCCATTACGATTATAGCACCAATAATAACCACGCCATGTATCGCATTGGCACCACTCATTAATGGAGTATGCAGCACACTGGGTACACGTCCTATAACTTCTATACCCAGGAAAATCATCAGCAATACGATGTAGATGATTTGTTGGTGACTTTGGATCCAATCTAACATGGCTGGTTTATTTTGATTTGCTTAATTATTTTGTGATGCAGGCTGCTTGTAAGATTTCATTAGACGGATCGTATTGAATCGCACCGTCTTTAATGAGCAGTTTAATAAAATTGAGATAGTTATTACTCAATAAAAAACTTGCATCTATTGCTACCGTATTAGCCAGGTAACTGTTGCCCATGACTGTAATGCCATTAACATTGATGGTCTCTTTATCATTGGATGCTTCGCAATTGCCCCCGGTGGATGAAGCGAGATCAATAATAACAGACCCCGACCTCATTCTCGACAAGGTGTCTTTAGTAATTAATATTGGAGCTTTTTTCCCTCGGATCTGAGCAGTACATATAATTACATCTGATTTAGAAGCTTTGTCCTGTACCATCTGCCTCTGACGTGTGATAAATTCCTCTGATTGTTCAACGGCATAACCTCCTGCAGCTTTGTCATCCCGTGCCCCTTCTACTTCTACAAATTTTGCTCCTAGACTTTCTACTTCTTCTTTGACAGCTTTACGGGTATCGAATACCTCCACTACTGCTCCCAGTCTTTTTGCAGTGGCTATAGCTTGTAAACCAGCTACTCCGGCTCCAAGCACCAGTACTTTTGCGGGTTTGATGGTTCCACTTGCAGTCATCAGCATAGGGAAATATCTGGGCAATAGACCTGCAGCAACCAGGACGGCCTTATATCCTGCCAGGGACGCCATGGAAGATAAAACATCCATTGATTGGGCCAATGAACTCCTCGGTATCATATCCAGAGAATATGACTGAATACCTTTTGCTTTGAATGGATCTGCGACACCTGCCTCCTGATAGGGCGCAAACATTGAAATCACGGATGCGTTTGGTTTGATCTTTTCAAGGTCATCTCCATTTGGAGGGAGTGCAGATAATAAGAGATCCGATCTTTTTAATACTTCAGCCCTGGGTACAATCTCCAATTTGTTTCCAAATGCAGTATCAGGAATAAAGGCGCGTTCACCACTCCCTTGTTCTAAAAGAATAGAGCTGGTAAGCTTAAGATATTTATCGACGGTATCAGGCACTATGGAAATTCGTGGGTCGTCTTCACTGGATAAAATCCCTATTGTAAACATCTGGATATTGGGTTGTTTTTGCCGGTGCGAAGATAGGAAAAATAGAAGTCTTGAGTTAGAAAGAAAAAGGCCGGGAGAAAGGAAATTTTGTTAGTAGGTAAAGGGCCTGATAAAATATGGAAGAACATAAAAAGAGTGGTTCATAGCAAATAATAATTAGTTCAAGTTAAAGTCTGGTTCCTCCTTTAATGAATTCCTCCGGAAGGTCAGCTTATTACTTAATTTTCATTTCCTTGCAAAGCACTTTCTTCTTCCTTAAAATCAGGATGGAAATATTTAAATACCATTTCAGCTTTTTTATTCCCTAACACTGTCTTTAATTCCTCAGTGCCGGCTTCCTGCACTTTTGCCATTGAACCAAAATGTTTAAGAAGATTTTCCGCTGATTTTTTTGCTATTCCAGGGATATCCGTCAATCCGGTGGTGAGGAACGATCTTGATCGCTGGTCACGGTGGAAGCTTATTGCAAACCGATGCGCTTCATTCCGGATTTTCTGGATGACTTTAAGAGATTCGGATTTTTTATCGATATAAAGAGGCAAAGGATCTTCAGGGAAATATATTTCTTCCAATCGTTTAGCTATACCTACTACTTTAACTTTGCCGGTAAGTTCTAATTTATCTAAGCTCTCCATGGCTGCGCTTAATTGTCCTTTTCCTCCGTCTATTACGATAAGATCCGGCAATGGTTTTTTCTCATCCAGTGTACGTCTGTAACGTCTGTAAACTATTTCGGACATGGAAGCAAAATCATTGGGACCTACAACGGTCTTTACATTATAATGTCTGTAATCATTTTTTGAAGGCTTAGCATTTTTAAATACGACACACGAAGCTACCGGATGGCTACCCTGGATATTACTGTTGTCGAAACACTCAATATGAACCGGATCTTTATCCATCCGTAAATCCATGCGAAGCGTAGAAAGAATTCGCTGCGTAGCCAATGGCTTTTTAGAATTAGTTACGAGTTCGCTTTTTTTCTGAAGGATATAATAATGAAGGTTTTTTTGAGATAGTTCCAATAGTTTTTTCTTATCTCCACGCTGAGGCACGGTCACTTTGACTACATCCTCTCCAAGATCTATATTAAAGGGTACGATGATTTCATTGGCAATACTGCTAAAAGTGTCCCTGCATTCCAGTACAGCATAGGCTAGAATGATTTCCGGATCTTCATCCAGGTTTTTTTCTAATTCAAAAGTATGAGAGTTAATCAATGCTCCCCGGATGATTCGCAAGTAATTGACGGTAGCTTCTTTTTCATCGATCTCTATGCTAAATACATCAACATCCCCAATGCTTGGATGTACTACCATGGATTTGGATTGATAATCTTCAAATGCATCCAGCCTGATTTTATAAGCCTGGGCTGATTCAAAATCAAGGCTCGATGCCCGCTCCTCCATCTGACTTTTAAGGAACATTTTGGCATCACTAAAGTTTCCGTTTAAAATATTCCGTATTTGTTTGATCCGGCTATCATAGTCTTCTACGGTTTCATGAGCTTCACAGGGACCTAAACAGTTCTTAATGTGGTATTCGAGACAGACTTTAAACTTACCACGATCAATATTATCCTGCGATAGAAAAAGAGTACAATTGCGAATAGGGAATAACGTTTTGATAAAATCCAATATAATCTCCGCTTTATATTTTGATGTGTAAGGCCCGAAGTATTCAGATCCATCTCTGTAAATTCTTCTAGTAAAAAATATCCTTGGGAATCTTTCTTTTTTTATACAAATAAAAGCGTACGTTTTTCCATCTTTCAGATTTACATTGTAGCGAGGCTGGTTTTTTTTTATTAAAGTACTTTCAAGTAATAAAGCATCATGCTCTGTTTCGACGACGAGGTATTCCAATCTGTCTGCATGTTTGATCATAGTTATTGTTTTAAAACTATGTCCTTTCGAATCGGTAAAGTAAGAAGTAGTTCGCTTCAGAAGATTTTTTGCTTTGCCTACATAGATGATTTCGCCTTTTTCATCAAGAAATTTATAAATGCCCGGTTGTTCCGGAATCAATGGCTGTATTAATTTAAAAGCCTCTCTATTCATGAAGAGTGTTTTGAACTACTGATGATTTCTTCAATCAATTTTCCGCTTGCAGGAGCTAATGATAATCCCAGCATGCCATGTCCGGTATTGATAAATGCATTATCCAGTTTCGGTATTTTTTCGATGATAGGAACTCCGTCTGTACTTAATGGTCTGTATCCAAACCATGGTGTTATTTGTTTTGTTTTTGAAACCGGGTAATCCGGTAAATATTTTTCGATCGTGTTTAGAATTCCTGTTACCCGGGATGTTCTGATTCTGTCATCTAAACCGGCTATTTCCATGGTACCTCCTACACGCAATGCTGATCCCATTGGTGTTACAGCTACACTACCTTCAACCAGGATCAATGGCGTAGTTAACTGTGGCGTTGCTTCTTGAATAGTGATATTGTATCCTTTGCCTCCTTCGATCAGGTAATCGAGTTTAAGTCGTTGACACATTTGATTGGACCAGGCACCTCCTGCAAATAGAAACATATCTGCTACGATTTCTTCCTTATTAGAAATAGCCGCAGTTATTTTGTTTTGAATGATTTTAAAATCAATGATTTCGGTGAGCGGTAGCCAGGTGACATCTCTTTGATTTAATATTTGTTTGATGGAATCTATTAATACAGCTGGCTTTAAATGCATATCTCCTGTAAAATGTACACCACCAATAGATTTGATTTCCACGCCCGGATTGAACATTTCAATTTCTTTTGCATTAAGTACGTTTGTTTTTAGCCCAAGTGCATTTGCTTTATGTGATAATGCAATTTCTTCCTGTAAGGCATGGCTCGTATTACAAACCATAATGATGCCTTTCTTTTGCAAATCCATTTGTAAACCTGATTGTTCCAGATCCAGGTAGAGTTGTTGTGAATAGGTCAATAAGGCAGTGAGGTAACCAGTATTGTTTTTAACATTAGTAAGATTGGACGACCTGAAAAATTGCAGGCACCATTTGAGAAAACTTGTATTTAATCTTGGTCTGATGTAAAACGGACTTTGATCATTGAACATCCATTTTATACTCTTCATTACAACCCCGGGAGCAGCTAATGGAGTAAAATGACTGGGGCATATCATCCCAGCATTACCGAATGAAGCACCCTGACTAAAATCACCCTTATCGACGATCGTAACGCTATAACCTTTTTCAGTAAGGTAAAAAGCACTAAATAATCCGATCAATCCACCTCCTATAATGCAAATCCGCATAGTGCAAATTTACAAAACCTGGAAGCCATACGCATAGGGATCATCATCATCAATAAAGATCGTATTGTAGCCGGTGATTTTTGCCCATCCTTCTATACTGGGGATGATAGCTTTTTTACCCTGAAAATCAATAATATCTTCTACCACCCCTTTGAATTTACTATGAATAATGCTTTCGTGAATAAATGTATCTCCTTTGTTTAGTTTGCCCTGGGCCGCCCATTGAGCCATTCTCGCTGACGTACCCGTACCACAAGGTGATCTATCAATTGCTTTATCGCCATAAAATACAGCATTGCGGGCCGTCGATCCTTCGTCTCTGGGTTTACCACTCCATAAGATATGGCTGCACGTATTAATGGTTGGGTTTTGTGGATGTTGAAATGAATAGGCTTGATTAATATTGTTTCGCAGCACAGAGCTCCATTGGATAATTTGACTGGCAGGATAAGCATCGATGCCCTTAAAATTATTTTGTTCATCTACTATAGCATAAAAGTTGCCACCATAAGCGACATCAATCGTCAAGGTACCGAGATCAGGACAAGCGACTTGTAATCCGGTGGTATCAAGGTAGGATGGAACATTAGTTAACTTGACAGAAGTTACTTTTTCTCTCTCCATAGTATAATCGATCAACACCAAACCAGCCGGAGCTTCCATGCGGATATGTCCTGCAATCTTTGGTTTAATAAGACCGTGTTCTACTGCGATCGTAATCGTCCCGATCGTACCATGGCCACACATAGGCAGGCAGCCACTGGTTTCAATAAATAAAACAGCGATATCATTTTGAGGGTCGTGTGGCGGATATAAAATACTTCCACTCATCATATCATGTCCCCGCGGTTCAAACATTAATCCTTTACGAATCCAGTCGAATTCATTGAGAAAATGCTGTCTTTTTTCGCTCATGTTATTTCCTTTCAGGATAGGTCCGCCTCCAGCGACCAACCGTACAGGATTTCCGCACGTATGTGCATCTATACAAAAAAAACTATGGCGCATATTGAATAATCAATTAATTTTTCTTTTTTGAAGGCACTGCTTTTTCAGACTTAGTTGATTTTTTTTCCTCTGACCTTTTGACAGCAAACGGGAAAGTCATGTTTATCCACCCTGTGGGCTGATCCATCTGAACAGAAGTTATATTTCCCCAATAATATCTATGCTGCAGGGATACATCGTTTATATATTCAGAAGATGAATAGGAAAGCTGTTTTAATGGCCATGAGCCTTTGCCGTAAGCCCTTACTACATTGAGTTCGCTGGCATTGAGGAGATCATGCACATCACCTAAGGTATTATCATTCAGGGAAAGTTTATTTCCTTCTATTTTTTCAACACCATTTTTTTTCTCACCTTTTTTTATAGTAATGGTTTTCATTCCTATCGGATAACGTACTCCAATAGTGCCTCTTGCTTCATCATATTCTATTGGCTTATATTCATCATTCTGAGCGATAAAACTCATGATGCCAGACAGCGGATCATAAAAACCCTGACTCGGATACTTTTTTACTACTTTGCCTTTCAGGTATAATGTAACATCTTTAAATTCGGGAAGTGCATAAGCAGTCTGAACATATTGATTGGGTAATTGATAAGAAGTTCTCCATTTGGTTTCTTTATCCCATTCACTATATTCTCTGATGATTTTAATGTTCTCTTTGGATGAAAACAATAAGGTATCTGGTATCGTAAGGTTAGTAAAATTCCTTGGAAAAAAGTTTTCATACCTTTCTTTTTCATATTTGGTTTTACCCGGTTCAAACTCGGGTATCGGAGTAGCGACGATTTTTAATGTTTGCTCCATGGTTTTTGCAACATACAACAAGTCCACATGATCTATTTTTCCATTCGCTTTGATATAAAGAAATGATCCTTCTCCTAATTCTTTGGGCAATTTAAGTTCCTTTACTTTTTTAACTTCATCATTCAGTATCATGGACGAATTTTGATTTACATCAATGGCCACATCTCTGTCATTAAATGCATAAAGATAAATTTTCTGATAGTCTGCATTGATCCAAACTGAGGCCAGGTCATTGTCTATCCGTATGAGTCTTACTTTAAAAGTATCCAGCATTTGTTCTTTATTAATCTGGTCTTTAGTTAATCTAATTTTTAAAATGTTCAGGGGAGCTGTTATTTTAATTGTACCTTCTGCTTTCACGATATCCATAGCGTTTTCTCCCTGTAATTTGATAGCCTGATTCCCATTAAAATTTAAATTAAATGAAATTCCCTGATTTTGAGTTTCCTCCGGTTTTAAAAGATTTTTACCTGTTTTATCTAATGCTTTTGTCCAGGTTACGGTTGATTTAACCATATCCGGTGATGAATAAAAGAAATTATCCGCTTCTACCATTAGTTCATCTTTGGCAAATGAAGTACTCCTGAAATAATAACTATTCGCTACCAATGCATTCAATTCTTTAATCCGGGATTCCGTCAAAGAAGAGGGAATAGGATTTTTATAAATCCTTTCCGGGACTGCTTTGTCCGAAGGTTTATAATCTTCTGCCATTGCTTCCATCATCCTCTTTGCTAATTCCAATTCAAATGCTGCGGTGTCTTTGATATTGCCTTTAATTGGTTTTTGACAGAAGGTGGAATAATTTGTTAAGATTAAAATTCCAATAATCAGTTTTTTCATGACTTTGATATTTGAAATAAAATTATACACTATTTGCTGAAGTGATTATAGAATTTGTGTCTATAGTAAGTTCACCTAAATCCATCATGGCATTAATGAAAGCAATTTTTTTGTAATTCCGGATTTCAGATTCCATAATATCTTTCTCCAGCATCTCGTGCTGATCTATCAACCACTTTCTCTTAATGCCTTTTAACAACGGCTGGGATGGTGTAAACCAATGGCTACCATCAAACAGGGCAACATTCGAATAACTGCTGTCCGTCAACATCCCATTTTTTATGATTAATATATCTTCGTCTGCCAGCAGATTTTGAGTTAATTGATTCAACTGTGTTCGATCGGAATATTTGTGATCGTAGATTATCGTATCATGATGTTTCAGATACAATTTCCGGATTGTTCTTATTACATATGGATTATACTCCATTTGAAACCGTCTATGATCATATATTATTCTTAATTTATAAAGGCCATGAGAAGGCTTTTCGGAAAATGTCCTTTCAATAGCCTCCAGGATATGTTCTTCACCATATATATTATGCAAACTGGAATACATTCTTTGCCGGTGAAGCTCCCAATGGTAGATTTCACCTTCAGATACTTTTATACTTTCAAACAACCGGTACATAAATCTTATCTAAAAGTTCCTGAAATTCCTGTTCCGCATCACTGTGGATCGTAATGCCTCCACCACTTTTATAAACATATCCTTTTCCGGATTTTTGTACAAACCGGATTAATACACAACTATCCAATCCTTTGCCGTCGTATACAAAACAGACTCCTGTATAGAATCCCCTTTTATGTTTTTCCGCTTCCTGTATGATTTCTATTGTCTTTGATTTAGGAGCACCACTTATAGAACCGGCGGGTAATAAGGATATCAATATTTCTCCCAATTGTCGATGAAAGTTTTTAGGTAAAGTGCCTGATATTTTCGAACTGGCTTGTAATAAGTCTTTGCCGGACGTTTTAATTTTTTTGATGTATCGGAATTTTTCAACTTTTACATCTGTGGATATTAAGTTTAAGTCATTGCGGATAAGGTCTACGATGGTATGATGCTCGGCGGTTTCTTTTTTATTTTCTAAGAGTAGTTTTCTTGCTGCCGGAATTGTTGCATCAATAGTTCCTTTCATTGGAAATGAATAAATTTTGTTGCGGACAATTTTGATAAATGTTTCAGGAGAAAAACACACCCATTGATCTTTAAACCAGAGTTTGTATGGAGCCTGTGCCTGGTAAAAGAGATCTTTTAAAGAACCCTCCACTTGTACAGGAGTAGATCCTGTGAGATTGACAAGAAATGAATTTCCTTTATGCAGATGTTGTATGACAATATCATATGCCTCTTTATATTTTTTAAAGGATGTTTTTTTTTGTTTTAAAAAGAAAGGTTTTATTGAGCGGTCCGGGAGGACGTTGGAAAACCCGGGAAACTGAATCATTAATTCATTGGAATGGATCAATTCTTCCGACGGGCACAAATAATAATTCTGTAGGTCAAAATCAACAATCAATACAAAAGGAATACGAAGAGTCCCCAATCCATTTACCTCCCGGACCAGGGTATTTATGGTTTCATTTTTTTTCGTTGAATATGGAGAAGTTGAACCGGGCATAGATATTGCGATAAAATTCAGCTATTGTATCCAATAAATTCGCATTTTTGCACACTAAATTGTTATATATAGAAAAATTATATGTATTACTACCTAAAAGGCAAACTGGCTGCAGTTCATCCAACCTATGCGGTCGTTGATTGTCAAGGCGTTGGTTATCATGTGCATATTAGCCTGCATACGTATAGCCAGATCGAAAAGTCTGAGGAGATTTTACTTTATACCCATCTTGCGATCAAAGAAGATGCTCATGTTTTGTACGGATTTTTCCATCCCGATGAAAAAACTTTGTTCCAGCTTTTAATCTCCGTAAGCGGTGTAGGTACGGGCACAGCTCAATTGATTCTTTCTGCACTTACTCCGGATTCAATCAGAAATGCAATACTCCGGGAAGATGATCTCACCTTCAAAGCTATTAAGGGTATAGGTGAAAAAACTGCAAAGCGTATCATTCTGGATCTCAAAGATAAAGTCGGTAAAGAGCACGATACTAAAATCAGTCCTGTCGGAACCGTCTCCAGTCACAATAGTTTCCAGTCTGAGGCGTTATCAGCATTGATTGCTTTGGGCTTCCAACGACAAAAGAGCCAACAGGTACTCGCTGTCATCAGTCAAAAGCAATCTTTCCAGAGCGTGGAAGAATTGATAAAGTTGGCTTTAAAACAATTGTCATCTTAAATGATTGTCTTCATATTAAGGATGAAATTAATGTGTAACTATTTTTAAATTAGAAAGTTATTGTTAATTTTGCCAATGACTATTGTGATTAGATTTACCTCATTTTTAGGTTTTAAAACTCATCCTGCAAGGGTATTCATTTATTTATAAGCATGAAGCCATTCGTTTATTGTGTCCTATGCATATTGTGTGTTCAGGTGATGAATGTGGTGGTAGCTTCGCCTCATGACCTTCCGGATCCATATCTTAAGGAATATTTAACCTCGATACCTGACACCACTCCATCAGATAAAATCCGGCTTCCAAAGGAGAAAACAGATCCCATCCAACTCAAAGATCCTTCCTCTTTAGATAAAGAAATAACCTACGATCCGGTGACCAACCGGTATATCCTTACAGAAAAAATTGGTTCGGAGGTTTTGAGTTCCACCTCCCTCACTTTTGAAGAGTACGTAAAATATAAAAACAAACAGCTGCAACAAGATTATTTTAATCAGCTTTCAGGTACTGCGACTTCCAATAAAACAGTCGGTAAGGATCCGGTAGATAAGATTGATGTCAAACAATCACTGATAGACAGATTATTTGGTGGCAATACAGTAGATATAAAACCAAGCGGTAACGTAGATATATCTCCCGGCTTTACTTATCAAAACATTAAAAATCCTTCATTGACTATCCGGCAACAAAAGTATACTACGCCTGATTTTAATATGGATATCAATATGGCTCTCCAGGGAAAAATCGGTGAAAAACTAAACCTGGACATGAAGTACAACACGAAGTCCACTTTTGATTTTGATAATGCGATGAAGCTAAACTATAATAGTGATAAGTTTAGTGAAGATGAAATACTTAAGAAAATCGATGCCGGTGATGTAAGCCTTCCCCTCAGGACCAGTTTGATCCAGGGAGCTCAAAAATTGTTTGGTGTAAAAGTAGAGACTCAATTCGGCCATCTTCGGTTGACCGGTATCGCATCTCAAACCCGTACCCAACAAAACCGTATCAATCTCCAGGGAGGAGCCCAGTTACAGGAATTTGAAATTCAGGGTGACGAATATGATGAAAATCAGCACTATTTGCTTGGGCATTACTTCAGAAACATTTTTGAGCGGTCGATGGTAAAACTCCCTTACATCAATACTTTAGCCAAAATAGATCTCAATAGTATACAGGTATGGGTCAGCCCTGAACCCAGAGACATCAATAATCTCAGGCAAGTCGTAGCTCTGTCGGACTTAGGAGAATATGACCGAATGAACAACCTGAATCCTGATTTTTGGAGAATGGGGGTTTCACCCTTGATTGATCCACAATACAATGAAAAATTACCCTCCAATGAAACCAATAGAATCTATAAAGAATTTTTAGCGAATCCTTCTCTCAGACAAACTGATAAAGTAGTGGCAGGACTACAACGACCTCCATTCAATTTTGCTATTGGTAGAGACTTCGAAGTATTTAAAGGTGAATTATTGGATCAACGGGAATATACAGTTCATCCTGACCTGGGTTTCATTTCCTTCAAACGCGTCGTAAGACCAAGTGATGTAGTGGCTATTTCTTATAAATATACTTTCAATGGTAAAGCGTATAAAGTTGGAGAGTTTACTCAGGAAGTAGCTCCTGACTCTTTAAATGTAATAGTAACTAAATTAGTCAAACCGCGTTCTAACCGGATCGATATCCCGATGTGGGACCTCATGATGAAAAACTTTTATTCATTGCGTTCCTATGGTATCAGTGAGGAAGATTTTAAACTGGATATATTATTTGATGATCCGGGAGCTGGAGAGAAAAGGTTTTTACCCGAGACGGAATTAAAAAGCATACCCTTACTCAATCTGCTTAACCTGGACAAACTTAATAAACAAAGGGATCCTTTCCCGGATGGGGTATTTGATTTTGTACCCGGGCTGACCATAGATCCTCAAAATGGACGTATGATGTTTCCGGTACTGGAACCATTCGGAGAAAGTCTTGGAAAGAAAATATCAGACCCTGACTTGAGGAAAAAATATATTTTCCAGCAATTATATGACTCTACCAAAACACAGGCATTAAATTTTCCTGAAGCTAACCGGTATATCATCCGGGGTGAATACAAATCATCGAGTGGTGGTGATGTTTCACTCAATTCATTTAATATACCTCAGGGTTCAGTAAAAGTAAAAGCGGGAGCACAACTTCTTCGTCCCGATCAATATGAAATCGATTATCAAACCGGGCGGGTGAGAGTGACTGATCAGGCTATCTTAAATTCAGGAATACCGGTCACCATTGATTATGAAGACAATTCGTTATTTGGCTTTAATAATAATCGGACCATGTTTGGATTGCGTGGAGAATATGATTTTAATAAACATTTTAGTGTCGGTGGTACATTGATGAAATTATTTGAACGACCATATACCCAGAAAGTAAATATAGGGGAGGACCCCATCAACAATTCAATTTATGGTCTCGATGTAGTTTATAATAATCAGGCACCCTGGATTACACGTTTTCTTGATAAACTACCTTTTCTACAAACTAAAGAACCTTCAAAAATTGCATTGATTGCTGAAGCAGCAGCCTTGCGTCCCGGACATTCCAAAGCTATCAACCAGGGTAAGGATAAAGGTGGTACATCTTATATTGATGATTTTGAAGGAAGCACCAGTAACCAGGATCTGAGTACTCAAATCAACAATTGGTTTATGTCCAGTACTCCTTCGAGTGCAAGATTCAGAGAGTCCGGCCCTGATTTTACCAATACGTTATTTCCCGGTGTCAACAGGGCTGCATTGAGTTGGTATAGAATCGATCGGTTAGTTGCCGGTGGACGAAGCAGTGATAACTACGAAGCACAGATACCACTCAATGAATTATTTCCTGCCAGGCAGCAGGCTCCCGGAACTAATAATGAGCTGTATACGATTAATCTTAATTATAATCCACATGAAAGGGGACCTTATAATTTCGATCCTCCTGAAGGCACTCCCTATTCGGCAGGATTATTTAATAATGGTCAATTAAAAAGCCCCACCACCCGATGGGCCGGTATGCAGAAGGGATTATACAATACAGATTTTGAAGCTGCTAATATAGAGACAGTCGAATTTTGGTTATTAAATCCTTTCATGACTAAAGCGGATGGGAGTCCGGTAACTAAAGGTGGTAATCTTCATATCAATCTTGGAGACATCTCTGAAGATATTATGAGGGATGGACAATTGTTTTTTGAAAATGGACTTCCAACGACTAAAAACAAAACGAGAGTAGATTCAACGGTATGGGGAAGGATACCCCTGGTACAAGCTATCACCCGGGCACATAATAATGATCCTGACATTTTGAAACAACAGGACGTAGGATTTGACGGACTTGATAATGATGGGGAGCGGATTCACTTTACGGATTATCTTCAAAGATTACAAGCCGGACTTAATCCTCTGGCCTATGAACGGATTCGCGAAGATCCCGCCAATGACGACTATAAGTATTTTAATGATGAATCATATACTTCGACCGATCCGACTACTAAAAGATATAGTAAATGGAATAGTCCGCAGGGCAATAGTAGTTTTACCGACCAGGCGGGCACAACGGTCCGGAATTATACCCAATATCCCGAGACAGAAGATATCAATGATGATAATTCGTTTGATCAAAGTGAGGCTTATTATGAATATAACATCCCATTATTCCCGGATATAGCGGGTGGATTAGCAATCAATAAATATATAACGGATTCCATCCGCGGAGCTAATGGCCGTATCTGGTATCGCATTAAAATACCGGTAGCAACACCGGATTCTATAGTAGGATCTATTAGTGGATTTAGAAATATTCGTTTTGTAAGATTATATGTAACTGATTTTGATGAATCAGTCACCTTAAGAATGAATGCTTTGGATCTGGTTCGCAACAGCTGGAGAAGATATAAACTTCCGCTATGTGTAGGCGACAAAATTGATAAAGACTTTCAGTTTGATGTCAATGATGTAAACATTGAAGAAAATAGTAAACGATTTCCTATTCCTTACGTTGTGCCGGCCGGTATACAGAGGGAAAACACCATTGGGCCATATCCTAATCTTTTACAAAATGAACAAGCTATAGCCTTATCTGTAAAAAAATTAGAAGGCGGATGTGCAGCGGCAGTATTCAAAACCATCCGAATGGATATGCGTCAATATGAACGCATCCGTATGTATGTACATGCCGATTCTCCGGAGGAGCTTACGAAAGATAAGTTCTCTACATTTATCCGGATTGGTAGTGATTTTACCAATAATTATTATGAATATCAAATCCCAACAACCCTTAGTAAAAAAGAAAAAGTAATACCGGGTAAGGAATCTACAGAAATCTGGCAAGTAGATAATGAACTGGATCTGGCACTACAGGCTTTCGTAGAATTAAAGAAAGAACGTAATGCCATGAATGCACCTCTGGATATGGAGTATGTCAAAGCAGATCCTGATCATCCGGACAGGAAAATAATCGTATTAGGTAATCCTACCCTTGGAAAAATAAAACAAGTGATGCTGGGAATGAGATTTACTCAAAAGGATAATGTCCAGCACGAAGCAGATGTATGGTTCAATGAACTGCGACTGAATGGAATTAATGAAGAGGGAGGTTACGGTGCAATAGCCAGACTCGATGTACAGCTTGCTGATCTTGGTGATCTATCTATCAGTGGTAATCTTAACTCTATAGGATGGGGCGCCTTGGATCAAAAAGTGCTACAGCGCAGGCAAAATGATTTAAAACAAATTGATATTAATTCAAATCTTGAACTTGGAAAATTTCTGCCTAAGACCTGGGGAGTTAAAGTACCGATGTATACACAATTCAGTGTCAATACCAGTTCACCTAAATACGACCCTTATGACCTCGATGTGAAATTGAAGGATAAACTTTTAGAGCCACGAAACAGCTCTGAAAAAGACAGTATCCGCAGCCAGGCTCAGGACTATGAATCCATACGAAGTATTAATTTTACGAATGTTCGCAAAGAACGGACAGGTCAATCCAAACCCTTACCCTGGGATATTTCTAATTTTAATTTTAATTATTCATTCACCCAAACTAACAATCACGATCCGCTGATTGCTAAGGATCAGGAAAATATTTATAAAGGAGGTTTTAATTACGCGTATGCTCACCCGGCAAAATTTATTTCTCCCTTTAAAAAATTGACGAAAAATGATAAACTGATAAAGTTTATAACGCAATTCAATTTTAATCCTATACCTAATAGTTTTTCTTTTTCAACCGGCTTAGACAGACGGTATGCTGAAAGAGATTTTAGATTTTCTACTCCGGAGTTTGGCCGATCTATTACTAAGTTATTTTATTGGGATAGAAAATATAACCTGCAGTGGGACCTTTCCCAATCTCTTAAGTTTTCATTCAATGCATCCAACAATTCTGCGATTGATGAATTGCAGGTCATGGATAGCCTGGGTCGTGTAGATCCGCTTTATGATGAAAAGAAAAACAAGGAACTTATTTGGCAGAATGTAAAAAATCTTGGAAGACCTAAAAATTATATGCATAATTATAATGCAAGTTATAATGTGCCTACCCGGACTATTCCATTGATGGATTGGGTACAGATCACAGGACAGGTGAATGGTACCTATGCATGGTTAGCGGGTTCAGAAAATGTCTCTGCCTTCTTAGGTAACGTCATTCAAAATAGCCAGACCAGGCAATTGACGGCTAATCTAAACTTTGATGCATTATATGATAAATGGGATTATCTCCGGAAAATTAATCAACCGGCTGTAAAAGAATCAGCTACCCCGGCCAGGCAGCCGCGTACGAGGGACAGAGTTGGTGTGCCTATGCCTAAACCTGAAGAAAAAAAGAAAGCTGATAAAAAAGATAAACAACCTAGTTGGATCGAACGATTACTTATACGGCCATTGATGAGTTTAAGAAAAGGAAGATTGACTTATTCTGAAAATCTATCATCTCTCGTCCCCGGCTTTAACCGTGCTCCGAAATATCTAGGGCTTAGCAATGGATTCAATGAACCAGGATGGGCGTATGCTCTGGGTATGGATCCAACTCAATCATGGCTCGATGAAATCGCTCAAAAAGGATTTATCACCAATGATGTCCGGCTCAATGAACAATTTTCAAGAAACTATTCTCAAAATCTGGATGCCAGGCTTACCGTTGAACCATTTAATGAATTCAATATTGAAGTATCATTGAATAAAAACTTTACCCGCAATTACCTTGAGTTTTTTAAAGATGATGGCAGTGGCCGTGGATTCAAGCATCTTTCTCCCACAGAAGTGGGGTCGTTTAATATCTCTTATATGGGGATCAGTACCCTGTTTGGAACGAATGTCGACACGTTATACAATCGGTTCGAACGCAATAGAGCGATATTTTCTGAAAGACAGCCTAATAAACCAAATGCCGGAAGTCACCCTCTTGATCCTCAGTATTCAGAAGGTTTTGGTCGTAAAAATCAAAATGTCATCATACCTGCATTCATAGCAACCTATACCGGTATTGATCCAACAGTAGCTGGTTTAGATCTCTTTAAAACATTGCCAAGGCCAAATTGGGATATAACTTATGCCGGGCTGAGTAAACTTCCGTTTTTCAAAGAATTCCTTACGGGAGCTACTATTCGTCATAACTATACTTCCAAGCTGACCGTCAACCAGTATAATTCAGATCTTTTCTATGATGCAGATTCAGTTTATAGAACAAAGGCACTTACAAAAGATTATTATTCCAGAATTGAAATACCCAATGTAGTCATGCAGGAAGCATTTAATCCTTTAATTGGTATTGATTTTAAAACGAAGACGGATCTGCAGTTTAATATGGATTATTCTATTGCCAGGACTCTATCCTTAAATATGATCGATTATCAACTGATAGAGCAGAATTCTAAAGAGTTAACTGTTGGATTTGGCTGGCGGGTAAAAAACTTTACGCTTCCATTTATTAAAACAAAAGCAGCTCCGCGTACCAGGCCTGCTCCAAATACTACGACTCCGGATGCTACTGCCAAAGACGCCCGGGGAAGAACTAAGAATACAGCGAAAAAAGGCAATGACCTTAATCTTAAGTTTGATCTATCCTTCCGGGATGATCTGACCAATCAACGCGTTCTGGATCAGGATCAAAATGTACCAACGCGGGGAGCAAAAACACTTCGTTTCTCCAATGGTGCTGACTATGAATTAAATGACAGAGTCACTTTAAGATTATTTTTTGATTATAACAGAATCATTCCAGCTACTCAGGAATCATTTCCAATAACCACCGCCAGAGGAGGCATCACCTTTAGATTGGCATTGAAATAACTGTACTTTTGCAAGGTGCTGATTACATTAAATTAAACAGCGGTGCTTTCTTATCTGGAAGTTGATTTAATCATAGTAGTATAACAGATGAATAAACGAACCATTTGGTTTATAATAATATCCATGGGTGTAGCCTTATTGGGCAGTATACTCCTTCAGATGTATTGGATCAGGAAAACTTTTCGTGAACAGGAAAATCAATTTGACCGGGAAGTTAACAGAGCCTTACTTCGTGTAGTAGACACGATAGAAAAAAAGGACAATGCCCAAATAGATGCATCGATCGAAAATATGACTTCGGTTGAAAGTATTAAGTTGACTGATGAAATCATAAAAAAAAATATATTTGAACGACTTGGAAATATCAGGGGTATCCTGTTTATAGATTCATTATTGAAGAAAGAAGTTCAGAAGCTGGGTGAACGGCAGGAGTATCACTATGGAATTTATTCGGATCATGATTCTGGGTTTGTAGTCATTGATAATAAATTCACGGTGAGTATCATGACGAAAAATCTTTCTAATAGTGGTTTAAAAAAGGGATTATACAATACACGTTATACTGAACGGGTTTTTGCTCATGATCCGGGAGCCGGCCGATTATTTTTATATCTCCCATTTAGAAATGAAATCATATGGAAATCACTGATCCCGGCAGCGATCGGATCCATTTTGTTCACGGCTCTTATCCTGGCTTGTTTTGCGTACACGATTTATATCATTCAGCGGCAAAAGAAAATCTCGGATATGAAGAATGACTTTATCAACAATATGACTCATGAATTTAAAACACCCATAGCCACGATCTCCTTAGCATCAGATTCTATCAATAATCCTTCCATTATATCTAATCCTGATAAAATCCAACGGTTCACTAAAATTATACGACAGGAAAATACAAGGATGCTTGGTCAAGTCGAGAAAGTCCTGCAATTAGCGCAATTGGAGAAAAAGGATCTACAGCTCAAACTTTCTGATATCAATATCCATGAGCTTTTATTAAGTATTTCGGAACATGTCAATCTTCAGATAAAAAGTAAAAAGGGTAAACTGCAGTTAAATCTGGAGGCGGCAGATCCAATCATTGAAGGAGATATGACTCATATTTCTAATATCCTTTACAATCTGTTGGATAATGCTAATAAATACACTCCGGATTCCCCTGTTATTAAGGTGACTACACGTAATATTCAACAAGGTATTGAGATCAATATAGAAGATAATGGAATAGGGATTAGCCGCGAAAATCAAAAGAATATTTTTGAAAAATTTTACCGTGTATCAACAGGTAACTTACACGATGTCAAGGGTTTTGGTCTTGGATTGAGTTATGTAAAAGTGATGGTAGATGCACACCAGGGACAGGTTCAAGTAAAAAGCATGCTGGGTAAAGGCAGCACATTTCAATTATATTTTCCAAAGAAGCAGAATAAGCAAAAAATGCAAGGGTAGTGTAGTCACCATTTGAAAATCGTTAAGCATTTTTATTTTTCATCAAATTTTAAGTTAAAGCCTTATAAGTCAGCTTTTTAAGTTATTAAATTTTGCTTATAGTAATTTAATCTACTAAAGAATGTTAAAATTTCACTTTTTGTTAAAATTTATTTCTGAATTTATACGTTAACATTGTATATCTAAACATTAAATCGCTATGGTAAAAACGAATAATAAAATCTTGCTGGTTGAAGACGATCAAAACTTTGGTGATGTTTTGAGGTCTTATCTTGAAATGCATGACTTTGAAGTAACTCTGGCACAGGATGGTCAGGAAGGCTATGAGTCATTTAAAAAGGATCATTTTGATCTTTGCATATTTGATGTGATGATGCCGAAAAAAGACGGTTTTACTCTTGCTAAAGAAGTGAGACAAAAAGACCCTGAGATTCCAATCGTATTTCTTACTGCAAAAACTTTAAAACAGGATATCCTTGAAGGATTCAAAACCGGCGCGGATGATTATATCTCCAAACCATTTAATTCTGAGGAATTACTTTATCGTATTCAGGCTATTTTAAAAAGAAGTAAAAAAGCTGCTGATCCACGTGAAGAAATAAAAGAATTTGTAATCGGTAAATATCATTTTAATTACCCGCTGAGATTATTGGTCAACACAGTAACTAATAAAAAAGATAAGTTATCTCCTAAAGAGGCACATCTTTTACGTATGTTCTGCATGTATAAAAATGACGTATTAGCCAGATCAGAAGCACTCACCAAGATCTGGGGAGAAGACAATTACTTTACAGCAAGAAGTATGGATGTATTCGTTACTAAATTGAGAAAATACCTCAAAGATGACAGCGACCTGGAAATTGTAAATATCCATGGTAATGGATTTCAGTTGTTAGAAAAAAACGGAGCTCCTGTCTAAGTCCATCCCTACTTAAAATTAATATCCAAGAGGAATAAGTATATCTACTGATTTCCTCTTTTTTATTTAATGACAATTCATGGAGACCATTCAAGTTTTTGTAACCGGCGGTACCTTTGATAAGGATTATAATTTTATCACCGGTGAATTGTACTTCAAAGACACTCACCTCAAACAGATGTTCACCAGGGGCCGGTGTGTGTTGGATATCGACGTCAAGACGTTGATGATGGTGGATAGTCTGGAAATGACAGAGGAGGACAGGGAGATAATTATTCATAATTGTAAACGAAGCCGGCATCGCAGAATCATCCTTACTCATGGGACTGATCGTATGGTGGCAACAGCTTCAGCGTTGGCTCAGTCGCAAATCGAAAACAAAACTATTATTCTTACCGGAGCCATGATACCCTATGCTTTTGGTAATTCCTCTGATGGATTTTTTAATCTCGGAGCTGCATTGGCATTTGTTCAGACCTTATCCCCCGGAGTTTATATTGCTATGAATGGAAGATATTTTGACTGGAATAATGTGCGAAAAGATATGGAAACCGGATTCTTTGAAGAAATAAAAGAAAGCATTCAACGAGGAAGTGAATCAAACTCGTGAAGAAAAAAAATATTTATAACCTGCTTGACTACCAATATTATTTGCATTATATATAATCGTTATATTAAAAATATGATGTACATTTGGTCGGGTTTATCCCAAAAATTTGTTATTGTTTTGAAAATCAATAAATTAAATTTCATCGGCATGAAACACGTAATATTATTTCTACTTTTTACGACCATGAACTTTACTTTACTGGCGCAGTCTACTGCAGTAGTAAGTCAGGATTCCACCAAAATCACGATACCCGCAAATGAAACGTGGGATCCCAATACAATCAATGGTATTTCATTTAAAAGAGCTTTTATTGATTACAAAAGTGCTAAAGCAGGATCAGGTGCCAACCTGGGTGACTTTAGAGATTATAATAGCGGGTTTGAAGTAGGATATCTAAGGGATTTTACTAAAAATCTTAGACTATATATTCCTGTACGTTTAGGTGTATTTAATCTTGGTGATAACCAGGAAAATATCACTTTTGGTGAATTAGATGGACAAGTTCAATATCGCTTTGTTCCAAAAAAAAGTAAGTTGCGACCCTATGTTTTAGGCGGAGCAGGAGTCAATACTGAAAACCTCGATACATTTAATGTTCAATTGCCTGTAGGTGCTGGTCTTGATATAAAAATTGCTAAAAAGACTTTTATCAATGTGCAAGGCGAATACCGAATCTCTTTGAATCAACCCAGAAACAATATTCAGTTTTCTTTTGGGTTCATTCATTATTTTGGTAAGAGCAACGCAAAAAAACCTGATCCTAAACAGCCAGACACGGCGATGAAGGGTAAAGATTCTGACGGTGATGGAATCCCGGATGATCTTGATTTGTGTCCTGACAAACCAGGTCTTAAACAATACTCTGGTTGCCCTGACACGGATGGTGATGGATTGGAAGATACCCGGGATTTATGTCCTGAAGTGCCTGGGATCAGAGCGCTCAACGGATGTCCTGATAGTGATGGCGATGGGGTGGCTGATAAAGATGATGATTGCCCTAACCTGGCTGGTACCAAAGCAAATAGGGGATGTCCATCGACAGATACAGATAATGATGGTGTAGTAGATGACCTGGATGAATGCCCGACTATTGCAGGATCACCGGCTGCAAAAGGTTGCCCTGATAAAGATGGAGATGGCGTGAGTGATAAAAATGATAAGTGCCCTAATCTTTTTGGACGTTCTAAAAATGGATGTCCTGACACTGATGGAGATGGAGTAGATGATGGAGAAGACAGATGTCCTAATACAGTAGGCCCTATTACCAATAAAGGTTGTCCTGAAATTAAACAGGAGGATAAAGATGTTTTAAATATAGCAATGCGTGATGTTCAATTTGAACACAATAGTGCAACGCTACGCACCGATTCATATCCAATCCTAAACCAGATTTCAAAAATTCTTACCATCTATCCTGAGTATAAAATAGAAATCTCCGGACATACGGATAATACCGGATCACCTGATACGAATAAAAAACTCAGTGAACAAAGAGCAAGGGCATGCAGGGATTACCTGATCAGTAAAGGAATGGCCTGGAGCAGGGTAGCTTCCAGGGGTTATGGTCAGGCAAAACCGATAGCAACCAATGAAACACAACAGGGCAGAGCTACTAACCGAAGAGTAGAGTTTAAATTGTATTTGGAATGATTCGAATGACGAATGGTTCGAATGACGAATGACGAATTTCACCGAAATCCGAAATCA
>JBDTUE010000043.1:0-22566 GCA_040007895.1 Saprospiraceae bacterium | reverse complement strand
AATTTATCTCTTTCTCCATGATCATGATCTTCTGCCAGATCTTTGCACTCAACCCTACTGTCAATTCACTAAGATCGTTCACATGTCGATGCACTACTTCATCCAGTAGATTTTGTGAAAACAAGGCACCGATCTTATTAATGATAGATAACATCTCTGAACAATAATCGAGATACCGGGATAATTCAAATGGAGACATGATCCGTTCCGGAGAGGAATCGGTTGGTAAATTTTTAGTAATGATGACGGGATCTTTAGTGAGTTGATGCATATCGATGACATGAGCGAGGCTGCGTAGCTGATGCAATGCTTTTAATGATTTTCTTCGTTTAATCCTTGTTTCAGCAGTAATCATAAAATAAGCCGCTAATGAAAAAAATATTGCATCGTTGATAGCAGATTCAGTGGCTTGAAACAAATCAGAAAGAGAAAGTTGCCTTAAAATGCCCGTCTGATCCACATGCATTGAATGATACACTGTCCTTACTCCCGCCACTAATATAAAGATTAAGGTCACAACAAAAGTCCAGGTACTGATGCGAACCCACCAGATTGGTTTTTTAAGTGTGTAGGCCAGAAGCTCCAGTTCTTTCGCGATCATATTAAATTCCTGGCAGACATCCAGTAAGCTAGAATTAGGAAATCTTTCCCTGATCCGGAATTCCAACCTGTGCAGTGTAGATAATATCTTTTCTGCGTTTAATTCTGAGTACTTGTCATTCATTTATTAAAATCTAAAGGTAAGTCTCCGGATTCATTTTTAATTGTTTCCATACAAGCTTACATTTTTTACGTTTGACCTTTTGATTTTCAAAATACCTCCTGAGCTCAATACTGACCATTCCAAGACAGATGAATTCATATCCGTTTGTTTGCCGTCGAATAATACTTTAACGGGCTTTTCTTTTAATCGAATCCATTCTTCACCCTGGAGATCAAACGATGAATAGTTAATGATTAGACCTTTCGTTTCCTTGAGTGGAGGGAAATAATACTTACCGACCTGGTCTTTATAAAATACATGTTGAATGACAGAAGTAGAATACAAAAGATGGGTTTCGTTAGGAGCTAATGCCGGATGAAATGCCATTGCCTTCAAATAATGTCTGATGTAATCACCATATCCATCGGTAAGCCAATTTTCATCCTGAAAATATTTATTCTTTCCATCATCATCCACCATATAAGTTGCCCAACTTAATTGACGAATGGATGCGTCTGTCCATGATGGATCGCTGGTTAGAGAAGAATATTGCAATTGCGCAGCAGCCTGGCGGGATGTGTGGCTATTCCCAGGAACCCGGTAGGCTGTTTGTTCGTTAATTGGACTTACTCCGTAAACATCCCATTTTTTATTCGCAAGGTTAGTATACACCCAATCAAAAATATTTTTTACCTGGTTATTCCAATCAGGTAAAAGATCTCTATGGTTCATCATGAATTGAGCAAAAGTGATCGCATTAATCTGGGTATCACTCCAACCAGGAACATCTTCAAAGAAAGGGCCCCATCGATTGTTTTTTACTGGATACGTCATCATCCAGTCAAATACTTTATTGAAAGCCGTTTTATATAATACGGTATCACCCAATTTCATTGAAGTTAACTCCATCCACAATTCCAGTGTTCCGGACCAATTGCTTGTATAATTGCTTAAAATAGTATCAGCGCTGCCATCCGGCTTTCGTTCATACAATGCCCCAATACTACTTATTCTTGCATTTACTTTAAAAGGAAGAGGTGAATGATTTGCATCACCTGTTTTGGCATGAGTAGCTAATGTATTTGCAATCTGGATGGCTGATTGTAGATAAGTCTCGCTCGTAATGTTGGGGTAAATCTCACCGGCTGTCATTTTATACAGTCGCAACAATTCAATTCCAAATGATCCGGCTTTATCCGGTTGAAGAAACCCTTTACCCAGTATCATATCTCCATCATAAATTCCTGAATAAATCAGGGTATTATATGGATAGGGTAAATAAGGCCATTGATCATCCGGTCTGGATAATCCATGCGATAAATAATAATCGACCATAAATCGCATGTTTTCTTTTATTCTTTCATTGCCTGTATAAGCGTAAAGCAACCGCCAGGATTCTAAAGCCATGGCAAATTGATCACCTCCTAAACCCCTTGGATCATTCCGATCAGGTCTCCAAACCTGGTGATTCATATAATAAGGCAATCCATTCATGTCTGTTCTCATAGAATCCCAAAAGTGCCACACTTTTTGAATGACCTGATCATAAGCTATCGAAACATCCTTATTATTCCAGGGAATTATAAACCCGTTTTGATCTTTTTGAATAATATGATATTGCAATTTTTCCTGTGCTTCACAGTAAATATTCAGCAGCAATACTGAAAGGACTAAATAATATTTCATGAATGCTATAAAAATATATAAACTTCCCGTCATTAAAAAAGCCATCTAAAAGTAGAAGTCAGGTTTGTGCTCTGCCTGGCGCACAGATCTTGACTTCTTAGCGTATGTATGTTGTGCTTACCCCGTGAAGTCAAGAGCTTTCCCTCTATGCTTCACCTCAAACTTGACTTCAGCCAATGACTTAATCTACTATCACCATTTTCCTCACTGCTTTGAAGTTCTTTCCTGCCTGCGCTGTCGCTCCGGTAGGCAGGCTTTCAAAACTGTAGTATAATATTCCTGTAGCATGAATTTCATTTCTATCAAACCACACTTCATGATATCCTTTCGTCCAGGCTTGTTCTATTACTTTAATAGATCTGCCGGTAATATCTGTAATTTTTAAAACCCCACGCATGTTTTGTGCAATATTGAAACCAATCACCGTCCTCTGATCAAATGGATTGGGATAGTTTTGGAATAATTCTGATTTACCTGCGATCTCTTTACCATTCTTTCCAATGAATCGAATACTCAGATTACCCAACTCTCCTTTGCCTTCATACGATTCAGCAACTGTTTTTTGTGAACCAATACGAAGTACTTCTGATAATCTACCGGATGCTTTGGCTATAAAGTTCATTGTGAATAATACTTCATCGTCTTTAAGATCAATACTGGTATTTGTATTCCAGCTCATCGTGATCAGCCCTTCTTGCTCCCAACGAGTACCAAAGTTTTGGTTGTTGACTTTGAGCAATCCGGGATTAATGTCCAACGTACGATGTACGATGTACGATGTAGATTCGTTACGTTGTCCGTTGTACATCGTACATTGTAACGTTCCTTGAAATCCTGTAATTCCTTTAAAATTGGGTGATCTGAATGGAACAGAAATCAAATCTCCTGTCTTAAACAGCTGATCTTCTACTTCAAAGATTAATCCTGTTTCATTATTTCTCACCTCCGTACCCATCAGGCTATGAGCTTGAGCACTATTATTCACATCACCGATCTTTATACCTATAAAATCACTTACCATATTTCCGGCAGATTTAGGAATTATATTTTCAAATTTATCCTCTGACGGATACTTCCATGGATTTTCGGTATTTTGGAATACATATGATTTTGGTATAAACTTCCAACTCGGAGAATTTGGCAATTTATCATATATCCCCAGTATCAATTTACGTAACTCCACCAGGTCCACTACATCAATGTCATCGTCTGAATTTACATCTGCAGCGATCATATAATATGGAGATTTTAATTTCTCTGTTCCCAACACCTGCTTTTGTATCAAAACAAGGTCAAGGGTAGATACACCATTCATAGGGTTATCATCTCTCGATGCACTTATACTCTTTGCTGAACTCATTGGTATACTATTAAATGAATACCTTCCATCAGATAAGGTTTTAAAGCCCGGAGTTACTAATGAGTTTAGTCCATTGATTTCCACATTACTAAATTCTACTCCTTCTTGGTTTTCGGTATATAATCTACCAGTGATAGATGCCAATGCAGCAGAAGTGTCAGTGCATGTTCCGCCTGGCTGACCTCCGTTGTCTTGCAATAATAAATAAGTGGAACAGAAATCTTGTTTACCGGCTTCATCTGTCACCCATATTTCTACTTGTACAGATTGTTCTTTTCCATTCAGGATATTTGCACACGTCAGCGTTTTGTTTGCATCTAAAGGATCTTTCGAGAAACTGAACTTGAGTTTATCTGACGATGTACAGTTGTCAGAACTGCCTTTGTCAAAATCTTTTGCCCAGATCTGGATACTTCCTGTGCCTGGCATCACCACGGTAGCGATTCCATTAAGACAATACGGTGTGGGTTTTTTACAATCAACGATCGTCAGGTTCATACCACAAGTATCTTCATTACCACATTGATCTTTAGCTATCACCTGGATACTGTACAAGCCTGGTGAAAAATTACTTCCGGTAATCGCTGTAATATCCGATCGTATATCATGAGTTCCATCCGGCCTGGTCATATCTACTCTGAACCGTATAACATCAGAACAATTGTCCGTTGCTTTCAATGGAATATTGACGGATGTCGTACAATCTTTTTCTATACATATTGTTTGATCAGTACATGTTAGTTTAGGTCTTATCTCATCTATGACTTTAATGATTTGTATATATTTCATATATCCATCATTATTATCCTTCAGATAGCGATATACACAAGACCGATTGGTAGAGTTAGCTCTATGACGGTCATCCACGATGACATCTGGATTACGATCATGTTGATTCGGATCATAGATACACCAGTCTATTAATGTCCAGGTACGTACGATCTTGTAACAAGCACTATTCCCGAGGGGATTTCCGCCTTCGGCTCCAACTACTATGGTAAAGATTTCGTCTTTATAATTCAAACCTATTTGTTCGCATTCATCATCGAAAATCTTTGGACTGCCTGCTCCTATTACGCTCGTATCTGTTCGATTCAGGAAGTCACAAGTCATGGTTGTATCTCTAGGGAACAACACTTCAAAATCGCTTCTGTGTTTGACGATCACTTTTTGGGTAGCCGTTACTTTATTGCCACATTGATCTTCTATAGTCCAGATACGCTGGATCCAGCCTTCACTGCACCCATTGATCGTTCCGTTATCTATATGTTTTAACGTTGCATCATTCAATGCACAATTATCCGTGAATGTAAATTCATTGGCTTTCAATACATGATTCAATGGTCGTTTTTTGTCAATCAATACCGGTGTTTCAAAATAGTCGAGCGGATTAATAGGACCTGCTCTGTCTCCCAAAGGGACAGAAAATGAATCGAGATACAACCAGGATTTACAATAGATCGGTGCCCAGCCTTTATTCTCTTCACAAGCTTGTGGATCATTATGATCTCCGGCACCCAGATGGACATCGTATTTCGTGCCGCCTCCATAATAACCATATACTATATTTTTATAGTTCAATTCTCCCGGCCAGGTACCTGCATTATAGTATTCTCCATGACTGTCACAGTCCGGATAGTTTGCCCATTCTGGTGCATTATCACAATAAACTATCACATCTTCCAGATGATCTACTACCGGAGCCTGTTTGTCATCGACCAATACATTGACCATACAATCATTGTATAAGCGCTTGGAACAATAGGTTCCGGGTACGAGTCCGTCGTTGGTAATTCTACCAGGCGTAGGAAGCTGAGGAAAATAGAATGGTACACTACATGGATCATTTTGGGTAGCACCATAAAATTTTGGATTGAAATATCCTTTCATGGAATAAGAAACATACCTGGCCATCAGTCTTTCAGCACTTCCGAGATCGGGTCTGTAATCACAGGATTTCGTTCCAGCCGGATCAAACCAATTGAAATTAAAATCAGCACGGAATAAACCGAAGTTTACAGGAGAGTTATAACAGAACCATGCATGATTGCTACACGGGAATACATGAGGATCATATAAAGGCACTCCACAGGCTTCATAAACTCTCAAGACTACTTGTTTGGTACCGCATTCTGTTAAATGGATGCTATCAGCAAATACATAACAATTGATCCATTCAACTATAGCGGAATCATATTGTGGTTTTCTCTGCCAATAAGCTGTTGTACCTACTTCCTTTTCTATTGCTGTATTCCAATAATTAGTCCAATAAGAAATACTCTCCATAGACGCAACTGCAAAATGCAAGATGTTACAACAATTATCATGACTTCCATTATCCAAATCCTTTGCTGCTACAGAAGACCAACAGGAAGTTGGATCTACTGTCACCTGGGTATATTCATCGCAAACCGGTGTCGGTGGTGTATTGTCCTGAACTCTGATATAGATCTTTCCTTTACTCAGATTATTGCATGCATCCAGAACACTTACTTCAATGGTATCATTGCCCACCGGCAACCAGATATGGGTGGCCGGCAGATTGCCACTACGTACTCTTAATACTCCCTCTTCAACGTATTTAAATACATAGGACTGGCTCGTCGTATTACAATCCGTAGCACTCAATAGCGGGATGTCCACATATTGTCCACAATCGTGAGGCGAGGAATAATATACCGGCAATACTGTATCCCGGATCTGAGGAATGGTCCTATCTATTACCTGGATCCATTGTCTACAGATCGAATCTCTGCCAGTACACCAATCATTGAAATACCATTGTCTCAGTATTTTATAGGACTTACCACACAAAGCAAAGACTTCATCCCGATAAATCACTTCTAATTTGCAACTTACATTATTCGGCCAAAGTGAGACTGCTTCACCATTGATGATTACATGTGGCGCACCGCTTCTTGATGGATCTTTTATAGATACGCCGTTGACCACGTCTAAACTGCAATCAATAGTTGTATCTCTGGCGCACCATATGCTATCCAAACTGATTTTGCGGACATAGATCGTCTGATTAAGACTTCCCGTATTACCCCATATATCTGAAGCAATCAACAGTCTGTGCACTACTCCCTGTAATAAAACACTATCGCACCCATAGTCTGTAAATGATTCACTTACTATATCTACAATTGCAGAATCACTACAATTGTCAGGTACTTTATAAGATCTGCTAAGAAATTGATTCAGTTCAAAACAAGTCACCGTATCTATTATCGGACCAAGGAATGGAGGCATTTTATCTTCTAAAGTTAAAGTACCCCAACAGCTGTTAACCTGACATGGCGCTTTTGAAGTTACTTTATAGGTGAGTGTATACCCAAGCCAGGATCTGTCAACACAATTACCTTGTAATTTTTTACCCGATGGATCAAACAATTCAATAGTATAATATTCATCTGGTAATAATAATCCCTGTAAAAAATCAGCTGCCACAAAACATTTTCCGCAATCTTCATCCATACTTGCATTGATATGACCCGTACAAACGAGTTCACTGCAGATGAAGAAAAGTGCAGGATCTTCATCATCTTCGTCTATAGGTGGAAGTTGATCTACGATATTATCAATAGTAGGATCGTTGCCAAGTATACCATCAGGATCACTATCTATATCTGTTAAATAATGGTGGAATGTATCCTGGGCTGAAAATATTTCCGCAGTATTGCTTGATACAGCCATAGATACATCCAGTCCTAATTTAATTGTAAAGTAGATTACGATTGAATCATTAAACACCAGACCGGTGGATGGTAATAATCCATTGGCCCTGGACAGCGTAATACAAGCAGTACCATCACCATTATTTGTCCAGCCCGGAGTAATCACAGTGGAACCAATACTTGGTAAATAGTCGATCACCTTAATACTATCAGACGGAATGAAAAATTGATTGTACACGGTAATCTTGAATGGTACATTCCCTCCTACCATAGCCGGGAAAGGTTCCGGACCATCCACTTCTTTCTTTAAAGCCAGATCCAGGAAACAAAGAGGAGATTTGAAAATCTGAATGCAACTATCTCCATGACTGCAACAATCTTTGATAGTATAGGTGTTGGTAATAATAATAAAATCACCATCGAGTACCACCTGGCTATGTGAAGAAAATTGAACGGAATCTACACAACACTTATCAAACACGCTGCCGCCATAATGTAAGAAGGAGTCCAAACTCGTATAGGGCAAGGGGAATTCTGAACCACAAGCTATCAAAATGGTATCTGGTCCTGGTGGACAAGTAATAGAGGGATTAATGGTATCAATCTTAATGATTGAATCTCTGAATACCGTCGTATTACCACAACTGTCGCTGGCGGTAAACACCATCAATAATGTATAATTACCCGGACACGTACTGTCTTTAATTGAAAATACAGAATGCACTGGTATGAACCCACCACAATTATCCGAAGCAATCGGAAATACAAGATCAAAAATATCTCCACATTCTACCGTATCTATATTACCAGGATCAGGGATGACAGGTGGAATAGTATCTTTCACCGTAATTTTCTGGAAACAGATGGATGAGTTATTACAATCATCTACTCCGGAATATTTCCTATAAATCACTTTTTGATTTATACACATTGAATCGACTACCGACGTACTATCTTTTATAAAAGCCATCAATAGATTTCCAAGACAATTATCTATTCCCGTTACCAGGCTTGCATCCGGTGCAGGGATTAAAGCAGTACAGGTTACTAACGTATCTTTTGGACAGGTTAATACCGGATTGATGGTATCTCTGACTGTAATCTTTTGTGTACATGTATTTGAATTCATACAATCATCCACTCCAAGGTATTTTCGATAAATCACTTTTTGATTTATACAAACAGAATCGATCGCTGATACACTGTCCTTCACAAAGTCGATCAACACCGTTCCAAAACAATTATCTGTTCCACGTACAAGATTCACATTTAATAAAGGAACTAATGCAGTGCAATCCACTATAGTATCGTTAGGACAAACAATGTCCGGAATGATGGTATCACGTATGATGATGATCTGAATACATCTGTTTATGTTCGTACAGGTATTAGTAGCTTCATAAATCCTATAGATGATTTTTTGATTTATACAAATTGAATCCAATAAGGATACCGAGTCTATTACATTACTTATGTGGATTACCGAACCGGCAATGACCTGGTTAGTATCAATCGCCGGTAATAATGCAATACAAGTCACTAAAGTATCCGGTGGACAAACTACATCACCACAAACCTCCAGAAAAGCAGGATCTTCATCATCTTCATCAAGGGCAGGATCATCCATGCCTGGTCCACCTGAGCCATCCCCTTTAACTTCATCATCTGAAGCTCCTCCCGGCACACCCCCTCCATCATCATCCGGATTATTGTTCCAATTACTATCTCCATCTCTTCCAGGATCATCGTTGCCGGTGGTGTCCCGGCCATATTGAATTTCACTTCTATTCAGATATGGGTTGACACCAGATGGCCCCTTCACTCTGACATATATGCTGATGGTATCCTCCTCGGAAAAATATAAGGTATCACCTCCCCAATGATATACTGGTCGATCCGGAATTAATGAACCATCCCATCCAGGATTTAAATCAGCGAGAAATTCTAAGCCTCCGCCCAAATAATCAATGACTTCAATACTGTCAAATGGTATGATACCCTGGTTGAAAATTTTTATATCAAATTTTACTGTATCACCAATGCGGTATGGACCTCCATGATATAACGTATTTACATACTTAGACAATGCCAGGTCAACTATATCAATGAATGCAGGGTCAGCATTATCCTGATCAGTTATTTTATAGATCGAACCCGGGTCACCGGTACCATCTCCATCGATCTCATTATCCGCTTCACTCCCGGCCAAACCTCCTCCATTATTGTTTGGATCACTGTCCATAATATTATCAATGTCATCATTACTCCGGTCAATTCCCTGATCGTCTTCTGCATAACTTATTTCTGCCTGGTTAACAAAAGAAGCTGGTGAAAATACCTGGGGAATTTTCAATTTTAGGTATATGAATATAGTATCACTTTCATTTTCAAATAAAGTTTTACCTCCCCAATGGTATACTGGGTTTAGCGGATCCGTATCATCCCAATTCGGATTAAGTCCAGCGATAAACTCCATACCCTCCGGCAAATAATCCACCACGTGCATCGAGCTTACCGGGAAAGTGCCCTGATTAAATAATTGAATGGAGAACTTTACGGTATCACCAAATCCAAATGGACCTGCATAATATCCCGAATCAATTATTTTACGCAAAGCCAGATCAAACCGGCATCCGGGATCTTGTAATGTTACCACCCTGCTCTTACAACACAAAACATCGTAATCATCCGAATAACATACCCTAATTTCATATGTACCCGGAGCTAAATGATCCAATTCTCTTTGTCCCCTTATCGTATCAGCACTTTTGATAATCTCAAATACGAGATCATCTTCATTATAATTTGATACGATGTCTATAATATTGATTAATCCGTTCTTTCCTTCATTTTCCCCGGTACAAGTAGGATCATTGTACCAAACATAAAAGTCTAATGGATCCGGAGCGGTAATCAGTAAGTTTCCTAAAACATCAATACATCCATTGACATCTACACATTTAACCCAATATCCACCTTCAGGTACTGAAAACACTTTAGACAAAGATGCATTGACAGAATCAATCGGAATATTTCCTCCCGTCCGGTATAAATAATAAGTAATAGAATTATCTGTCGTAGAACTGGTATAGATAATTTTGCCCAGGTCTCCGCTGCAAAAAGCGCTGCTGTTTGTCCAATCACCTGGGTTTATCATAAGTCCGCCTCCAGTTAAAATAATGGTCGTATCTAGTCCACGGCACCCATGAACATCGGTTACTTCTATAAGATATTCTCCACCAGCTAAATTGTTGATGTTTATAGATGTATTGAAAGCTGTCGACTGGAATTGCCCATTGAGATAATAGCTATATGGACCTACACCCCCGGATACTGTAATATTAATTCTTCCAGTTGCATTAATACATCCTGAAAATTGGCTTGCAGTAGCTTCGATATCCAGATCACCAATGATCCCCACGTCGACACATGCAAAGTCATGGCATCCATTTTCATCCGTTAAGGTTAAACAGTATTTACCAGGACCCTGCAATAATTTAAAGTCTTTAAATTGAGATGGCACATCGGTTTCTACAACATTACCATCGATAGACAGGGTATAGGTGTATTGACCAATGGGTATAATAACATTAACTGATACTCCTGCATCGCCTCCCGGATCATTGCAATCCAGCGGTATTGCGGTCAGATGCAATAATGGGCCATCGATTTCTCCGATGTAAACATCTTTTACTGTACTGCATTCAGGACGATTTTTAGAAGTAACTATAACTTGATAAATACCCGCTGATAAATTGTTGATCTCCCGGGTTGTCTCACCGGTACTCCACAGGTAATTATAATTGTCTGCATCATTCGATACTGTCACTAATGCATTACCATTGGCAGAGCCACATTGTGGTTCGACTACCGCAATTTCCACAGTAATGACAGGACAAGGATCACTGCATCCCTGAATAAAGATTTCAGCTTCACCCTGAGATGAACAACCATTATTATCAATTATAGTATATCCATATTGACCGATTCCCAATCCGGCAGGATTAAAACCAATCAATGCAGGATTATCCCATACTATTTGATATGGACCTGTTCCTCCAGATGGAATCACAAGAATATTTCCATTATTCAGACCACAAATTGTAGGTGTTGTAATAATAATTTCACTTTCAACCGGATCCAACGGTGGGATAGTAACTTCAATTAATTTTTGGCAAGCAAACACACCTGCACCTGCGGTAATCAGCAATTGATAAGTTCCCGGACTTAGTCCGCTTATTTGATATGGACTACCGGAGCCTGAATTAAATGCTGCAAGAATACCGATGGAAGGCAAAGGACCTTTCACATATAATACCTCACCATTCTGCAACAGATCATTGATCGTAATGACTCCATCATTTGCTCCAAAGCAGCTTATTCCTTTCAACACAATATCATCGACGGTAATAATAATTTCATTGGGTTTCAACACCAGGTCAGCCATGTTCATACATGTTCCTCCTCCTGATGGAGAACTTACCACTACTTTATACTCACCCGGTGCAAGCCCTGTAAAAGTCACTACACCATCTGGATCATTCAATATACTTGACAATGGCGTTCCTGCCAGTGTAAACAAATTAAAATTATAAGGCGGAGTACTTCCGACCGCTGTAGCTATGATCCTTCCATCATCCGGAAGGCATGGTGAACCGGCTAATGAAGTTAATTCAATTAATAATCCATCATTGGATACCGGAATAAAAGTATCACAGACTCCAACACAACTATTAGCACCCGCCAAATAAGTATAAATAGTATAATTACCAGGGCATAGACCTATATAAATATTTGGTGAAACTTCAGGCTCTATTAAATTGCCTTCACCATCGCGAATTACATAATTCACTCCAGGGTAAATGTCCGTACCCGGCATTACAATCTCACCATCACAATCGCCACAATTATTTCCAGACAAAATGGATAAAGGACAGATCTTCATTCCATCCGTTGGGAATATCGTTACTACCGTAGTACCATCTTTACATCCATTTGCATCTGAAATCTGAACCGTATAATCACCAGGTATTAACCCGGTACACTCCGGGGAAGTACATGGTAAAACGGTAAACCCACGCTTCCATATATACGTAAAATTATTTGGATCATAATCCAGTCCCAATGCACTAACTTTTACAACCGTTGCTTTACCATCCATATTTGCACATGGGGAAGGTAGCGTCTCCACTTCAAGGGTATAATCCAATTGAGGAGTAGTGTCTAAGCTGAATTGTTTTTCTCCAAAACAGAACTGGGATTCAAAATTATCATATACACCGTCATAACTTTGATCTATCAAAATACCAAAATCAATATTTAAATAATACTGAATTCCTGCTTTGAGTCCTGAGAATATAAGGGTATCACAAAGCTGATGATTCGGTATGAATTGAGTAAAGTCGCTGAGTTTATTTGGGCCATCATTAAGGCTGACCATATATCCCGCAGTTGATGATTGTCCGAATGCATTGATCGATTCGAAGTCCAGTGTATCATCGACAAGGGTACCTGAAAAACAAACTTTTACTTGTACATCGAAGGTTTCTGGTCCATTACAATCAATGTGTTCTTTTATCCCAAAGGTATCGATAGTGATTTCACAATCAGGTGGGCAAGGTTCCTGGCTTACAATAATACAAACTGTATCCTTTGGACAGGAAGCTCCGACACCGGTATAAATCACTGCACACCATATCCCCGGAGTAGTCAATCCATTATTCACTTGAATCGAATCCATACCACCACCAGGTGTCAGGTCGGTTAAAACTACCACACCATCTTTGATCCAGTCTATACGGGTAACCGCTAATGCAGGCGGAATGGAAGAATAGGATACCTTAAAATAAACTATACTGTCAGGATATAATGTCTCACAGGGTATTTGAGGTGTCGACGTGGCGATGACTTCTACCTGGTTATTACTTTCGGGAATGATACAAGTAAGCGTTTGATTATTACAGATATCCCAATTAAATACAGTTACTTCATAGGTACCGGGAGGTAATGGCCCGTAACAAGGATTGTTATTCCCTGAACGATCTGTAAAAAAGATAGGAGACGGTCCATCGACAATGATTGAATCCGGAGAAAACAATCCACCGGGGAAATAACTAATGTCCAGGCACAATCTACCGAGGGCATCACAAGTCAATGGAGCTTCCGGTTTGCAAGCCACTTCCATCACTGCAGCCGGTACCGGTTGATTTATAATAAAGCTCTCTTCTGTATAGTAACAATTTGTATAAAGTTTGATGATATAGGATCCAAACAACAAAGGAGGTCCGATAGAAAAATGTTGTCCTGATACTACAGAAGTCATACTATTGCGATAACCCTGAGGACCACATATCACTAATGAATCAATCGGTGAACTGGCTATAACTTTCCATTGCGCAAATGCATCATTGGCAATGCAAGAAGTATATTGATAAAGTATCAGGGAATCTATGATCGCACTATCCTTCCCACTTTGAATATTAAATAACATAGAGTCATTACCGCAACGGGTATATGCTTTGAAAACATAAGCACCAACTCCAAGATCCAAAAATTGAGTATTTACCTTCGTGCTACTATTACCAGCATTATAAGACACTCTCAAACCATTCGGACCGCAAAGCGCCAAAGAATCTATTACACCGTTGGTCGATACTGTGACATTTAGCTGACCATTATTTGACATACAATCCGTTGCATCTACTATAGACTTGTCTATATGTACTATTCCATTCGGTGCTTCATTAACACAGAAATCATATGAAGCAGTATCTCCACATTTTCCTTTCACTTTCGCTACATAACAGCCGGGCTTGAGGTCAATGGTTAATGAATTAGCTACACAATTGCTCAGTACAAACACAGGATACCAGCCATCACATAAATTCGTCAAAAAGTTTAACATGAAATATTCGTCAGGTAGTTGTGGTGTAGTAGATATCTTAAAGAATCCATTACCGGCATCTTCGACATGAATCGTAATAATATTGGGTATTGGAAAATCCGGAACAAAATCTATTTCAGTATTATTTAATTCAAATGTCGTCCCATCCAGGTCTGCAAAACTTGCAAACGTAGTACCGGCGCCATTAATACAATCCGGATCCATCGGATCTACCGGGCTAATACAATATTGCAGAAACCCCACTTTGGAAATTCCAGTGAAACCAATTCGGTCTAACAAACAACTATCTTTATTGAGCGTGGGAACTTTAGGAGTTGCATTGGAAACAATAAGCTGGATTCCAGTAACAGTCATCTCAGTACCCTCACATGGATAAGGAATGATTTCATTGTTTATATCTTCACACCAGGTCAATCTGCATATTAGCAATTCGATAATTGTAAAAAACCGTCCGCAATCATCAAAAAGATGGATTCCAAAATAAGGCTTGCCAAAAAATCCTTTATCCTTATTGAGAACCTCACCATTTTCATCGCATACCAAAATGCTCGCAATATCTGCAGGTTCTTCAAAATTTATTGTAACAGTACCAGTTTGATCAGCACAATCCTGAGGTTGATCGATAAATAGACTGGCATTGAGATTATCACTAGTCACTGTAACAGTTTTGCAATATTTGATGGGCACACAGTCTGGACCTAATGGATTGATCAACTCAAGACAAACTTCATACATACCGGGTTGATCCCAACGGAAATAAGCAGAATCAGTACTTTGATTTATTATAATGCCTCCACCGGTTGTAGTCCATCGGTAGATGACATCATTTTCACAATGATCTATGATATTATCGGTTGTCCTTGGAACACTTCCATCCGGGCAATTCATTCCTTGTTCATTGGAATAAAAGAAAGGAAGAGTACTTGTCATTTTTCTTACGGGCTCATATAAGATTACTTCCGCCTCCAATTGTTGTCCACAACACAATAAACCCAATTTGGGGAAAGAAATAATAAGGGGTCCTTCACCTTTGATATTACCCTCCGTAGATACAAACGGGGAGATACAGGTAGAGCGTTGAATAAGTGTAGCATTATCAACTCTGTCATAATAACAGATCGGCATACAAAACCGTGCTAATCTTTTATTAATCGAATCAAGACATTCCTTTTTAGTGAATACACATTTATCATCGGGTATACATGAAGGGTCAAACATAACTTCCATCCATGCACCTCCATTGAGTTTATACCTCCATCCTATGATCTGTCTATTAGTTAATGGGCCGGGACACAATGGAGCTGATTGTTGACATATTTGTTGAACACAAACCTTGAAAGTTGGATCGCATAATAAAGTATCTCCCACGCAGACAGTTGCATCTTGTAATATCACCTTGCATTCCTCAGGACATTCTTGTTCTGAACAAGTCAATGGAAGTTGGAATTGAACTACAGCCTGGCAAGCAGATCCCGATATAATATCCTGGATTACAAACGTATGAATGGTACCCAGTGCGTGACTACCTAAATCAATCAAAGTTGATCCGGATGGAAGGGTTGGATAATTAAATGTAGTTGCCGGGTTACCGTCTATTGCCACGGTGTATTGGCTTCCTGTTACATTATTATAAATTAGCCAGGCTACTACTTTTGCAGTACCTGAATTAGGATCACATTGAGAAACATATGGTGTAAGCGTAATCACACAATTGTCCTGAGTACAATCTTGTCCTATTACTTCTACTGATTGAAAACAGGTGGCATCACCGTTGTCACGGACGAGGACAGTAAATGGGCCAGGTCCGCTAAAACCCGGAATAGTAATATTATCAGCGTCAGCAGGCAATGGTGGGTAAGGTTGATCGTCAACAACAACTAAACCATTTACTAATACATCATACGTATTCCCTGTATTCGTAAGATTTTGTATTAATACATTGATATCAAATACATCATTGATATCACAAGGTCCGGTCAATGCAGTGAGATCAAATGAACAAGGACAATCCAGTACCGAAACAGCACAGGTGCTCGTAATCTCACAAGTACCAAGGTGCAAAGTCACCGTATAATTATATGTACCTGCCGGACCATTAAATATCACCTGTTCAGTGCCGATACCGCTGAGATACTGCAAGGATGGATCTTCCACCGAACTGAATTCGAGGAATTGTCCGATACCCGCCGGCAATGGACTACATAATAAATCCAAATTCGTATGGTCACAGACCGGTGGGTTATTACTGCAAATATCCATGGTCATAATATCGCTTAGTAATGCAGGTTCTGAAATACAAGAACAAGACTGTCCACCAATGGAAACATATAGAGGACAAACCATATTAAAAGGTATATTAAACTGGATATCTTCCAGCGTAATCGTTTGATTAGAAAATGCACCACCAGCATAATTTACTGTGTGTTTTACTTCTCCGGGATCTAACGAATCATTCAAGTTAGCGTCAAAGAAAAATTCTATGATTACATCATTTCCAGGAGCAATCGTAGTTCCAAGGTTAGTAAAGGCAATATCCGCGGTCACCGATAAATCATCTTTACCACAATTTATTTCTGCTTTAAACCGGTCGGGTCTCAATTCAAAAGATGGGAAAATAGTGATTACCTGAGTAGCTTCCGGACTAGTCTGAATACTCAATAAACAAGCATCAGCTCCGGGTGGTGCAGTTTTACATCTTGCGGTGTCACTGGCACTACTGAACGCCTGCACAATAAAATCTCCACAAGCTGCATCTAATGCAATGTTTACATTGACCGTGAAAGCTAGTACACCGGGTGGGGTGCCAACAGGTAAAGGCCAACAATATCTTGTAAGTCCACCTCCCAAGGGAATAGAATCAGGTGAAGTCAAGTCCCAGCTCATTGGATTGATCGGTTGAGCACTGTTAGGTATATATGCAAATTCCGTTGGTAAAGTGATACAGATATATTCATCCAATTGTACATCACCAGGTGCAGTTTCTATATTAATCGTCAACTGTTGACTACCGCTGCAAGCTCCCAGGGTATTGGGTAATATCGTGATCAGGTTGCGGTTAAAATTCCGTGGATCCAATCCATTAATAGCAATCAGTTCACTGGCTTCGTTTTGATCAGTCAATAAAGCACCACATCTGTCGACAGCTTCAATTCTCGAATAAATCCGGGATCCTGAAATAAATTCGCAGCTTGAAATGACTTTAAATTTTACCCGTATTTTATTACGGTTGTTTTCGGGAGTAGAAACGCCAGGCAATACCGGGACCATACCACCATTAAACAGCGATGGAACTAAACCACCAAGGGTACTAAAATCTATTTGATAAATATCTCCAAAGGTGCTTGTACCTGAAAATACCGGATCAGGAACTACAACATAAGTGCCAGGACCAGCTTGTGATAGTACGGTGTCCGGATGTGCAATACAGGTAGTGCCGGGTACCAATGTCAATCCGGGACCTGGAATATAAAGATTCAATACCTGGGAAAAATTAGGGCCTTGCGATGGGTTTTTAATTTGCAATTCGAAAGTAAGAGTATCACATAAATCTACAGGGCCAAGCGGTTGCTGGGTGAGGGCTACCTGCATGGCAGAAGGAGCACGTTCTACTTTCAATACTTTTGAATCTGGTGGACACAAGCCCTTGGTTCCATAAGAGCCTGTAAGAGGATCATCCGGATAATTGTTACACGCCCATCCAGTCTGTACTGTGATTTCCTGATTATCACAATTGGTATATAAAGCACAAATTCGTAAGGATCGGAAACTGACTTTATCATTTTGAATCCAATAATTACCTCCGCCGAGAGGCATCACCATCAGAGGATGATTGGGATCCACCGTAATATCGGAAACATACAAAAGCGTTAAGGGCGCTGGAATTTGAAAAACAGTATACGTGTAGGTTGCAGAACTTGATTTCACTACCCGAATGTCCCAGCATACAGTATCAGAAGAAGCAATGACAGTTGAAGTTGAAAGACTTTGCAGGACAGCGGAAGGTTCATTCTCTGCGGTAGCTCCTTCTGTAGTTTCTAATACATAAGGTCCACATCCTCCATTGCCCTGATAATAAACTCTGGAAGTAATTTCAACATCATTGGTAAAATCATAACATTCCTTAAACGCTAAATTATATTTCAAACAAAATAAGGAATCATCAAACTCTGATTGTCCTCCTATTTCTTCAGGCCATGTTCCGGGGTTTGTAAATACTACCTGTGTTCCCTGATCTGTCTTATAAACTAAAACAGATAAAGGGTCAATATCAATAGCTTTAGGGCCAGACAGACCTTTAACGAATAAGGTGGATAGTAAATCATTATTAAAAGAAATACCGCCGCTGGATATAGACAAGACTATTGAATCTAAAATAAAAGGCGGCCTGGTATCTTCAAATATCTTTCCATGATGACATACATCATTCATGATCACATTACCGGTTATTTTACACTCGGGTAAATATTGGATCGTTGAAAATAATTCGGCTTCATAGGATCCTACCTTGTAGTTGGCGTCTTTTTTTTGAGGAAAACATTTTGAAACAGGTTTGCCACTTTTAAAAACAGCATTGAAAGTCACACTCATTTTGTAATTGAGAACAAAATCTTCCGCGCATGTCAAATCTTCTGCAGATGGTTTTACTCTCCAATTAGCGTAAAAATCTAATATATCATCAAAACCTACCAAGGTAAGATCAGTGATACAAGCTGTTACATCAAACCGAATGATTCCTCCTGGAAGTGTGGAGATCAATATACCAGAAGGATTGACACATCCTGATGACCCGGTTCCATTGTCTGTAAAATAAAAGCCGGCATCCCCTGCATATTCAAGATAAGGGCCAGGGGTTACATCAACGTAAACACGCTCAAATGTGTCACAGGGTGGAAGGTTTTTGGGAAGAATGATCTCCAGGCTTTGACAATTTGGATCATAATCTCCATTGATACTTATTTCTCCGGTGGCGTACATATTGAATATATCACAGGGTAAGCCAATATTAGCAGGCATTTTATCCTCAGGTCCTCCGGTAGCCCGGATTAAATCCAGTGATGTAGTGGATAAACATACATCATGACAATAAGGCACCGGATGATCTATTGCACACGGAGAATCCCAGGTTACATTATCACAACTTCGTACAAATGAAAAACAATTGTTATCCATTTCATCATCACATTCATAGATCACCTGGAAATTGTGTGTGTATTGTGGACCAAATCCATTTTCAGGACAACAATTGCTACTCATTGTAAAAGCAAACGTCAGCAGCTCAGCCGGATCGCTATTTTCGATTAATCCTCCATTAATTCTCACAACAAAAGTATCTCCGGCAATCGAAGGGATTACACTTGTAGAAAAATCGGTTGTAACCACACCTTGTGCCCATGCTTCGAATGCCTGCATGGTACTGGCTGTGTTGGCTACTGCGCATTGGAGTCCATTTTTGGGTACGATCTTATCGATGAAATAAACTCTGGTTTTGGGGCAGGAGATACCTGAGTATACATGTTTATACTTATAACCTATATATTCATTTCCGGGACATGGGTAGAGCCTGTAATAGGTTGGGTCACCCAGTGGATTAACTGCGTAATCTTTTATATCATGTGGAAAATCTAACTCTTGTCCCCATCGTTGCCCGTAACAGTTTTTATAGGAAAACTTGATATCTATCAGGTTATGATTATCAATAGTGCAATTCTGATATCCGGGTTCACATCGTACATCATCGTTCACACCATTGAGCTGGATATGGTATGAAAAATAAAGAGTGTCACCTGCAGCCAGCGTTACGGCTGGAATTGTAATAATATAAAAATCAGGATCTGTAATTGAATTTATATTTATAATGTTGATTGGAGTATAGGTAAGATGGTCTGTACTGTATTCATAATTAATATAATCGATTAAATCAGGATTGCATTTTTCCTTACGTACAAATACAATGATATCTCTCGCTTCAGTAAATGGAGAGGAAATACCACTTTGATTAAACATCCGGGTCACCCAACGTCCGGGGGTACAATAAGATGGTAATTCATATAGCTCCTCTTCCGCATTAATAATGGGCTGTCCCCAGGGGAATGAAGTAGAATAGCTATTATAAAATTGTTTTGATTCGACTTTATCGCACAAATCCCTGTAATAAACTATGATCGATGGATCATAACAAGTACTCGGTGGGATTGTGGGTATAAAGCTGCAATCCGGTGTCAGACCAAGATCAACAGCCAATACATCAATTTTTAAAACCAATGTATCTACTGCAATATGAATATTGGGTACTGCATATTGGTTTGGTGCTACTAGAGTAGGAACCACCGGATTTCCATTAAGGCTAAATTTAAAATTGGTATAATTTAAATATGGACAAGGTGCAAGTGGAAGGTAACTGACCACCATAGTTTTTGTAACCCCTTCACCGGGTTCAATTTCTGATCCTTCATTCCAAAATTTATAACAATACTGAATCGGGGAACCGTCACAAGGGTCTATAGGATTTAATACAGCAAAAGAGGACGCAATAGATGGATCTCCATTAAATGAAATATTGACCTGGGATGTAGCTTCTGCTTGCTGACAGATCATTCCATCACAACCCCAGTTCGCTTTGAGGCGACTTAAATTCTCACCGGCCGGACAAGCTGTTACAAAACAATACCTGATTTGTACTCCACCATCTACCTCAAAGGCGGAATTAGGCCCGCCGTATAATGATGCAGGTATATTTAAATAAAGAGAATCTCCATTGACGACTATGGATGACAATACATCAATCGGAGTTCCTGGAATAGCATTCTCTATTGGAGTAATTTCAAATGATAAAATGGTATCATAAGGGTGTTTAAAGACATCGACAAACGTAAAATTATTTAAACTTGAAAATTGACCATTGTTAAGAATAGATAATTGCCTGCAAAGGGTATCACCAGGTATAGCATTCTGACTCGGAGTGATCGTGACCCCAAGAATATTCAGGAATGGTTCATAAAATACCAGTGGATTTATGCCAGGTCGTGTTACTGTTCCTATTGAATTGTTAGGACGGGTAAATCCAAGCCTAGCCGTTGGTATGGGAGGTGATAAATCAATTGCTTTACAATTCGGCAGCAATGTAAGGGTGATGGTGATCGCATGAGACTGATCGATCTTTACATTTGGATTAAAATTAATTAATGCACCACCTGGCAACAATGAAGTAACACTATAATCTGCCATCGTATATCCGCCGACTCCACCTGATACATTGATATATCCTCCAGGTTCAAATCCTGCCGGCAATTGCACTTCTAGAAAATTTAAAGAGACCTGGGCTGCAAGGTCACATACCAAACCCGGTGTCGCTACTATATACTGGACGGTATCTGCAAATGAACAAATCTGTCCGTTATTATAATTAGGCCTGCCCGATAGTCCGGTGACATCCGTGAGACTTATTTCAATGAGATCGACATCACAGGGATCCATCATCATTAATTTACGGAAATTTTCCTGTTTTACGGCTGCTGAAACAAACCAGGTAATTCCAATAATCCCCACAAGGGCAGCCGTAAATCTTAAACTATTTTTTACATCAAAACTATAACGTAGCATATCAATTTGGTTCAATAGATAAATAAGTATTTATCCATATTTTTCAATATGACCGGCTAATTTGATGTGAGACCCTGACTAATAAATAGTAGATGCTGCTTTTGCTGGTACAAAAGAATAAAATACATCATTCAATAAATAAGCAACTAGAATAAATCGTTGATGTAATTTATTATTTATGGTCTTTTTATAAATGTGTAAGTCTAGTTTTAATGAATTTATTAACCATTTACTTTTAATAATTTCTGATTGGAATGAAATAAATAATAGTTGTTTATTTAACCAAAAATCAATTATTCTATGAATTTTGTTTTTGGTTAGTACTATTTTTTATTGTTTACTTATTAAATCGGAAAATTTAAAAGTTGAAAATTATTTCTTAACAAATTCACGCTGGAAGGTATCAAAGGAATGTTAAATTTCATAATCAATTATGTATAAAAATTAACAATTTAAATTATAATTATTTTAAATTATACATACAGTTATTGTTCAATAAATAATTGAATTGAATTATTCCTATATGTTAAATTAATATATATCTAATCGTCATTAATTTTATGTTTTAATTTTTCTGACTATACTTCCACATTTTTTTTAAATGCACACATTTGCTTGATAGAATGTTTGTAAA